>CAMAYX010000187.1 GCA_945862405.1 Legionella genomosp. 1
TTAAGATTATCTGAGGAAACAAAAGTATACGTTGCTGAAAAACCCGTGGATATGCGCAAAGCAATCAATAGTTTGGCCGCATTGGTTAGCGATTTTTTTAAAACGCCGGTAAATGATGGTTCGGTCTATCTGCTAAGGGTTTGGCACGATTGGTAGCATCCAAGCCTATCAATCTGTAGTCGATTTTTTTTGTAAAATAGATGTTTTTAACCATCAAACCCAAGGTGTAAGCCCATTGTGTGGGAATTAACATTTTTTGCAGCTGCGGATTATTGCGAATTACTGAAGCATAGCCTTTGTAGCCTGGAGCAACAGCAATGATCAACAGCACAAATGTGAGTAGGGCGGCGGTTAATTTTTGTAGGGTTTCTTTTAAGTAACTTGGAAATACAATTTTGATTTTATAAATTAAAATTGACGGGATAATCCCCATCGCAGTTAACCAAATGAAAAACGTCGAAGTTAAATAGGACGTACTTTCGCTGTAATGCGTTTGTAAAATGTTTTGCAACATTTCACTGTTGAAGATGGTGCCATAGCTATAAGTGGCGTAGCTTAGGAAGGTTGAGATTAGTAAAATTAATATAAACAGTGGCTTAACGATATAGCGTAAGGAAAGTAAGAGAAAAATTAAATTCATGATGCAAAAAATGGCCACAGCAACAGAGCAATAAGCAGTAATGTTGTTTCCATAAATACGGTTCAATGTATGGGAAATCGAAATCAAAATAGGAATGTTGATTACAAATGCAAAATACAATGCAAAGAGAATAGTAAAGTGGAGCGCATGGATTTGCAGCGCATGTTGTTTAAAAATTTTCATTATGACTACTTCTCGGCATTTAATTTTGGCGTCCCAGGCAGGATTTGAACCTGCGACCTGCCCCTTAGGAGGGGGCCGCGCTATCCAGCTGCGCCACTGGGACAATGAATGTTGACATACTTACAGGTACTTTGGTTGCGTGCAACCAGGTTTTAATTCCCTGGTTGCACGAAGTCTAACCGCACCTTTGTCAAATAACAATATCAGGCTGGGTGAGACTCTTCATGACGGGGAATGCAGTAAGTTTCCTTGATGAAGAACATTAACACTACCGAGAGCGCAAGATAGATTACCAGGGCGCTAAGTCCTAGATGATAATCATGAAGAGCAAAGGAACGCGCCCCATTCTCGTAAGCACCTGACCAGTTAATATCTAAGAGTTTGCCGATAAAGGGTTCAGTTACTGCCTCACACACCGAGTCAAACGTATTCATAAAACCTAATACGGTTGCTGTCAGTACAAGAGGGTGCAGCTCTCTGATCATGGAAAAGCATAAGAAAAAGCAGCTAGCACCGATACCGAACAAGAACAGCAGGACTGAAAGGTAGAAAGATGGTATTGGAAAATAAACGACAATGGCCAAAGCGATGGTAGCTAGTAGCGTACCAATGAACATGATGGGCTTTCTGCGCCCTATGTAATCAGAAAACCATCCGGTTAGTGGGCAACCTATGGCGAAACCAATGAAGATTAGAGAGATTAAATGCGCTGCTTCGGTTGTGTTTAATGAGTAGGCCTTTTGAATAAAGGATACACCCCATAAGCCGCCAAATACTGATACTGGAGCAAATGCCAGGCCGCTGTATATAGAAAGCAGCCAAGTTTGCGGATCGGTTAATAGTATTTTAAGTTTCAAGCCTAGTTTGACTTGTACGCCATACTCGGGGTGGGTAGACGGGGGAGATTGTTTGTCACGGATAATGATCCACATTAATGCCGAGAGTATAAAACCAGCAACGGCGATAATTTCTAGAGCATGACGCCAATCGAATCGGTCCACTAAGGCAGATAAAGGACCCTCACCACCTACAGCTCCTAACATGGCAGCTGTCATGCTCAAACCTGCTACCAAAGCGAAACGCTTGGGTGGAAACCAGATGCTCGCCAGTTTAAAGCAAGATACGGCAGCAAAGGATGCGCTTAAACCAATCAGAAACCGACTCAGACCTGCGGTAACCGCAGTGTGAGTATTAGCGAATAAGAAAATACCAGAAGCACAAACGAAAGCCGCCATGGACGTTATTTTTCTGGGGCTCCATCTGTCCAACAAAACCCCTACGGGGACTTGCATCAACAGGTAGCCATAAAAGAAACAAGCGGCCAAATTTCCTAAACCAGCACCGGTCAGGGAAAAAGCACTCATCAATTGCGGGCTCATGACGCTAGGAGATACTTGAATTAAATACTTGTAGTAAAAAAAACTGGCCGCAAGGATCCAAACGATCCATGGGTAAAGTGCTTTATAAAATGGTGTTTTTGCTTCAGCCATCGGTTACTCCTAAATACATTGTTTACCTATTTAAGGAGCTTCGATTTGTTTGACAAGCCGCATCTCCTTAGAGAGGTGCGGCGTTAAATTTAAAGTAGGTTACGACCGCACGTTACTGGAGTAACGACGACCACCACATTCACAAATTTTGCTACTTTAAGATTCAACATGTTTGTTAATTCAACCAAATATAGACCGTCTCATTTTATTCATATTTTTTAAGTATTACAAGCCTCTTAATCGTGGGTTAAGGATTTTTGTGTATATTATCCTTGCTCAAACCGTATCATTGATGCACAAAAACGATTGATTTACTTATGGAGGTTGTAGATGGCGACAGCAGAAAGACAATTAAGAGAGCAAATGAGTGCTTATGGAAGTCGTAGAGTTTCTGCAGGGAAACAGATTAATATTTTACAATACACCTTACAAAAAATTCAAAAAGAAAACTTATCCTCAATAGAAGCTGAGCATGTACAAAATCTTTTGGACATTATCACCAGCATCACTACAAATGCATTTTACAATGACTCACAAAAGCTCCCTAGCATTGTTCGAGCGGTAAAGAAATACATTGAGGATTTAGAAAGCAAATCCCAAGAACATAACTTCTTAGCCTTACTACAACAACATGGTGTGTATCGTATGCTGTACCATGTTCCTAAATTAAAAGCGCAAAAAGATGACAGTGGATTAATGGAAGCTTTAAAAGCTGGCTTTGTTGGCGTAGCTATAGCAGCTGTATTCGTTGCATTATTTGTTGCCGTGCCATTCCTTGCTCTTCCAGCTTGGGTATCTGTGTTTTCTACAGGGTTGTTCGCGGCTTCTGTCGCTTACGTTAGTACCTTAATATATGGATTGATAAACGATTATTATGCAACCAAAGCAAGCCTACCGTATTTCTTATTGGGGCATCAACCGCAACAACACAGCTTGTTATCTAGCAATGATCCATTAACCCAGAGTATTGTCTGGGGTGTTGCAGCTACGTTTTTCCCTGGTCTATTAGCTAGCATTGCATTTGGCATTGCTGCGTCCGTGACCGCAGCCTATGTACCCCGTTGCTACTTTTATTTTCCCATTGGTATTAATCGGTATGCCTTTGATTGCCTATGGTGCGGAATTGTATGCACGAAGAAAAGCACAGGGAATGGTTGAAAAAGGTTATGAAGCTGAGTCAGGTAAGTTTGTCAGTTTAGACCATGTAAATTTCGATATGATACCTGATGAATATTTGAACAAATATGAAAAAGATGGTTTAAGACTCATGTGTACTACCAAAGAAGATAAGGCGGCATGGTTTGCTACAGGTGCGCGAAATGGATTTGGCTTCACTGGTGTACCTATTATTGGTGTTGGTATGGGCGTTGCAGTGGTTGGTCTGAGTGTATACGGTGCCGCTTTACCTGCGGTATTGTTTAGCCCTCTGATTGCTGTAGTTGCACCGGCTGCGTTGGTTTTACTTGGTATATCAATCCTGACCGCTGCCGGCATTTATGCCTACGCTAATCGCGATGTACAAATTGATAACCGTTTTAAGTTAGCCGTGGATCAAGAGCCTGCGGATGACGATGAATTGTACCTTGAAGATGACGTAATTAATGCGTACGAAAAATCCTTAGCGCCATCAACAGACACAGTAGTAGTCGAAATGGAGCATGGACATTTCCCTAGCCCATTGAATTCAAACCAGTTAAGACAAGCTCCTGTGGATGTTGCCGAAGAAGATCGCGTAGCTCAACCTTAATATGAATGTAGGTTGTTGAGCCCCAACAACCTACATGCCCACATAATTAGGACCACCACCGCCTTCAGGCGCCTCCCAAACAATATTCTGTTCAGGATCTTTGATATCGCAGGTTTTGCAATGAATGCAATTTTGCGCATTGATTTGCAACTTAGGTCCTGTTTCTTCTTGAACTATTTCGTAAACGGCGGCAGGGCAGTAGCGTGTTTCAGGAGAAGTGTATTTGTCATAATTAACCGTCAAGGCAAGCGCTTTATCACGAAGTTTTAAATGGCAGGGCTGACTTTCATCATGAAAGGTATTAGTTAAATAAACCGATGACAAACGATCAAAGGTAAGTACTCCATCCGGTTTAGGGTATGCAATTTTCTTACAAGACTTGCTAGGAACCAGTGTGGTGTAATCGGCATGATTTTTTAGAGTCCATGGTGATTTGCCACCGGTAATATAGGTTTCAATGGCTGCATTGATTAAACCTCGAATTAATCCATAACGAAAACCCGGACGAATGTTGCGTACCCGATACAACTCATCGCTGAGCCAAGATGTCTTAACTTTTTCGGTATAGCTTGTTAATTCGCGTTGAACTTGCTTAGAGGCTAAGGCTTCGAAACAGGTTTGGGCTGCCAGCATTCCTGATTCCATCACCATATGAATGCCTTTAATCTTAGGTACATTGAGAAAACCCGCGCCATCACCAATCAGCATCCCTCCGGGAAACGTTAACTTGGGCAGTGATTGCCAACCGCCTTCGTTGATAGCGCGTGCTCCATAGGCGATTCGCTCACCGCCGGTCAGCGTTTCACGAATGAAGGGGTGGGTTTTAAAGCGTTGCAGTTCTGCGAATGGACTTAACCATGGATTTTTATAATCCAATCCCACCACAAAACCTAATGCCACACGATTGTTTGACAGGTGATAGACAAATGAGCCGCCATAAGTTTCTCGATCCAGTGGCCAGCCTACCGTATGAATAACATGTCCTAGTTGATGTTTTTCGGGCAATACCTGCCATATTTCTTTAATTCCTAAGCCGTAAGTTTGCGGTTGTTTATCAGCGCGCAGTTGAAAGCGATTGATTAAATTTTGGCTTAATTGGCCACGGCAACCTTCGGCGAAAAGCGTTTGTTTTGCTTGTAAATGCATGCCGGGTTGATAGTTAGGGCCTTGCGTTCCATCTTTAAGAACCCCCATATCACCTGTAGCTACTCCAACTACTTCACCCTCAGCATTGTATAAAATTTCAGTTGCGG
>CAMAYX010000188.1 GCA_945862405.1 Legionella genomosp. 1
ATGTTTCACACTCTTCAACAACACTTGCATGGCCAACCGAAGTAATCATAATTACGCTAATTTGATGAAATTTGGAGTTGATGGTTCTTAAAATGTTAATACCTTCAACTTCGCTATTATTCATGACAATATCGAGCAGAACTAAATTCGGTAAATTCTTTTGAATACTTGCTATCGCTGATTTTTCACCGTCCGCTTCTAAAATTTCCAAGGTGGAATCATGACGCGCAACGATGTCTTTCAACACCATTCGCATAAACGTTGAGTCATCAACAATAAGCACCTTTTTGTTCATTCTAATCTCCCTTATCAGGAATCATCCTTAAGCTTAGCCTTGGCAGGATTCCTTATTTGCTTTCTTAATTTCGCGAATTGGCAGTTGGGCAGAGCAAATGTCTTCTTCAATTCAACTGCAAACTGCTGGAATGCAGCATTCAGCACAAAATCTATCCGTGCTTTTGGATGAGCTAAAAACCGCATTGAAGCGATTCAAGGTTGCTTTCGTTAGTCCTGAGTCGCACATCGGAGCAGAATAATGTCTGCAAGAGCCACACTGCTTGCAAATGTTGACCAAGAACAATTGCTCTGCGACAGAAAATAGCAGAGCATGAGGTGCCGCTTGTTCTGAAATTGCCGTTGATATTTCTTGAGCTTAACCGTAATTTCTTGAGTGCCGGCACTGATTTGTCCAAGGATGCCCAAAGCCTCGTTGATACCCTAGTTACTTATGTATGTCCATGATGAGTATAGACGAAAAATTGAAAACGTTTCTTTACGGTCATTCAAGTTAGTTATTTTCTTGCCGATAAAAATTCATATAGGGATTTTAAGGGTAGAATCATGAAGAGATTGCTTTCATTACTAGTTGCCACCATAGCAAGCGGTTATTTACAGGCAGCGGCTGACACTGTGGTGAGTGGTACTGCACAATTCTGTCCTAATACACCAGAGGCACGGATGGCAGTGATTAAACAATTGCTAGCACAACCGGAAAATGGCTTGCAAAACGAAGTGCAAACTAAAGTTCTGACAAGCTTAGATTGTGCTAATGAATTCAACATCGATCACAACAATATATTAGCAGTAATCGATTACTCTATGCCTTCAAATCAAAAGAGATTGTGGGTTTTCGATTTAATCGACAATAAATTGCTATTTCACACTTATGTTTCCCATGGAATTAATTCTGGAAGTTTACTAACAAATTACTTTTCCAATAAAAATAACAGTAAAGCCAGCAGTATTGGCGTATATAACACCACAAAATCGTATTACGGACGACATGGTCTCTCCCTACAACTATCTGGCTTAGATAAAGGTTTTAATGACAATGCATCAAGTCGAGCAGTTGTAATGCATGGGGGCTGGTACGTTGAAGAGAATTTTATTAAAAAATATGGAAGGCCAGGTCGCAGCTGGGGTTGCCCTGCGGTTCCAGATACACTTTCTAAGCCCATTATAGATGTGTTGAAAGATCAAGCATTATTAGTTGTGTTTTACCCAGATGAAAATTGGCTCGATAAATCAAAATATTTAAATTGCCATGGCAACATTCGTCAAAACCAAGATGTTGTAAAATCTGGTGAGTTATCTACTCCGGATGTGGGCAAACGCGACTCCATTATTTTTGCAGACATTAACAAAGATAATTCACGAGAAGAAAATGAACCCATCGTGGTGATGACAGCCGACAAATATCGTCAAATATTCAATAACTCGCCCCCTTTAACTCGCATGTTACGCCGCCAAATTAATAATGCTGAATATATTGCACTAAGTGATCAAGAATTTAAGAACATGGGAGTACAAGAACGATTGGATTCTTTGTCTTATGTATTCCCTGTAATTAAATTACAGCATGGATATTATGCTACTGAAATGGAGTTCTATCCTTTTGCGAAAATCATAGAAATTCGTGTTAATAACGCAGCGGTATCGAATTCTGACTCTGCTTTAGTCTTTGAATCCAAACCAACGGTGAGTTTGAAATTGGATGGTAAATTTATTCGTTGGTTGGGCTTGTAGGACAAAGGTTTTCCATAATTCAACTTTTTGGCACATTCTTGCATATTGCATAACATTTGAACTATAATGATTTATTATAGAGATACAGGTAAACACTGCGGCGACGGAGAGCCCTCACAGTCTTCCACCGTTAACCAACATTGTGTTAAAACCAGTTCTTACGACGAAAATACCTCAGCATGAAGAGTACAATTACACTCATCACACCGAGAACCATGTAATAACCCCAGTGCCAATGAAGTTCCGGCATGTTCACGAAATTCATACCATACAAACTGGTAATAAATGTGATCGGGATAAAAATCGTTGCAATGATGGTGAGGGTTTTCATAACCTCATTCATACGATTGGTGATCACCGATAAATAGATGTCTAGCATACTTGCCAAAATATCTCGAAAAGTTTCAATGGTGTCAATTGCCTGCACTACGTGATCGTAGAGATCGCGTAGATATACTCGAGTGAAGGATGAAACAAGACTATTTTCCATTTGCATCAAGTGACTCACTGCTTCACGAGTGGGCCATATGCATTTACGCAAAACCATTAATTGATGCTTCAATTGATAGATTAAACGCGTACATTGAGGATTAGAATCTGCAATGATCACTTCTTCCGCTTTTTCGATTTTATCGCCTATAGCCTCCAACACCACAAAATAGTAATCAATAATGGTATCCATAATGCGATAAGCTAAGTAATCACTGCCATTTTGACGCAAACGCTGACCTGAAGCACCCCGTAATCGCTCTTGGATGTGTTTATATAAATCATGATGACTTTCTTGGAAGGTGAGTAAAAAATCATTGCCCAGTATCAGACTCACTTGATCTTTTGAGTACGTCTGATGCTTTTTATCCCATAAAAACATTTTTAAGGTTATGTACACATAATTATCAAATATTTCTACCTTTGGACGTTGATCAGTATTAGCTATATCTTCCACAGTTAAGGGATGAATTTTATATTTTTTGGCTAATTCTTCCAGAATTTCTGTATTGTGCAACCCTTCAACGTTAATCCAAGTCACACCGGGTTCACTCGTCAACGGCACATCGTTTAAAGACTTGCCCTCACACTCATGAAAATCATGTTCTGAATAGAGAATTTTAGTAATGGAAGTTTCTTCAGCTTTGTGCCTCTTTCCGGTATACATTGTTGTACCCGGGGGGTGACCTGCTTTTTGCGCGCGTTTACGTAATTCAGAATACATAGAAAC
The DNA here is from genome assembly GCA_945862405.1 of Legionella genomosp. 1. Classification (GTDB taxonomy): domain Bacteria; phylum Pseudomonadota; class Gammaproteobacteria; order Legionellales; family Legionellaceae; genus Legionella_A. The sequence continues at coordinate 3,245 of CAMAYX010000188.1, forward strand.
TCCATCTAACTTTAATCAAACCATTGTAGCCATTGAAGCTGCCATAATTTATAAATTAGTTGAACATTGGTATCTTTGTCAAAAAAATGAACTATTTCGCTGTGGTACAATATTTTTTCATTAGCGATGTATTTTACTAATTCAGGCTCAACACCAGTAATGTCCCACTCAACTCCATTGATAAATAATTGCAAAGGTGATTCTAAATAAGCTTTCCGACACACAGCATCCCAAATTAAACCAGAATATTGTTCTAGTTCGTTGGTAAAGTTTAAAACATCAGAATCCTCATCAGATTCCGGCAATAATTGTTCCGCCTCAGAATCCAAAGTAGTTACATAACTGGCAAACCAATTTTTAAGGATAGTCTCATCTTTCAATGCTTGTATTAGAACATCGCGCGCATTAGTCCAAGCTTGTTGAGGAATCAAAACGGTGGACTGGTTTTGGGTCCATTCTGGATCTCTATACAATGGATTCCATGCCGGATGTTCGGCTAAATATTCAGTAAAACTATCGAATAACTCCTGTCCTCGATAACTACGATAGCCAAAAGAATAGGTCATGCAATCATCGCTTAAGGAGACACCATAATGACCGACATGTGGCGGCAGATATAACATATCGCCTTGTTCTAAAATAAACTCTTCTTCAACAATAAATTCCTTCATAATGCGCAGTTCTACATTCTGAAGGTGATTTTCCGGCACACAGTCCTGTGTGGTTAAAGACCACTTTCTACTTCCAGACGCTTGATAAAGAAAAACATCATAATGATCGTAATGTGGCCCAACACTTCCGCCAGTCACAGCGTAACTGATCATGACATCATCAACACGCCACTGAGGAATAAATTTGAATTTTTCGAACAATAAATCCACTTCTGGAATCAAACGATCTACCCCTTGGACTAACAGCGTCCAATGCGAGGCTGGCAGTGAAGAAAACTCCTCGGCGGTAAATGGTCCACGTTTTAATTGCCACTGAGGCTCTTTACCCGGTGTTTCCCAAACTATGCGGCTTTCTACATCTTCCTCCAGCGCCAGCCCGGCTATTTCATCAGGAGATAGTGGATTGTCAAACTCATTAAAAGCATTGCGGATGATCAATGGTTTTTTTTGCCAATACTCTTTTAAGAAAGTTTCTACAGATATGGTGAGGTTAATCATTGGTATTAAGATTTTGTAAAAAAGACAGTTTACCAGAATTCATTTCGTTTGCGGATTTACCCAACATGTTTTACTTTAAGATTAGGGTGCTATTTGGATATACCATAATGAAATATTTTAAAACAACTCTATCCTTTGTTGTCTTCCTGTTTATATTCCCCATTCAGGTTGCAGTAAGCGCGGATATAGCGCTGAATGATTTTATAGCAAATATGATAAGCCAATTAACGGAGGAAAACCTAGTGCTGAAATAGCTTGGCGCTAGATTTTATCAATATTTTGAAATTTTCTTTGTTATTGTTGATAGCATTATCGACAAATTTTGGATAATATCGATCCCCTGCCAATGCATGGCGTTGACTTTTTATGGAGAAATTTGCATCTAACTTTTATTTTGAATGTGATGATGAAACCCCTTATCCTTTGTTTATTATTAATATCCTCAATAGCTCACGCCAATATTGGTGACCAAATCCTTGCGAAGTATAAATCTAAGCTATACAGGCTTCCTTTGGTACAACAAGAACATTTTTCCAGCCGTATGTATACGATTACTGGCAATAAACACTATTTACAGCCCGTTATCATTTACCTTTTTGTATTAAGTTCAAAATTTAAATCCTTGGTCACCAACCTAAATAATGAGTTAATGATTCAGGATGAAAATAGAAAACTATTATTTATTAGTGATTTTGATACCGAAAAGAAAAAAATACGCATTAAAAAAATTTCCCAATACCCTCTGTGCCAGCGACAGTGAGACAAAAATAAGGTAAATTTAATGTCGTGAGGGTGGTAAGGAAATCAACAAAATGGCACAAGAAGAAAGCGGATCGATAAATAGACAATCAGAAGAATTTAATTCCGAAGATAAGGTCACTAAAGA
>CAMAYX010000189.1 GCA_945862405.1 Legionella genomosp. 1
GATATGCAGTTCACTTATTTGAGCTTACAAACCCTCTACGATCGCTACTTTATTCACGAAAATGGTGTCCGCTATGAATTGCCGCAAGCCTTCTTTATGCGCGTAGCTATGGGACTTGCCATGCGCGAAAACGATAAAGAAGCCAAAGCTATTGAGTTTTATACTTTATTGTCCTCGTTCGATTACATGTCTTCCACACCTACCTTATTCAATTCTGGAACTGTTCGTCCACAATTATCCAGCTGCTATTTAACCACCGTCCCAGACCATTTAGACGGGATTTACAGCGCTATTAAAGATAATGCTCTGCTCTCCAAATTTGCTGGAGGACTAGGAAACGACTGGACTCCCGTACGTGCAATGGGGGCTCAAATTAAAGGCACTAACGGCAAGTCCCAAGGCGTAGTTCCCTTCTTAAACGTTGCCGATGCTACAGCAGTTGCAGTAAATCAAGGCGGCAAGCGTAAAGGCGCCGTTTGTGCTTATCTCGAGTGTTGGCATCGTGACGTCGAAGAATTTTTAGAGTTACGTAAGAATACTGGAGATGATCGTCGACGCACACACGATATGAACACCGCACTATGGATTCCAGACTTGTTTATGAAGCGTGTGAATGAGGAAGGCGATTGGACGCTCTTCTCTCCTGATGAAGTTCCAGATCTACATGATGAATACGGTAAAACCTTTGATTTGTTGTACACAAGCTATGAAGAAAAAGCCAAACAAGGTCTGATCAGAAACGTTAAAGTAGTACCTGCCGTTAAACTTTGGCGTAAGATGTTGTCCATGCTATTTGAAACCGGTCATCCTTGGCTTACGTTTAAAGATGCTTGTAACCTACGCTCACCGCAGCAGCATACTGGCGTCATCCACAGTTCTAACTTGTGTACTGAAATCACACTTAATACGTCACAAGAGGAAATCGCCGTATGTAATTTAGGCAGCGTCAACTTGCCCGCTCATATTAAAAACGGCAAATTGGATAAAGAGCTATTGCAAAAAACCATACGTACTGCAGTTCGTATGCTGGACAATGTGATTGATATTAATTACTACTCTGTTCCACAAGCACGTCATTCTAACTTGAGGCATCGCCCAGTAGGTCTTGGCCTGATGGGATTCCAAGATGCTCTGTATGCTTTAGGAATCGATTACAGTTCAGAAGCTGCCGTTGAGTTTGCTGACACTTCTATGGAATTAATCAGTTACTATGCCATTGAAGCATCTTGCGAATTAGCACAGGAACGCGGAAAGTATTCTACCTACGAAGGGTCTTTATGGAGCAAAGGAATTCTTCCTATCGACTCCATTAACCTTCTGCAACAAACCCGCGGTAAATATCTGGAACAAGACCGCTCGCAAAAACTGGATTGGGAGGCTTTACGTGTTAAAGTTCGTACCCAAGGTATGCGCAATTCCAACGTTATGGCCATTGCCCCTACCGCTACCATTTCTAATATTTGCGGTGTTTCGCAATCCATTGAGCCCACGTATCAGAACCTATATGTAAAATCGAACCTGTCCGGTGAGTTTACGGTAATTAATCCCTATTTAGTGGCCGAGTTAAAAGCCCTGAATTTATGGGATGAAGTAATGGTCAACGACTTAAAATATTTCAACGGCAGCGTTCAACCCATTAGCCGAATTCCGGAGCATTTAAAGTCACGTTATGCAACGGCATTTGAAATTGATCCCGTCTGGTTAGTAGAAGCGGCGTCAAGACGACAAAAATGGATTGACCAAGCTCAATCGCTCAACGTCTACATGGCAAAACCTTCTGGTAAGAAGTTGGATGAGTTATATCGCCAGGCTTGGGTACGCGGCCTAAAAACCACGTATTACTTGCGCAGTGTAGGGGCTACCAATGCTGAGAAATCTACCGTTACTGACGGTGCATTAAACGCTGTAAAAATAAATGAACCGCAACTTTGCTCAATTCTTGACCCTAGCTGCGAAGCTTGCCAATAAGGAGAACCAGATGAGTACTATATTAAAACAAGAAGAAATGACTCCGCACATAGGTGCGACTGGCCTTGAATTATTGGAAATGGGGGCTGGCCGCATTCATGTGGATGATAAGAAAATCATTAATTGCCGGGCCGATTTAAATCAATTGGTTCCGTTCAAATACACTTGGGCCTGGGATAAGTATTTAGCAGCTTGTGCAAACCACTGGATGCCTAATGAAATCAATATGAGCGCGGATTTGGCCTTATGGAATGATCCTAATGGTTTAACGGAGGATGAGCGCCTGATCATTAAACGCAACTTAGGTTTTTTCTCTACCGCCGATTCCTTAGTAGCGAATAATCTGGTATTAGCAGTATATCGTCACATCACCAACCCCGAGTGCCGCCAATATTTATTGCGCCAAGCCTTCGAGGAAGCGATTCATACTCATGCTTATCAGTACATCATTCAAAGCTTAGGCCTAGACGAAGCAGAAGTGTTTAACATGTACCGTGAGATTCCTTCTGTTTCTACCAAAGCGTCATGGGCCCTGCCATTCACACAAAGTTTAGGCGATCCAACGTTCCATACTGGTACTCCTGAAAACGATCAACGCTTACTGCGCGATTTAATTGCCTTTTATGTAGTCTTTGAAGGTATATTCTTCTACGTAGGCTTTACGCAAATTTTGTCCATGGGTCGTCGTAATAAAATGGTAGGAACTTCTGAACAGTTCCAATACATTTTACGCGATGAATCCATGCACATGAATTTTGGTATTGATGTAATTAATCAAATCAAGATTGAAAACCCGCATTTGTGGACAGCAGAATTTAAAGAAGAAATCATTAAATTGATTAAGGACGGAGTAGCATTGGAATACCAATATGCCAAAGATACTATGCCTCATGGAATCTTAGGTATGAATGCAGAGATGTTTGAAGAATACCTGTATTTCATTGCCAACCGTCGTCTCAATCAAATTGGCCTGCCAGAACAATACCCTGGCTCAGAAAATCCATTCCCATGGATGAGTGAAATGATGGACTTAAAGAAGGAAAAGAACTTCTTTGAGACTCGCGTCATTGAATATCAAGCTGGTGGAACCTTGAGTTGGGATGAGTAATTAATATCTTTCTCGCTGTCATTGCGAGCAAAGCGAAGCATCCAGACGTTATTTGAACATAGTTCCATTCTGGATTGCTTGACTACGTTCGCCATGACGATTGATGCATAATGAACACAATTTAGAATAAGGCAGGTGATCAACTAAACTTAAGCTTCGTATGTCTATACTTAAAACATGAATAATTAGAACGAGAATTTTATGGGTAGTCACGTAGATTCTGTTATCGACCAGCTACGTCATCGTAGCTTAGGACATGGCCCTATACTCTCAAATGCGGTAATGGCACAAAATCAAGGTTTAAAATTCACAGCTTGCTTTGATCCTAATGGGCAACCAAATCTTGATCACTTTAAAATGTATTTACAAAATATAAACCCGCCAGCACGTATTCAGGTGCCACTCGGTTTGTTGCAAAATCACATTTCCGGTTTAGTTATCGACATTGATGCAAACGGAAAATCGGATGTTTTATTTATTAATCCACTGGGAAAATTTTGATGTCTTTGCCGATGACAAAAGTAAAAAACAGGTATTATTTTGATTTGGTACAAATTTGTAATAATCCAGAGCGTGCGTGCGCAAAAGGCTGGGTGTATTTCGAGACACGTTATAAAGCAAATCCTGAGAAGGGTCTGCTTAAAAGTGTTGTATTTGAAGAATACATTTTAGAGCGCTGTTCTGATGAGAAAGTTCGTTTTGTGCAGTACAATTCTGTTGCGTTTGCTACATTACCAGATTCCATCCCTTTCGATATTAGCTTATAAGCAATCATTTTAAAGACTGCAGGGTCAAGATCTCCTTATGACACAAACTTTGTGTCATAAGGAGATCTTGACCCTGAGCTTTATAGTATTTATTGCAGGCTTACCGCAAGCCCAGGATTTTTTAGGTGTAATTTCAAGGCTAGCAATACATACCCTTGCACCTTGCTGCATTGAAGACAAAATAATATGTCCTAACAGTTGAGACTTTCCATGGCCATTAATGCCAGTCCAGACTGAAAGTTCATTAACACTCATCGTCTCGCCAGTAAGGAAAAATAATATTACGCCCCATCTCACCAATTTTATAAGCTTTTACGATTTCAGTAGTTAGTTTCCTTTCATTTTTGCAGACGTTGCTGATGCCCTTGGTATAGAAGAGCCGACTCTTGTAAAAAAAGTGCATCAACGAATTATCGCATGCTTCGGGGCCCATGCGCTTGAAATTTATGGATTACCACAAGACCTGGCTGGAGTCAATATTAATCATTCTAATTATAAAAATCTTTTACATTGGTGCGAAAGGTAGGGTTAAAGGAAACAAATTTTAAACGTTTTGTGTTATAATAAAATTATGAAACCTTTAGTAGAAACAAATCCTTATTTAAAAAATAAGGAGCATCGAGAAGCTTCAAATAATCGCTCCACGCGCTCTTCCTGCGGTGTGGAGGGAATTATTATGAGCCCCTCATTCTCTATCAGCAGTTTCTCTATTGATTCTTCCAGAGCAGAGAAAGGGCTTGAAAAAATCAAAGCTCGTCTTAGAGGTTAATTTTTTATCACCAACAAATGATAAAAAATCTCCTCAATTTCAGAATAGTCCCCATTAAATCCTGTCTGTATGGCATGAATGTATTTATTGTAGCCTGAGGTATTTTTGGTTCTATCAATAGGTGCGTAATCCAGCATGTCTTTACCTGCTTGCAAAGCCATTAAGTTAGCTACCAATCGAGCAACTCGTCCATTACCCTCTCGGAAGTGCCGTAAACTGATGGTCAGAACCATATAGCTCTGGCAGTACCATTGTTCAGCGCTTTCAAACTCATAAGGAGTTCCCTTATCACTCATTGAAGTATGGACATGATCATATTTTATGCTTGTTCAACTGCTGCTTGTAAAGGACTCCAAAAATCTTCCATAACTGCTTACATCCTTTGATACAATATCTGTGCCTATAAAATATTCAAAGTATATCATGAAGATTCCTTAACCGAATGTCATTGTTGTGCACAGGACCCCTTGTCCATGGGTAACTTCTACATTGCTTGTTTCCCAATGAACTTTGGTGACACATATTCGACACAAAGAAACTATTTTGGACTCTGCTTGACAATGAAGGCGCATTATATACTGTTTAGGCAATTATTTGACCAATATAAAGATATAAACTACGCTTAACTTAAGACGCT
>CAMAYX010000190.1 GCA_945862405.1 Legionella genomosp. 1
TACCCCATCGTCAATACCGCAAGTCCAGATGTTCATTGGATAGTTGTTCTTGGCGGTGGGGAGGCAAATTTAGAAACTATGCCGGCCAATAATTTGTTATATTCTGCCAGTATTAAACGTTTGCTAGAGGCGGTACGTTTATTTAGGCAAATACCCAATGCCAAAATAATATTATCCGGTGGTGATTATGGGCAGGGTAAAACAGAAGCAGAAAATTTGAATGAGGTGTTATCTTGGCTTGAAGTACCCGCTGAGAATATAGTGTTAGAAACAAAATCCGTAAATACCATAGGTCAAGCACAACAGATCAAACAGTGGCTGGGTAAGGAGCCTTTTTATTTGGTGACTTCGGCAACCCATATGCCAAGAGCTATGTATCTATGCAAACACCAGGGCTTAAACCCCATTGCCGCTCCAACCGACTTTACGCTGTATTGGGATGACGAACGTTGGACAAAATACTTTATACCTAACCCCAATAATATGGTTTATTTCAGCATTGCTTGGCATGAAATTTTAGGGTTAGTGTGGTCTAAATTGTAGTTTGGGTAGGAAATCTTGATGCAGCCAAAGTCCTAGTCAAGGCTTTCCGACTTAGGCTTTATCTTTCTCTAACCAATCAGACAATACTTCAATGATTTTTTTGGCTTGGTCTTCGCTTGAAATATTGAATTTAGATTTTTGCCAATATTGATCGTTGCGCTTCTGATAGCGTCGAATTGAATATTTTGTGGCGCCGTACTCTTGTTTTTTATTATCCCACTCTTGATAGCGAAAAAGAATAGTCGTCCAAGCACCTTTAGATAATACATGCTTGTCCAACTCTTTGGTGGTTTCTACGTCATTTTCACTAAACGCGATTGTTAATCCGTCGATCGTATTACTCATATCAATCCTAACCTGTTATCTAATCGATGGATTGTAGTTTCCCATTCACAAATGTCAAGGAAATAGGGGGTTGAAATTGATCGACTTGATAAATCCATACTTCAGGAGGATTGGTCGTAGGAATAGGTTGGTTAATAAAGGTGTTATTAACCATAGAAGGATTACCGCAAGCATTATAAACCCGGTTTACATCATCACCAACTTGTACATTATCACCACCGCATAAAGTTACTGCATTTGTATTTGATCCGTTCAGTTGTACGGAGCTAACTTTATTATTGATAATATCTACCTGTAGGTTTACTCCAGTTGAGCCGCTAGGTAGCGACCATTGGCTGTAAACGTTATCTAAACCAGAATATACACTTCCCTGATTTAAGGTAGTGTAAATCAACTGAGTAACTGGAACCTTCTGTGTGGCTGGCTGATTCGATACTTTACGGGAAATTGGCTGCCCACATGCTGCAGTCACCTGAGCTACGGACATGCCTACGTTGATATAACCTTGCTTCTGTGGGCAATAAATGGATTGCGCTCCCATCACATTGAAAGAGGCAAAGCCAATTAAAACCAGCAATGAACGTTTCATGATCATCCTTCCCTAGATAGTTTTTTATTAATTATAGTTACTTACTACAGTTTTTGCTCTTCTTTATTTCGGGGCAGTTTACAATTCTACAAGCGAATTGAAAACAGCGTTTAAAGAGTTATCTCGGAGAGTTGCCGCGTGCCACCGTAGTAGCAATATCAGTACATGGGCGTTTGACATTGGTAGTATCAAAATTGAATATAGCGGTTAATGTCGGTGCTTTAGGTCTCTCAGCAGTAGATGTATCACCTGTGAAGTTGGTGGTTGATACAAAGTTCGTAGTCCCTGCAGCTTGCCTTGCCGTTGTACCTTGGGGATTCTCATTGACTACCTCAATTTCCGCTTCGTTTTCTTCCGTTAACTCATCATGAGCCGTACCTGACTTTGATAAAGATCGGGTAATGGTTACCGACGAAGACTCTCTTCTCTTTTGTGTCTTTGGAGCGTCGGGGAACTCTCTTTCTTTCACAATTGATAAAATTTCTGTTTGCGTATCCGTCAGTCCGGGGTAAGGCATTAGAAAGCATTTAGGAACCGTGATTGCAGCCCCTTTAAAATAGAAACTACAGATTGCATTTGATGTCACATCCATTTTGGGGAATACCGTTTCATTCAATTCTTGCGGAGTGGTGACTGCCGCAACATTCCATAATCTTAGGGTATGCAATAAAAATAGTTTTTGCAGGTGATCGTTGTTGTCAGTTGGTTGGTAGGTAAGTTCATTGTACTGATTTACTAGTTCGGATAATTCTCTGGGTAAATGTTCAGGTAATTGTAGTTTACTAGCTGGCATGGAGGTCTCACGGGTTGGTGGCTAATTTCGCTACAAACCACCTTAAGGATTACCTAAGGTGGTTTATCATCTGCAAAATATTTTTTAGCTTTGAAGGGGAGTGTTAAACCAAAGGAAGAGGCAGTAAACCGCTGATAAATAATGTAAAAATTTTCAAAATAAGGATTATGACCAGGGGGGAAAAGTCAAAGCCTGATATATCAGGTACGATTTTTCTGCCCAAACGCAGCAGTGGCTCGGTTATGGTATAGAGAATACCAGCAATGGGATGATGCCATGTGGGATTAATTAAGCTCATGAGCGTTCTTACTAGAATGGCATAAAAGAAAAAATTACAGGGTTTAATAATCAAATCTGCGATGGTGAAAAGCACTACATACTGGAGCGGCATCCACGTGGATAAAAAGAGGGCTCCAATCAGTGTAAATTTAATAATTTCAAATAAAATCAGAGCTATCAATGCTGGCCAGTCGTATGGTGAGAGCCGTTTAGTCTGTTTGAACAACATGGTAAATGGGAAAACAATAGGATTTGTAAGCGATAAAACAAGGTCGCTCACTTGATGTAGCGGGCTCACACGAAAATAACGCAACACCATGCGTGCCCATAACAAATAGATAAGGAAACTAAACACCAAGGTGAAGAGAAAATATACAACGTTCATTAATCCACCCATGATTTCCTCGTTTGGTTTGGTGTTAAGATTTTGCTAACTGCTGAGCGCGTTCATAGGCAGCTTTCATAGCAGTTTCAATAATATCTGATATGGTGCGTTGTTCAAAAATTTCAAGAGCTGCTGCGGTGGTTCCTCCTGGCGAAGTAACCTGCTCTCTAAGCTCAACGAGACTAGTATTGCATTGCTGTGCTAAAGTAAACGCGCCATGAAATGTGTGTAATGTTAGTGTTTTTGCAGTCTGTTCGTTCAGGCCTAACTTTTGGGCGGCTTGAATCATAGCATCCATGAATAGAAAAATATAGGCAGGGCCACTCCCGGAAAGTGCAGTGCAGATATCAAGGTCGGATTCATTTTCCAACCAGACCGAAATTCCACTACAGGAAAAAATTTGTTGTGCCCACTGCTTATGCTGCTCAGTGCAGTGCGTTCCAGCAAAGAGCCCAGTTACACCCTGGCTAACAGAAACGGCTATATTAGGCATCGCACGTACTATGGAAAAATTGGTTTGGTCTTGCTCAAACCAATGCGTGTTAATACCTGCTGCGATGGTGATGATAAGTTGCTGCGAAGAAATTCGGTCGCTTATCTCTTGCCATACTGTGCTCATGTGTTTGGGTTTAACGGCAAGAAGGATGACATCTACTTTATCAATAAAACTACAATTATCAGAATGTGTGTGTATCCCGTGATAGTTGCTGCCATTGGACAAAGAGGGTGCCGCTGCGTATAAAGTATGACCTTGTGAGCTTAAGCCCTCAGCAATGGCTTTTGCCATATTACCAAAGCCAATAAACCCAATTTTCATGCTGTTCTCTCACCAAAAATTGCACGGCCAATACGTACCATAGTGCTTCCAGCGCGTACTGCTTCAGCCATATCATCACTCATTCCCATCGACAGTGTATCTAGGTTTAATCCTAGTTCTGTATTAAATTTAGTCATCATGTCGCGAACCTGTAAAAAAGTGTGAAATTGTTGTTCTTCATTTAGATTAGCCGCTGGGATAACCATGAAACCGCGCAACTTAAGTCTAGGTAAAATTATAACTTGATTTATAAGTTCTGCTATCTTTGCTGGGGAAATCCCTGCTTCTTTATCTTCATCAAGATTCAGTTGTAAACACACATTCAGGGGAGGGAGTTCGCTAGGGCGATGGAGGTTTAAATGTTCTGCGATGACGTTACGATAAACACTATGAACCCAGGAAAAATTTTTAGCAATTTTTTTTGCTTTATTACTTTGTATTGGGCCAATGAAATGCCATTCAATCGGTAGATAGGACAAGGTGTTGATTTTGATGAGGGCTTCCTGAAGATAATTTTCGCCGAAAGCAGATAAACCGGCATTATAAGCTCGGATAATTTTATCAATGCCTTGCGTCTTACTTACGGCTAATAGCTTTACCGTCCCTGGCTGACGTAGTGCTTCGGTTTCAGCACGTAAAAGCCGTAAACGAACATCCTTTATTCGCTCTTCAAGTTCCATTATCCAATCAAGGTTTCCCAAAGCCCATAGAGTACAGCAGAAATAGTAATTAATCCCATAATTGCAATGAAGCTGTTGGTCAAAGGATTTTTATACTTCTGCATAGCTGGTACTTTTTTGATGGCATACATAGGCATTAAGAACAGTATCACCGCAATAATGGGTCCACCTAGGGTCTCAATCATTTTTAATATATTTGGATTGATGGTAGCGACTGCCCAGCAAGAAAGAATCATAAACAGTTCTATTCCATTTCTTAATCTGGGATTCGCCTGGTCTTTTGGCAAACGAAGTGTTTTTATCAATAAGCCATGTAAACCTTCATTTGCGCCTAAGTAATGCCCGAAAAAAGACTTTGAAATTGCAATGAATGCAATAATAGGAGCGGCATAAGCAATCACCGGTACATTAAAATGATTAGCAAGATAAGACAAAATCGAAATGTTTTGTTGTTTTGCCGTAGCAAGATCGGCGGGTGATAAGCTTAATACACAGCTGAATACAAAGAACATAACGGTAATAACCATCATGATATGACTGTATTTTAAAATGGTGGAGCTTTTTGCATCAGCTTGCTCTCCGAAACGTTGCTTTTGATTAACTGCAAAAGAAGAGATGATTGGGGAGTGATTAAACGAAAATACCATAACCGGAATGACCAGCCACATGGTCATTAAAAATCCTGGACCATCTTGCGAACTAGCCGTCTGATGAAATATGGCGTCATTCCAATGCGGGATTAGATACAAAGCTAGAAAGAATAAAATACTAATAAAAGGGTAAA
>CAMAYX010000191.1 GCA_945862405.1 Legionella genomosp. 1
AGGACCTTCATTGATATCAACTTGTACCAAATCTTGATTTACACAAGGCATAATCGCGGGCCAGTTATATTGCTCTTGTGCACGCAATTTTTTCATGTCGTAAGATTTGCGGAATTTTAAAGTGATGTCGGACTTATAAAGGAAAAATGCCAGGCCAACTAAAATAACTACAATGGGGTATCGAATGTAATTACCCACACTGCGGGTCAAATCCAGCATTTGATTCCAATCAACCGAAGCTGGATCTACGGTTTGCATGAGGTATACATCATTTGCAAGTGAACCACTGCCAATGAAAAGGCTTACCAGCTTTGCTTGTACAATGTTAATAAAAAAAACAATAGATACAATATGTTGGTGACCTACCCGCCAAATAATGTAAAAGGTCAGAAATAATAAAATGGTAATCCACACCGGGGCCATTGAATTATCACCGCCTTGAGCTGGTGATTGTTGAGCCATTAGAACGAATTCAAAATTAGGATATCTAGCTAAAGTATATACTTATTTTTACAAAATATGCGATATACCAAGCAAGGATTTTAAAAAACGAGGTTTGGATAATTCTTTATTAGGACTAATTATTTATTCAGGATTATCGTTTTCGTTAGTAGTAGATTTAAGTAATCTTCCATGTGAGTACTTATAAATGCCAGTTTGATGCACAAAATGATTGATGTTTTCTAAATTTAGAGCTTTGTCTTTAAGGGAAAGCAATGGTTTACCCAATTTATCTAAAGGTGTTTTTTCTGATGATAGAGGTAGAATATCATTTTGACTTACATAAATAGAAACATAAGCCTCATTGATTTTATTTTCTTTTGTTTTAATAAACTCTTTTACGTCTTTTTCTTCAGCATAAATTGGCCGAGAAATCATTTGCTTAGGTAGATTAATAATGATTCGCTCCCAAGAATGTATATTTATTCCATCAGAGGAATAAAGCCCAACAAATACCTCTTGTTGACCACTTCTTAAGGCAATCCTATTAGCAACGTGGGTGTTTCCTTTAGATTTTTGATTGGCAGAGTCCATTTGACTCACGAATTTATCGCGAATTTCACGTAGATTTTTGCCTATAACTCGCAAAAAATTGGAGTTTTCCCATGGGCCTTGTTCAATTGCTTCATCTAAGGCTTTTAGAATGGCATCAATTTGTTGTTTCGATAATGCATCTTTCATAAGATAGAAATGTTTACCACACTGAAGTCCACAGAAAAAGAGACTATACAAATAATATAACATGTAACCAACCTCTTTGTGAGGTTGGTACTAAAATAAATCTAATTGAGCTGGTCAGTATAATAGCTTAGATGGTTTTTAAAGACGGATTATTTTCTACAGCTGCATCTTTCGAATTTTCATCTAACTTTGCATTCACTTGATAAATCTTTGACAATTGCGCACAAATTACCTTCTCTTTTTCAATAAGAAGCGTGGTTCCTTGTTTGCTATCATCTGTAGGTTTAATTCCGTTAATACGTTCAAGTTTTTCAATAAACCCGGTTATTGGTTTGATAATTACAGCTTGAACAAAACTAGGAGTGATCGCCTCTTCTGCAAAGCTTGCATTTATCCCTGTGGAACCAAAGAAATTTTCTCGGCTTCCCCACTTGCTTTCATTTTGACTGTCAGCCATACAACGCTCCTAATTCTCTATTTATATAGACTAACAGAACTTGGCTTAACGTAACCTTAAGTGAACTTTTAATTTTTTTATTAAGGGTATAACTACAAGTTGCTAATCAATCGTACATTAATTCATCTAACGGAGTATAATCTCGGTTGGGGCCACCTTGTATTAACTCATTAATTACATCCGTCATACATAATAATCTTAGTACATTTGGAGTTACTTCATCAAATACCACTCGTGAACCTAATAAGGCATTTTCGGCTTCATCAAATGATAAACCTAAGCCATAGCCTAAACATAAGGAGCACAACTGATCGGCTCGACGAGCAATCGCCGGAAGCAATCCAGTGGGCGAGAATACTTCATCAAAACTAACAAAGCGATCATTAAGATAAAACTTAGCATTCATAGTCGCCGCAATTAAAGACATACTTTTGGATATATCATTTTTCATTTATCGCCACCAAGGGTGAGAAGATCGCACTGAGCCTGCAGTAAAAGTTCTGAGCCAACGTAAAAAAACAGGAACCGTAAACCCATAATGCTCGATGATACCGAAAAATACAGCAGAAATCACAACCAACATTCCCGTCCAAATCCTAATGTGCATTAAAAAAAGAAAAATCGGGAAAGCAGCCCTTGCATCAACAATGAAAAATCTAGCACTACGGGCAGAGTCACGCCAATGCGCAGTTGATGAAAAACCACCAGCAGCCATAAAAACCCCATTAATAAACCATATATAAAATTATATCGTGGTGATTGGGTATTGCAACCCTTAAGAAATAATGACTTTTTAAAACGCATTGAATATTGCAGATTTTATTTAATGATAAGCTCAGATTTTTTATTAGGATTTAAACAATTCTGCAAGGTCTCACCCATGGAAAGTGATAGCGTAGGTGCTGATTCAGGCTTTAATTCAGCCACATCTAGTGCATCTTGGGAATCCAGAAAGGTCTCTGAATTTAGATCCATTGTAGATTTTCCATGCTCTATGGCAGCAGTTAACTTGTTCATTGCTTCTAGCATTATCGTTGTACTATTAGCCATGATCTCACCTTTCCTGATTAGATAGGAAAATGATATCGAAATAAAATTAAGGAAATATTAAGAAAACTAATACAGATAAAATTAACTTCGTAAAATGGTTGAGGTCTGATATAAAATACTCAATATTATTAATAGATTTATGAATACCATGAGATTTGTTGGCTTAATCACAGGTTTTTTGCTTCTATGCATATGTGCCTATGGGTTTTATAACCACGCTGAAATCATTATTAACTGGATTGACACACTTGGCATAGTTGCTCCGCTGTTCTTTTTATTATTGTACTGTGTGGGCGCAGCTGCATTTCTTCCAACAATGGTATTAACCCTCGCTGGTGGGGCATTATTTGGACCTGTTTTTGGTGTTTTCTATAACTTAATCGGAGCTTGCTTGGGTGCGTCTTGCGCTTTTTGTATTAGCCGTTTTTTGCTTTCCGACGTCTTAGCAAAAAAACAAAGTAAACGTATTAACAAGCTAATTCAGGGTGTAGAAGACCGAGGCTGGCAATTTGTAGCCATTTTGCGATTACTGCCCATCATTCCTTCTAGCATTGTCAATTATGGTTTAGGTCTCACAAAAATTAAATTTAAATCGTATTTAATAACTACATTCATTTTCTTAATTCCTGCTGAAATTTTTTATACTTATTGCGGGCATGTAGGTTTAGATGTTTTTCTTAATTCAACAGAATCCATAAAAAACTTTAACTACCTCTTTTTAGTAATAGTGTTCATAGCTATTGCTGGTAAGCTTTTATCAGAGGTTGTCGAACAGATCATTTCGCAAAAAATTGATAAGAGTCGTTAATAAAGGAGCCGCTGTATCAAATTCTGTATTGTCCAATGAAGCAACTGCCATGATCCCTTGCAAAGAGTTAGTTACAAATACAGCATCTGCATCCAATATATCTTTCCGAGTTAATAAAGCTTCATCACTGACGATGTTATGTCGTTTACATAAGGCAAGCACGCGATTGCGAATAATCCCAGGTAAAACCCCACAAGTTAGTGATGGTGTATAGATTTGTTCATTTTTAATAAGGAATATATTTGCTACTGTAGTTTCACTGAGGTGATCCTCGGAATTTAAAAAAAGTACATCATCGGCTGAGGTTTCAGCAGCTTCGCGCCGTGCCAAAATAGACTCAAGATAATTTATGGTTTTATGTCGATATATAGGATTTTTTGCATCTCGACGCCAAGAAGACGTTTTTAGGCGAAGCGGATTAGAAACCATCTGAAATGAAAAATTGTGCAGCAGCAAGCAGGACTCCTCTGCGTTTGCCACTAATCCTCTAGGAGCAATCCCTCCTGTTAGGATGACTTTTATACCACCATTGACTAGTTTTGCGTTAACTATGTTTTCTTCCAACTCAGCAAACCAAACCTCAGCGCTGATACTAAAAGGTATTCCGAGTTCAGATGCAGAAAGTTTTAATCTTTCCCAATGGAGGATAGGGTAACAAATACGACCATCTTCAATTTTTAAAGTTTCAAATAGACTCTCACCCAAAAAAAGCCTATCGTGTAAACTTAAAATTACATGATGTTCAGGGTTAGAATGCAGAATCGCAGTGCGCATATACCTCAGTAATCTGTAAAATCTTCAAGTTCATCGCGCAAACGTTTTTCCTCTAACATGTTCTCTAAACGTCGACGTGCATCTGCGAAAGCCTTGCTATCGGGATCGGCTTCCTCACCTTCATCAAGCTCGTCCTCAGCAAGTACGTCCTTCCCTTCTTCATCTTCAAATAAATCGCTCATACTTCCTCTCGACGGTTGTAGTCTCCTCTAGATTGGAGGCTTACAATTTTGCAAGCTATATACAATATTTTTTTAGATTTGCAAAGTATTTATATATAAACTGGTAGAAAAGCTAATTCATGACTTGAACTATGGGATATATCTACGGGATAATCAAGCATCTAAATTTTGCAAAATAGTTAATGAGCGATCGTTATAAAAATTCCATACGGCAAACTAGTCTCAAGGTAAGAGAACTCCTTTCTCCTGAGTACCAACGTTCTATGAGCGATAGAATATGCGCTAGAATTAGGAGCTTAGACGTTTACCGCTATGCGAAAAAAATTGCCTTATATCATGCCATGAAAGGTGAGGTTGATTTAATGCCTTTATGGAAAACCGCCCCTTTACACGGAAAATATTGCTATTTCCCAGCCCTCGAGGAAAATAAATCCTTATTATTTCTGCCTGCAACGCCGGTTACCGAATTCACTGAAAATCGTTTTGGGATTGAAGAACCGCTTGTAGATCATAAATTAGCCATACCCACGAACGACCTTGAAATTATTTTTTTACCGTTAGTTGCTTTTGACGAATATGGTACACGTTTAGGCATGGGCAGTGGTTATTACGATAGAACATTGGAAAATTGTCCTCGTCCATTATTAATAGGTGTTGCCTATGAATTTCAGCGCCAATCCTATATACAACCACAACCTTGGGACATTCCCCTGTCCATTATAGTAACTGAAACCAATGTTTATCGGAGAGATTAT
>CAMAYX010000192.1 GCA_945862405.1 Legionella genomosp. 1
GTGTGATCATCTGAATTTGACAGAATGCCTGAACTCTCAAGATGTGAAATCGATTTGTAAAGCAATCAAAGATGGATTATTTTATGGAGTAAAGAGTGCGAAAGTGGATAACTCGGTTTGCGATAGTAATTATCCGGTGAATTGAGGGACGCGGCATACTACAGGGAGAACGTATGAATCAAAGTAGAATCAACCCCATGGCCTTGGGGCTATCACTGGGGATACTCTCAGCGATTGGAGTAGTCATCGTCGGTTTGATTGGCTATTTTCTTATCCCCGACGGAGCAGTTACTGCATCCATGGGCAGTTGGCATATAGAATATAAAAAGTCACTATTGGGCATCGGTTTGGCGGCTTTGGCCAGCTTTATTAATGCCTTTATTGGTGGAGCATTGATCGCTTGGCTTTATAATATATTCTTGCCTGATTTTATTGAGGGTGAGGAGTAGGTTAATCCTTGATTGTGTTAGAGATTTTTTTGCGTTGATGATCCCTTGATGCAGCCGTAGGCGTAATCAAGGGTTTCCTACCATGACGGTGGATTTGACATCCGTTGGTTGACGCAACGAACAAAAGATCAGCAAAAAATAGATCACCCCAGCAGCCCCACAATACAATCCAAACCGCACGTTGCTATGACTTTCGTAAATGATATTGGCAACTTCAATCCCCGCCGCTTGAATGCACATGGCCACCATGGTCATTAGCGCTGATGCTGTGCCTTTACTGACGTTTGTAGAAAATAAAATGATTCGGTCTAGGGGTGCGCTGGAAACCCCTAAGCCAAAGAAATACATGATCAATCCCGGCATCAATCCTAAATAATTACCCTGAGTTACTACAGGTAGGACGCAAGTAAGGAGTAATCCAATTCCTGCAATGCACGAACCAATCCATAGAATTTTAGATACTTCATACTTGCGCGTAAGATATCGTAAAAACCAATTCCCCATGATGGAGGCCGCGAAAACTGGCATTTGCCAAAAACCATACTGAATTACGGTCAACTGCGCATCGCTGATAAGGATAATAGGCGATAGTGCAATCCAAATAATGCAAGGGATCCCTAAAAAGCCTAAACCAATGGAGCCAAATAAAAAGCGCAAGTTGCACAGTAGTCTCTTATAATTTTGCGCTACTACGTTTGGCAATAGGGAAACCCTAGGTATTAATTCACCCGAGCGTTTAACTTGCCCCACAGGTTCGGGCATGTAACGCCATAAGCCCCAAACCGCAACCAAAGCAAAACAGCTGATGATTACAAAAATCATTCGCCAATTAAAATAGTAAATAAACACCGCCCCGAGTAAGGGGCCGAGTAGCGGTGCAGAAATGGAAACATTAGCCATCACCGAGATAAGACGAATGGCATCCATTTCCGCAAAAATTTCTTGTAGGGTTGCATAACCAATCACCCCAATAAAACATAAACCCATACCTTGGAAAAAGCGGGCAATAATGAACTGATCCATCGAGTTGGAAATTGCTATGCATACGGTGCAGATGAAAAAGAAGACCGCGCCAAACATCATCACCGGACGACGGCCAAATCGATCGGAGATAGGGCCTAAGAATAATTGTAAACTCGCCCCGCCCAGCATGTAAGCGGTTAATGAACTGGCAACAGCAGTTTCAGGGCCATTAAAGTAACGGACAACTTTAATCATCCCCGGCATGATCATGTCATTAGCAATGTAGGTTAAGAACTCATACATTACTAAAAACCCAGCAAACCATAGAGCTTGTCTACGGGATATATTAATTAAAGGCCTGGCCATGAAGGGTCACCAAGAGGAAATTGCACATTGTCCAGCTAATCTTACTCTTTTTAGAACAGTTTTGGTAGGTTGATCTAAACCACGTGCCCTTGCCTCGATAGCGAAGCAATTCAGAATGGAGCTCCATTCATACACCGATCTGGATTGCTTCACTACGTTCGCAATGACAGGTGCGGGCAGGGGCAGGGTTGTTCTTTTATAATTTTTGTAGCTGGCTCCAGGTACATACATTTCCATTGCAACCTGGAATATTCACCGGTTTGTCATTTAAGGTGACTTTTATGGAGTAATTTCCTCCAGCTGATTCATAAACCGAAAAATTTAAATCCGAGGCATAGGGAGGTGTTGATTCTAATGGAGTGTGCATAGCACTTAATACGCCGAGTATGGTCACGTCATGGGCCGAGATGAGCACGAATTTAGCTGGTGATTGATGTTCAATGGCCCGTTTTAAATAATCTTTGATTTTTTCCAATCCTGTTTTCCCCAGTGCATCACCTACTTGTTCAGGTTTAAAGAGCGCAGCATGCAGCCATTTACCTGTATTGATGATTTGTTCAGCATCTTCTTCACTTAAGCCTTGTGGCAGTGGGATATTGTGAACTTTGTAGGTGTACAAGGTGTCGCCTAACTCCAAAACATCCCAGGGAGTTTCAATGTTTGCACCGGTAATGTTACTCCAATGGGCAAATTGCGGTTGCAATTTCGCCAGGTTATCTTGCCATTCTTTTTGGCCATAAACATAGTGTTCTAAAAGAGCAGTAGCCGAATCTGAACCTAAATCAATTAGCAAACTTGAATCTTGCGCCGTAGGCACACTATGTACTGGGATGGGTTGGTAATTTCCAGGTAAGGCAGGTGTTCCATCTGCTAGGTTTGGTCCGCTGCCTAAGGGGTATAAGCCAGACAATAGCGACAACGCACTCATGATGGTACGATCATAGTCCGTAGAGCGCACGTACAGGTTTGATGCTTGATAGTGTTGGGGCAACAACGAGCTTGCTACCATGTAGCGTTGATGCAACTTTAAACCTAATTCATATTCTTGCTTCATCCCCAAGGCGGTCAATTGCCCTCGCCCTTCCTTCCATGGATGAGGAGCTTTGGGAATTTCACCGATGGCAGTTCTGTCGCCATGGCGGATTAAATCCAAGGCAAACACTAATTTATCGTTAGCAAAAGATAGGGAAGAAACTCCAGTCAGCAAGAAAAGGGTTAGACTTATTTGTTTAAACAATATTGATATTCTGGTCATTAGGTTCTCACATTTGTAATAGACGTTTTATTTGTCTTTGCCAGTGTCATTTGAAAAGTTAGAGCACCATCGCCGTTGGCAAAAAAATTATCACTTATGGCATAACCTATAATCGCCGCCAATTCTCCATTGATGTATAACAAAGGGATTTGCTCCCGCTCCCAAGTTGGTATTTTCCAGGCTTGCAACAATTTTTTTAAAGATTTAGTTTGCCCATGCCAAACAAAACGCTCTCCTCCCTCACGAGTTTGCACCTCACATTCACTAGAATCCGGTATCAATATTCCCGAATCTGAGGGTTGCGCGCTGATTTGGTAATCACCAAAATTAAGCGGTTCGGACAAATCGTCCCAAATTATAGAACCGGACGTGGTATTTGCCTTAATAAGTAGGTGAAGTTGGTTTTGGTAGCGTCTAACCTCACAATTGTCCCAACTCAACAAAGGCATCGCATCTTCGCGAGCAAGAATCACTTCATGAATTAGTCTTGAAAAATAAACGGTGGGCGGCATCCGGACCTGATTATGCTTCAACCACATTCTTAAAATGTTCTTCAACTGCGCATCGTTTAAGTTCAGCAAAGATGAAATTTCCAGAGTATTATGCTCAACCTCTACACCACTGAACTTTGCTAGGCTTTGCAAATTGTCTCTGGCCTCCTGAAAATGCTCGGCACTTCTTCCCAAAGTTGAGACCACTCCAGGCCATTTTTCGGTTAATAAGGGCATCACTTTATGACGAATAAAATTACGGGAATAGTTGCAGTTGAAGTTGCTTTCATCTTCCACCCAAGTCAACTTGAATTGCGCGGCATATTCCTCTAACGTTTGTCGTGAATGAGTCAATAAGGGGCGTAACAAGGAACCTTTGGCAAAAACTTTAATTGGCGGCATAGCCGCCAAACCGTCTACTCCAGCTCCGCGCAATAACTGCAACAATAATGTTTCCGCTTGATCATTACCATGATGGCCTAATACCAAGGCATCCTGCTCCCCAAGCAAGTTAGCAAAAACAGCATAACGAGCACTACGAGCTGACTCTTCAAGATTGCGTTTATCGGATAACTGAATGGAAAAACTATGACAAGGTACGTTCAATAATTCACAAATTTTTAGACAATGTTGCTGCCAACCCGTTGCATTTGGGCTCAAGCCATGATGAACATGGACAACCTGCAGCTTTGATTTTAAGTGCGGTGCAGCAGCTATGATGTGTAACAAAACCGTCGAATCCAACCCACCGCTAAAGCCAAGGAACAATTTTTCAAAACTGGCGAGCGTCTCAAGCCATTCTCGACTTAAAAGCTCGCCGCTCACAGCTCTACTCAAGCAGTCGCCCCCATGGCCATGAATTTATTATAGCGCCGTTCTAAGAGCTCAAGTTTTGGTAAAGCTTTTAATGCATTTAGTTCCTCAATTAACTTGCCTTTTAGGTTGGTCATCATTTCAGCAACATTACGGTGAGCTCCGCCTAAAGGCTCATCGACGACTAAATCCACTAATTTATTTTCAAAAATCTTTTGTGCGGTAATTCCCATTGCTCTAGCCGCTTCACTGGCTTTGCTAGGATCTTTCCACAATATGGAAGCACAGCCTTCAGGAGAAATAACGGAGTAGATGGCATACTGCAGCATGATCACGCAATCACCCACTCCAATTGCTAAAGCACCTCCTGAACCAGCTTCGCCGGTAACAGTACAAATAATGGGTGTTCTTAACTTGGACATTTCCAGAAGATTTCTAGCAATGGCTTCCGACTGATTGCGCTCTTCGGCGCCAATCCCCGGGTAAGCTCCTGCGGTGTCAATGAAGGTGAAAATAGGTAGGTTAAATTTTTCGGCCATTTTCATCAAACGCAATGCTTTACGATATTCTTCAGGTCTAGCCATACCAAAATTGCGATAAACTTTTTCTTTTGTGCGCTTACCTTTTTGATGACCCAAAATCATCACCGGCTCACCTTCAAAGCGAGCTAAGCCACCAATGATGGCAGGAGCAGCAGAATAATGCCGATCGCCGTGCAACTCTTGAAAATCGGTGAATAAATGTTCAATGTAATCGGTGGTTTGCGGACGCAGCGGATGACGGGCCATTTGCGCTATTTGCCAAGGTTCAAGGTGCGCAAAAATATTCGCGGTTAATTCCCGGCATTTCGACTCTAGCCTAGCAATTT
>CAMAYX010000193.1 GCA_945862405.1 Legionella genomosp. 1
TGAAAAGAATACGAATGATGTTTGTTGCCGTACCGGTCATTTTAAGTTTGGGCTCGTATTCATTAATTTACGGCAGTGCTGGCAGTAATTTTTATGTTGGTTTAAACCATCTTTTACAAACCTTGACGGCAACCATCATTACGTTCACAGGCTTATACTTATTTCCCAGACGTTATTATCTGAAAATATGGTATAGAGCTTTTTGTAATGTTCTTTGCATGCTGGAGAATATCAGCGGTAAAATCTGCAACGCAGAAATAGATTCCTTGCCTATTTTCAATGGCATTATCATCATGGAGCGTTACTCAAAAATGCTCAATCGAAAAATGAAGTATTTCAGCATCCTAAAAATTACGTTGATCGCGTTTGATTTGATTATGGCTATGTCGTACATGCTCTCATTCCAAAAACAACTAAGACAGCAATACATGTACGTTGTTCATCATCAACTGCAGCTGCTTGCTAAAGCATGCAAAAACAAACAACCCATTGCCCTTACTGAACATCACGTCCTTGTCTTGCATGAAACCAATGTGTTGCGAAAAATACACAATCTGATCGTCAGCTGGAATTACCTATGCCACGATCTTTGATTCAAGAACCATTGGATTATAAAACAACGCGCAGTTTACAAATCAGTGTTGTGTTTACCTTCACGATTTTCATTCAACAACTCTTTCACTATCCTCGTGCCGGTTGGACTGGTTTTGCTCTGATGATGATTTATGCGGGTTTTGATAATGGAACTACACTTTTTCGCGCATATCAGCGGTTCTTGGGGGTGTTATTAGGTCTATTAAGCGGTTATTTTCTATGGTTTCTAGGGCATTTAGATTATCGTACCTTAATTTTTTTGATCCCCCTAACGGTGTTTTTAGCTTATTTTTTAGTTGGCCAATCTTACAGCGTACCCACAGTTTTTACAGTTAATACATCCATAATAGGCACAGGCTATTTCAACCCAAGCGGCGGATTTACCATCACCACATTTTTGATCGATTATTTTATGTGTACGATCATTGCGTTTACCATTATCTTAATATTTGAGCATTTTTGGTTCCGGCGATACCAAATGATGGGTAGATTTATTCGCGATACCCAATTAGATTTAGTTAAGCACTTATACCAATTGGTACAGCTTTTAGAACAAAAAAATATCCGCAGCAGTGAGTGGTTTGAGCATTGTATTATTTTAACTAGGTATTTAGCTATGGTTAATAATTTGGCGCAGAATGCACAATTTGAAAAAGGCTCGGAATTGGCCGTAGGTGAAAATTTTAACCAATTTATTGCAATTGTGCATGAGACTTTCATAAAACAAAAAGCACTGTATTTTGCCCATAGCACTGTGCGTCATTTAAAATATGACTACAATCACTTACTGCAAGAAATTATAACTAATTTAGATTTGTTACAAACTCTAGTAGTGAAACCCGAAATACCTACTAAGGACTCTCATGCTACGGCTTATTAATTTGTTGATGATTTTATTGTTGTCAGCATGCTCTACACCAAAGCCTATGCCCTATGTTCATTACCCAAAAGACTGGCCAGTAAAGAACAAAAACATGTCCAAAGGCAATAATGAAAATTTACCTTACATCGCCTGGTGGCAAGGTTTTAAAGATCCAACGTTAAATGATCTAATAAATTGTGGGCTCAAGGCCAATAATAGTTTGAATTCCTCTAGAGGTCATATTGAAGCCGCTGAAGGCGAACTCAAGAAAGTGCACATGCAATGGATTCCTACGCTCGATTTCCTTACGGGTTACTCCAATAACCCTGCCACAGGATTTCCTGGAACATTAGCTTTATTGATTCCTAGCTATACCATCAACATTTTTAGCCAGCAACAAGAACAAAAGAAAGCAAAATATGAGTTGGCGGCAGCTAAAGCAGAAGACGACGCCCTCAAACTTACCATTATTTCGCAAATTGCTATTAGTTATTTTACCTACCAAGCAGAGGTGGAACGTAACCGTCTCTTAAGCGATTTAGCTGCCGATTTAACACATCTAGCTGCTATTGGCGGCAACGTTTATCGCGGCGGATTATCTTCTGACATTGACCCACAAACGCTGTACAGCCAAGTAAGCCAAATTCAAGGTGAACAAGAAATCATTGCTCACAACATTATTGTGAGTCAAAACGCCATTCGCTACCTTATCAATCAAAATCCTGGTGGTATTCCGCTTAGGAAAAAATTCAACACCGTGAGCAACCACCATTTAATTGCAAAATCCCTACCACTTTCGGTACTGCAAAATCGACCAGACATACAAATGGCTGCGAGTCATTTGTAGGCGTCAAATGCTTCCATTGGTTTAGCGACAAGCAAGTTACTTCCTGAAATTCATCTAGATTTAATAACCGGTCCTGTTGCAGGCGACAATCATTATGCCGTGCCTAAGAACATGGTTTACTTCAATGATCAAACTCTAAAAATGCCTTTATTAAAGTTAACGGTATTAGGAGAAATTGAAAAAGCACGAGGTTTAGATAAAGCATCTTTTTACAACTATGTAGATACTTTGCAAAAAGCCCTTCAGCAAACAACGAATGCAATATCTGCAAATGAGCACTACAGCAATAAATTAAATCGCATCCAGAGCTGGCAAGGTCATTTGGCCAAAGCCTACAATTTAAATCATTCTTTATATAAGCAAGGTATTCAAAGTTATATGGCTACGCTCGAGAGTAAAATTGCATTAGACCGTGCCAACATCGCGCTTAATCAAGATAAATTGCAGCAGCTGATTACCATCGTTAATTTGTATCAGGAGCTTGCTGGGGGTTATAAAGCGGATGAACGTGCGTAAAATTGAAAATCTTGGCGAGAAATCTTTATCGAAACCTTGATTTGCATCAAGGCTACGTTATGTGGTTTGTACCAATCTTCCCACCTGAAGATGAATTACTTTATCCATTCGGCGCGCCAATTCCATGTCATGCGTTACGATTACCAATGCTGTTTGCAGCTGCTGGTTTAGCTCCAACATGAGGTCGAAAATTCTTACAGCTGTGGCTTGGTCTAAATTTCCCGTGGGTTCATCAGCAAACATGCACTTGGGTTTATTAACTAATGCACGAGCAATGGCAACTCTTTGTCGCTCTCCACCCGATAGCTGCGAAGGTTTGTGCTGTACTCTAGCTGACAAGCCTACCCTATCCAAAATAGTGTTAGCCTGTTCTTGCGCCTTGTTAACATCTTCCCCGGCCAATAGTAACGGCATCGCCACGTTCTCTAAAGCGGTGAACTCCGGCAATAAATGATGAAACTGATAAATAAAGCCTAAATTTATATTACGAATTTGGCAGCGTTTTTTTTCACTTAAGTCCTGCCAATTTACATTGTATATAGTGACCTCACCGCGGGAGGGCTTATCCAGGCCACCTAAAAGGTGCAACAAAGTACTCTTTCCCGAACCAGAAGGACCTACCACCGCGATACGATCACCGGCCTGAATAGAAAAATCAATGTCCTGCAATACATCCACCGAATTGTTGCCATCATGGTAGGATTTGCAGAGCTTTGTGCAACTAATAATATTATCACTCATAATGCAAAGCCTCCGCGATAACGGTTTTGGATGCGCGCCATGAAGGGTAGATCGTGGCTATAAAACTCATTATTAAAGCCACCGCACATACTTTACACAAGTCACTGACGAGTATTTTAGACGGCAGATAATCAACAAAATATATGTTGGAGGACAACAGCTGAACGTGGAAGATGGACTGCAAAAAACTCACGATGGCGGTAGCGTTACTTGCTAAAATTAATCCGCCTATTAAGCCAAGCATGGTACCAATTACTCCTACCATCATTCCCTGAACAATAAAAATGGACAAAATTAACTTAGGAGTAGCTCCTATGGTGCGCAGAATTGCAATTTCTGCTTGCTTATCATTGACCACCATGACCAATGAAGAAACCAGGTTAAATGCAGCTACCGCGATGATGAGTAATAGAATTAAGAACATCATGGTTTTTTCCATCTTCACCGCTTGGAAAAATGCTCCAAATTGACTAGTCCAATTACCAACCTGATAGTCCGGACCTAATTTTTTTAATAATTCTGTCGACATGCGTGGCGCGTCATACACATTATTAATCTTCATTTTTATACCGGTAACATCTTCGCCAATCTGCAACAGTTTCTGTGCGTCACCGATGTTAATGAACGCTAATCTTGTATCGAAATTAAATCCGGCTCCCGCTGAAAATATACCAACAACAGTGAAACGCTTAAAACGGGGAATCATGCCCGCCGGGGTCACGGTTGCTTGTGGGATCATGATGCTGACTTTATCTCCCATAAGGACACCCACCGACTCCGCCAGTCCTTTGCCTAATATGATGCCAAAATGATTGAGGTCCTTCATATTACCCATTAGAAGCTTACTTTCTAAATGATTAACATTTTGTTCGTAGTCAGGGGAAATTCCAGTCAGAACGATAGGCAGAACCTGCCCTTCGTGGGTTAGTAAGCCCTGGACACCAACGTAGGGAGCTATCGCTTTCACACCAGGAAAAGTCTTTAATTCATCCGCAATAGTTTCCCAGTCACTCAATTGACCATCCGCCCCGCTCACGGTGATCTCTGGCGCCATACCAAAAAAACGTTTATGTATTTCATCATCAAAACCATTCATCACCGAGAGAACGGTGATAAGGACCATAACTCCCATGGCAATGCCCAGCATAGAACTTAGTGAAATAAAGGAGACAAAATGATTTTTTTTTCTAGCGCGTGTATACCTGATACCAATATACATTGCTAACGGTTTAAACATAGGTACTTACTTGAATGTAAAAAAGATATTGTAGTGAAAATAACAGCAACAGGATACCTTTGTTTTCCATAATGTGGATCCGTGCCCCTGCCCGTGCCTCCATGCCCATGCCCGGTTTTTATAATAAAACAGAAAAGACGGGCACGGGCACGCACAGGGATTGTGCATATTGTAAGGGATCGGCGCAAATTAGGCATGGTTGAGCTTCTCACACAAGAGTTGTAAAGCAGCTAGAGCTTTAGTTAAGGCCTTTTTTGGGAAGATAAGCTTTCTTCTAATCCATCTCGATAACACGTTTAAACCAAGGGCATCTAAAGCCTGCATCGGTCACTAAAATAGGACGACAATTGAAAGGTAATATTTTCTTTAATTCCTTCAAAA
>CAMAYX010000194.1 GCA_945862405.1 Legionella genomosp. 1
GTCCACATCCAACAGCAAGTCAAATAAGGAAGATTATATGGGGGCTAAAATGCATGAGAATTTTGCAAAAAACAGCCCAAAGCCTGTCAACCCCTAAATGAAAAAAATTTAAAAATATTTTCTATCGCAGCCCTGCCGAAAGGTCACGATCATTTACGATCAAAGGATTTATATCAAGTTCGCGTATATGAGGTAATTCGCACACCATTTCGGAAACGCGCGATAGAAGATCTTCAACAGCTTTGATGTTAACCGCAGGCTTGTTGCGAAATTTTCCAAGTAGTTTTGCTACTCGAGTTCTATTGATAAGATTATGAATTAAATATTGATTAAGCGGCGGCAGGGTGATTGAACGGTCTTGCATTACTTCAACCAAATGTCCTCCCGCACCAAAACTTATGGTTGGTCCGAAAATAGGATCGTGAATTACTCCTATCATTAACTCACGGTCAGTCGACGTTTTATACATGCGCTCTATAGTAACCCCTAGGATTTTGGCCCCCGGTTTTATTGCTCTAGCCTGCTCTGTTAATTGATGATAAAAACTAACGACCGCAGCCGCATTGGTAATGTTCAATTGCACACCGTCTACATCTTGTTTATGGAAAATATCAGGAGAATCAATTTTCATGACGACAGGGAATCCTATAGACTCTGCTGCGATGAGAGCTTCGGTTGGGTTATGAGCCGTTAGTGTTTGAGTGATCGGTACCCCAAACGCTTTTAAAATGGCTTTTGATTCAATCGTTGAAAGAATACTACGCCGTTCATGAGCCACGCTATCAATAATAAATTTAGCACCTAATATGTCCGATTGACTTTTATAAGTTAGAGGCTCAGGAACTTGCAGCAACAATTGTTGATTCTGATAGTAGTTGACCAAATTTGCGAAGGCTTCCACCGCCGTTTCTGGTGTGCTGAACGATGGTATTTTGTCGCTGCTGAATAAGGCCCACGACGTTTTAACTTGTTCTCTTCCCATCCAACAGGAGAGTATTGGCTTTTTGGATTTTTTACTAAGTTCTACAAGCACTTCAGCTACTTTATAAGGCTCGGACATGGCGATGGGTACTAAGATAATTAACAAGCCATCACACTGTTCGTCTTTAAGGCAGGTTTCAATTACTTGCCCATAGCGTTCGGGACTGGCATCTCCCAAAATATCAACTGGATTATTGTGTGACCAATGAGAAGGTAAAATTTTATCAAGTTGCGCTATAGTTTTTGTAGTCAACTCGGCCAAGGGTATATTTAGAGTGGCGGCGTGATCAGCTGCAATTACTCCAGCTCCGCCGCCATTGGTAATAATTACTAATTTTTGACCTTTGGTGCGGCGATTACTGGAAAATACTTCGGCGGCGGAGAACAGTTGTTTTAAACCATTGACTCGCACAGTTCCTGCTCTTCTTAAAGCGGCATCAAAAACATCATCAGAGCCAATCATCGCGCCTGTGTGTGATATTGCAGCCTGCATTCCCTGGAGGTTACGCCCCGATTTGATAGCAATCACGGGTTTGATACAAGAAGCGGCTCTCAGGCCACTCATAAATCTGCGCGCATGTCGTATTCCTTCAAGATACAGTAAAATGCAATCGGTTTTTTTATCCAAAGCTAAAAAATCTAGGACTTCGCCAAAATCGATATCAGCGATGTTTCCTAAAGATATTATGGTGGAAAAGCCAATCTTTTCTTGCAATGCCCAATCCAAAATAGCAGCACACAAAGCGCCTGATTGTGAAACAAAAGCAATATTACCCTTTAAGATTTGATCGGTTTCAAAAGAAGCGTTTAATCCAATGATAGGCCGCATTAGACCAATACAGTTGGGACCGAGTAGTCGAATTCGGTGATGCCGAGCAATATCAATTATTTTTTGCTCCAACAGTTTGCCCTCAAACTTGGTTTCGCTAAATCCTGAGGAAAGAATAATGACTTGATGAATATTTTTTTCGCCACACTCAAACAATATTTGAGGAATGGTTTTGGCTGGTGTGACAATGACCGCTAGGTCTACCGTGCCAGGGATATCACGAACTGAAGTAAAGCAAATTTGTGCTTTTAGAACTTTATATTTTGGATTAACTGGATAAATAGACCCTAGAAATCCGCCCTGAAGCAAATTATTAAAGACTTTGGCCCCGACAGAATTGGATTTCTCAGTAGCACCAATCATAGCAACGGAGGAAGGATTGAACAGCTTGTCCAGGTAATGTATGTCCATCAGTTTCCCAACAAATGAGAACGCGTTTGTACTACCATAAGCTAAATTCAATTCTATAATGTAAATGGATAGGAATACACTGAGTTTAAGGAACTACTTATGCAACCCTCAAAAAAGGGGAAAGATCATCCTGAAATTAAAAATATCTGCGATGTTGCTCCGAAAGCCAAATCTACTAAGGATGTTTGTGAAGTAATAAAAGAAAAACCGCGCAAAAAATAAGCTTTACTATTTTATACTACTTGACCCCTCCTAAGTGAGAATGAAACAATCCTGGCGAAGAGATGGGAGACTAATAGTATGAATGACGAAGTTTTAAACAGAGAGTATGTACTTGCTGCGCATTCAGAACTGGGGAAAAAATCTGAGTATCGTGATACGTATAGTCCTGAGTTGCTTTTTCCCATTTTTAGAGAAAGTAAGCGCGTCGAAATTGGTATAAATCCAGCGAGTCTGCCTTTTTATGGTTTTGACTGTTGGAACCATTATGAGGTTTCTTGGTTAAACTCCAAGGGTAAACCCGTGGTTGCTATCGCTGAAATTATTTATGATGCGAGTTCACCTAAGTTGATTGAATCTAAATCTTTAAAGTTATATTTTAATTCTTTTAACAATACGCGCATTACTTCAACCGTTGAATTACAAACCACAATTGAACGTGATATTTCCGCAAGAATCGAATCCCCTGTTTTCGTAAAAATATATGACTTGAAGCAAGTATCATCTATGATCCAAGCCAACTTTGTGGGTGAGTGTTTAGATGATCTCGACGTTGAATGCTCTGTATACCAAGTGCACACTAGCTTTTTGTCCGTCAGCGCGCAACTCGTTGATGAGGTTCTGTATTCTGATTTATTAAAGTCTAACTGTTTAGTCACCCATCAGCCGGATTGGGGCAGTGTGCAAATTAAATATCGTGGCCCTAAAATTGACCGTGAAGGTTTGCTAAAGTATTTAATCTCCTTCCGTAATCATAATGAATTCCATGAGCAATGCATTGAACGTATTTTTGCTGATCTCATGAAATACTGTAAACCGGAACAATTATCCGTTTATGGTCGTTACACACGTAGAGGAGGCTTAGATATTAATCCCTTTCGCTCTACCGAAAAGACTGCTTTTAACGACAAGAATGTTCGGTTAATTCGCCAATAATTACTGGGGTGTAGCTTAGGCTACTTGTTAATATTTCGTTAATTTACAGAGTGTATGATGAATGCACTTTGTTCTGTATGTGTTAATTATGAAGAAATATAGCGAGAGTTTATGTAATAATAATATTTTCATCGCGGTAGAGGTTTACCTTGCGAATCCATCTTATGAAAATGCGGAAATCGTTAAGAATTTATCGCATTCTTTAACCAATCAAGCTTATGAAAAAGCTAAAGTTAAATTTCCTCACAAACCAAAAATTGGCGGTGATGAATACGCGCCAATACTGCTGGAATTGATTCAGGGGCAAGTTGTTGATGCAGTCCCATACTCTACAAGGTTAGTGCTCAACACACAGGCACAAACAACCGTGGATCCTCAATATATTTTTAAAATATCTAAAGAGCAACAATTACGACTGCATAAACTTATAGGTGATTTGTTAAAAGGCGGTAAAAATGCACGCCATCCTCATGGGTTAATCGATGCTTATGATGGGTATATGGAGCGCCGTTCAACTTCGCAATATAGTTATTGTGAAGGAGTTGAAGCCAGAGTTTATGATTTTAATTCGCGGCTTTATGAAAAAGCAGTAAATTTGCAAGAACGGGGTTACGATAAAGCTGCTGATGTTTTATTTACCGCAGTTACTGACATAAACACCATCTGTAATCAAAAAATGAAATTGAAAAAAGGTGACACAGAATTATCCCAGATTGCTGCAATATTAACTGCTGCGCAAACCTCTCGTGAATTGCAAGAGCATCGTGGTATTAGAAAATTTATTGATAATTTCTTCATCGCTCTTACAGGCGTTGGTTTGCTTATTCTTGCATGTACAGCCGAAAAACGAGGTTCATTCTGGTATAGGCCACTCACGGATAGTGAGGGATTGATAGAGGACTATAAAAGTAATCTTACCGCGGGAAAATAGGAAAACACTTGCCTGCTATCGCGACCATAAATGAGTTGCTCATGTACTTTGCTGCAGCTCATTTATAATATGGTCAATCACCGAACAAATATCTGCACAGCGAATCGGCTTTCTGGTGATAGGGGATAGGGCTAAACAATCCAGTAGGGCTAATAAATTCATCATATGAATCCTAGTCCGCCAGTCTGTCGGCAAGATGTAGTCTTCTTTTAAGCCATCAAGAAATGATGAAGTGAAAACTTCCGGCATGTGATGCGCATAACGAAGCATGTTTGCAATATCATTGAGCGGCGAACCTGAGTAAGCAAACTCCCAGTCCAAAATCCCGCTAATCCGCCAATGTTCCCCTTGCCTTTCAACTAGAATATTCGCCGGATCAAAATCAGCATGAACCAGATGATCATCATTTTCATTGGGGAAATAAGACGAAAATCGTTCAACTAGGTCATGAATTGCATGGATTGTTTTGGAATTTAAACTTTCCATGACCGCTAATTGCTGCAAACAATCTTTGGAAAACTCAATATAGTCCTTTTGTGAAATAACGTGGGCGATGTTCAACTCTTTGTCAAAAAATCCAGAGCTGGCAAATCGATGCTTTTGAATTTTTCCTAGGTGTTGACCTGCCGAAAACATAATTTCACCAAGATCATACGTGACCTTTCGGTAGGGCTGTGTGACAGGGTTAGCATGATTTTGTAAAGTACAACCTTCTTAAATAGCGGAGGTTTACTGCATGAACGATTTAACTTTAGCGTCAGTAGAGGAAGCATTTCAACGGT
>CAMAYX010000195.1 GCA_945862405.1 Legionella genomosp. 1
ACATTTCCGGGCAAACGGTGTTTATTTAATAGAACTACTTCAACTGCAGTTTGAAATTTAGCCTTATTCTTCATCACATACTCAAAACTTTCAAAGGTAATGGGATAAGGATTTGCCTGGGCTTTAGAGGCCAGATGAAGACTCCATAAATCTGCAATTATCTGGTATTTATAAATAATAGGAAGACCGCGAAAATTAGCATTCGCATCCAATTTTAATTTTTCCACGATATCCTGTTCAATGAGAATCTCATTGGGATCGATTTGCGCTAATACAGATTGCAAATATGTGAAAACTTTTTGCGACTCTGCTTGATAATAAGCAGCGATAATTTCTTCAAGGGGCGTCGCCTCCCCCATGTAATATCTTTGCGCAATATTGATAAAAACTCGGCTTTTAACATTTACTGTCTGATGCTCAATTAAGGGAATAGCGGAGTTCTTTACACTGTTTTCGAAGTAACAGCTCGATAGTTTGAAAATTAGTGAAGCGGTTATATCAATTACTTGTTCTGGACTAATAACTGTCCCAGGTTCCTCTTCGGTAATTTCATCTAAAATTAGTTGCAGTGAACTCTGTATTATATTAAAGAGTCGTATAACAAGTTGTGGCGAGGGCGTTTCGTCGCCCATTCCGTTCACAACGAAGGAAAATTTGTATAATAGGTCGGTATTATTTACCTTGAAATCTCCCTTATACTTAGTAAAAAATCTTCCAGGATTTTCAGGTTCAGCTTTAAGTTGTTCTCTTATAAAATATTTAATTGCAGCGGGCATTGAATTTACTCTTAAGAGAAATGTGCGAATTTTATGTTCAGCCGCAAGTATATAGCAGGCAAATCTAATTACAAATTTTTACGAATGAAGGGTCTTGATACCTAATTACTAAATGATGGAGCTTATATGAAGCAATTCACAATTTATCACAACCCTAGATGTTCCAAGTCGCGCCAAACCTTAGAATTGCTGCAAGCGCAGGGGATTAATCCAACCGTTGTTGAGTATCTTAAATCACCGCTGACCTTAGAGCAGTTGCGAAAACTGAGTTCCCATTTTGCGTTAAAAGACTTTGTGCGCGCGAATGAACCCGTTTTTAAGTCTCTAGGTCTGAGTTTGGAAGAAAAGGATAAGGTTTTGCAGGCTATGGCCAAAGAGCCTATTTTAATGCAGCGGCCCATTGTAACCACCAATGGCAAAGCAGTAATCGCTAGGCCGCCAGAAAAAGTTTTAGAAATACTGTGAGGAGGATCTCCGCTTGCGCGGAGATCGCAGCAGACTGATTTTCTAAGGTTTTGCGTTCTCTTTTAACATAAATTTTGTATAACTTATGGTGGAGGACACGTCTAATTTAGGAGCTGGTTTTTGTAGTGCTTCTGCCAAGCTGATAAATTTATATCCATTTTCTTTGTACATTTCTAATATGTCGCCCAATAAATAACTGTTGAGCAAATTGGAATGCAACAGTAAGATTTGCTTATCCTCAAGATCGGAACGCTTTTCAGCTTTTAAAGTTTGCTTCCAAATATAGGCCAAATATTTAGGTTTTAATTTTTGAATGTAACTTGCGCGATTGCGATATGGAACTTTGTATATCGTTTCGTTGAAGTAAAAATCTTTGCTGTCTATGGTGACTGGAGCTACAGTATAGTCGTGCGAATGAAGGTAATTTAAAACCGTTTGTTTGCTCTTGCTGCTCCCTTCGGC
Organism: Legionella genomosp. 1; assembly: GCA_945862405.1. Taxonomy (GTDB): domain Bacteria; phylum Pseudomonadota; class Gammaproteobacteria; order Legionellales; family Legionellaceae; genus Legionella_A. Next base: position 1,704 of record CAMAYX010000195.1, read on the forward strand.
AAGATACGGGTAGCGAAAATACTTAGGTTGAGAAATGATGGGATTGAGTATTTTGTCGGCCTTAGCAATGTCGGCAATGTATTTTGTAGAACCTACATTATCCAAATTATAATGAGAGTAAGTATGGTTGCCCAAGACAAACCCTGCTTTACTAAATTCTTCTAAAAACGACCACTGGTCTTTACCGATCGCGCCAGCAATTACAAAGCCCGTCGCTGGAACTTGGTATTTAACTAAAGTGTCTACAATACTGTTAAATCGTTCAGTAGTTCGCTCCACGTTAGCAGGGGTATTCATGCGCGATGCCACAAACGGTAAATCGTCTATGGTAATAGTAATTTCCTTTTCTTGAGCGTGGAGAAATGAGGAAGCAATTAGCAAGGTGAAAGAAATTAGGTAACGCATGGATAGTCCTTTATCGTCGTTTGTATAAATAGCTTACTTTATACCAGATAGCGTTGTGGGGATAGAGATATATGCGTTTAGAGATTACTCCTTGAGTTTGTTCACCTCTTCATCTTTACTATGATAGCCATCAAAAACTATTGGGTCTTCCAGAATTACGGGATTAAAACTATGTTCAATAAGTAGTTTATTTAAAATAACAAATACATGCTGCTTAACGTTGAGGGCATAATGAATTTCCTAACTGTGTTTATCTTATATTATAGAAGGACTGTACAATTTTTCCCGTCGATAAAAGTATGGCTAGCTAAGATTAAAAAATTGACAAAGGCATAATTTTGGTTAAAGTGCTCATAAATTAACATTGGAGTGTGAGTGTATTATGACTAAGAAATTGGCATTTTTTCATGGGCTTGCTAAAAAAGACCGTTCTTACGGTGATTTTGTAATGCTCGCTGAAAACATTATTCGCCAAAGCCGATTGTTGCTTGCGGCCGCAGAAGACGATGATATGAAAGGAAAGCTTAATTATATCATCGAGACTACCCTTAGGGTCCTCCAAGGAGTACAAGAGCAAGATGCGGAGGAAATAAGTGAGCGGATGTATCAGTTAACTGAGGCCTCGCTGGCCTTACCTGCTGACTTTTCGGCAAGAAATCGCTTAGGCTCCATGAGCAGCATCTTAGCTAATGTGTGTTTATTTGTGGTAGCGTTGAGTGTAGCTTGGTTCACAGGGTATCTGTTCTATGCAGCATTTTATGCTACTTCTGCTCAAGCGGTGATGGATACGTTCCTATGGACCAGTGCTTTTGATGTCATTCCCTTTGGCTTGGTAGGATTATTTGCCAATAATGTAGCGCGCTCGGTAAATGATAAAAATGGTTCGGTGGATGAGTTACAGACCACCATTAGCGAGTTTTGTACGTCTGCGATTGTTGGTGAGTTACACGTTGAGCCGCAAGAAATTGAAGAACTAGAAGAACGCCGAGATTATAGTTTTTGTTAGTAGTTGGAGACATGGATGTCTAAACGGACACTGCCTTATTTTGATGTACTTTTGCTTGAACTTGAGAAACGTGGTTCTCACGTAGCAAAAGGTTTTGGTAAGCACGTTCACTGGGGGTATTGGAAAAATCCAATCACGGCCAAATACACGCACGATGACTTTTATGCTGCCGCCGAAAATTTAACGAAAGAAATGTGCACCCTAGGTAACATCAGCAATCACCAATCAGTGCTTGATGTGGGTTGCGGTTTTGGCGGCACGATTTCTTTCATGAATGATCAATATTCAGATATGGTTCTCACCGGAGTAAATATCGATGGGCGGCAACTTCAGCGCGCAAACAAGCTGATAAAAAATGCAGCTCCTAATCCGATAAATTTTATCGAAGCCGATGCCTGTAAACTCCCTTTCCCCAACAACTATGTTGACAACGTTCTGGCGGTTGAATGCATTTTCCATTTTCCAAGTAGAAAATTGTTTTTTCAAGAAGCTAGTCGCGTGTTGAAACCAGGAGGGAGCATCACCTTATCCGATTTTATCCCGCATCCTTTATTGTTGCCCTCATGTTGGTTGATGCCCTTATTTAAAAGCGTCAGTTTTTTTGGTGCATGCAATCTCAATTATACGTTGAGAAGCTATCGAAAATTGGCCGAAGAGCATGGCCTTGAAATGGAAGCAGTGGACATCACCAAGAATGTACTACCAACGTATTATTATTTGGGGCATCTAAACAATCATATCCATCTAGCTTTGCCATATCGCATCATGGCGGCTCCCTTTCTCTGGGCAATGCGATTTTTGTCCAAAACTTCGTTGTTAACCTATCAAATCCTCTCTTTTAAGAAACCGCATGATCGTTTGCTGGATAATTAATTATACCGTTTCAAATTCGATGCTATTAAGCAGTTCACTTATATTATCAATGTCACCTGGCTTAGTTATGTGAAAATCAAAGCCAGCCTCTTGGGATTGTCTCTGATCACGCTCTTGGCTCCAGCCGGTAAGCGCGATCAACACAATAGTTTTACCCCAGGGGTATTTTCTAATCTCCTTAGCTGCATCATAGCCATTGAGCTCTGGCATGCCTATGTCCATAAAGATAACCTCGGGCCGGAACGTTTTTGCCACATGTATCGCATCTAATCCATTCCCTGCTGTTTGCACATTATGCCCCATGAGCTCTAATAACATGGCCAGACTCATTGTTATATCGATATTGTCATCCACTACCAGAATACGTCGCCGATTCGTTAAACTAGTTGAGGTAGGGTGGCTTATCACGGTTGCAGCTGATTTAACGGCTATGGGTAAGCGGACAATAAACTCACTTCCCATATATTCTCCATTGCTCTTAGCTTCTACGCTTCCGCCATGCAATTCAACCAATTGTTTTACCAGTGATAATCCAATGCCTAGACCAGCTTGAGCGCGCTCTAACTGGGTATTCACTTGGGTAAATTTTTCAAAAATATAAGGCAGCATGGTTTTAGGAATACCAATTCCACTATCAAGAATGGAAACCATGACTTGGTCTTGGTGCAGTCTCACAGACAAGCGAATTACACCGCCTTTCTCAGTATATTTGACGGCATTGTTCAGCAGATTTGCAAAAATCTGGGTTAGACGTGCGGTATCGGCTTCAACATATATAGGACTGGAGGGTAAGTCTATCTCTAAACGATGCTCTGCAGCTTGAATCATTGGATGCGTTGTTTCAACTGCTTGTTGGAGGACGTCTTCTAAGTCTATGGATTCTTTTTGTAAGAGAATTTTGCCATGACTGATGCGGCTAAGGTCTAATAGGTCATCAATCAAGCGTACCATTTGCGCCATTTGTCGTTCCATTATGGACTGTGCTTTCTCCACTGCAGAAGCATCATTTTTCGCAAGCCGCATTACTCTCAACGCATTTAAAATTGGGGCAAGTGGATTGCGTAGTTCGTGCGCCAAGG
>CAMAYX010000196.1 GCA_945862405.1 Legionella genomosp. 1
TAATTAACGATATGACCATGATGGCTAAATCTTTTGTTTTGCCTGACAGGAGGGAGAGAATATATCCCAGAATCGTTAAAAGAAGACCTCAAAAATATCCTGTTCATGTCAACATAAAAAATGCCAGTCAGCTTAACTGACTGGCATTACCCTAAAAAGGGGGTTTTAAAGAAGAGAGGATTATCTTGCTAAACTAAGACCTGAATCTTCATCTTCTTCGACAGTAACAGCAGCACCAACATTGCTCATAGCTTTAGATAAGCCACCTTGAGTACCTTTGTAGAATGTCAGCGAACCTGCTGCGAACAAGCTTGCGCCGCCAGCAGAAGTTAAGCCTAAATCTACGCCAGTAACACCTGTTGCAACGCCAAATGCAGCAACAGCAGCACCAACGGCCATCATCAGGATACCAAGAATTTTCCAGCCTAATGAAGCGTGACCTTGCATCTTATTAGCAACCGCGTTGAAAGCATCTAAATCTTCTTGCTCTTCATCACTTTTTAATAAAGTCCAAGTTGCGTCCATAGCAGTAGTTAAATCTTTGCAGCTGTTGCCAGCATTATATAATTTATCTACTTGCGCTAACATGTCTTCAATTTTAGCTTTAAGTTTTGGAGTGCAAGAGAATTGGTCTAAACGAGTACGAGCAGCTGTGTAAGCTTGTTGTAATTGCTCTTCACTTTCTTCAATTTCAACTTGAGGATAAGTAGTACCAGTTTTTCTCGCTTGAGCTTCTCTGCCTAATTCCTCTTGAGTGCGGCGTGATAATGGATCTACTGGAGGCTTAGGTTGTTGAGCTTGAGCCAATCTTTCTTGTTGAACTCTAACCAATCTTTCATGCTCAACTCTAGCGAATCTTTCATGCTCAACTCTAGCCAATCTTTCTTGCTCAGCTTTAGCCAATCTTTCTTGTTCAGCACGTTGTTGTACTAATGGATCAACTACAGGTTCAACTCTAGGTTGAGCTTGAGCCAATCTTTCTTGTTCAAGTTTAGCCAATCTTTCTTGTTCAACTTGAGCCAATCTTTCTTGTTCAACTTGAGCCAATCTGTCTTGTTCAACTTGAGCCAATCTGTCTTGTTCAACTTGATGAGCCAATCTTTCTTGTAGAGCAGCTTCATCACGTGCTTGTGACGTAAGCTGCATAAAGCGGTTTTCCAATAAACCTACTGTATATTTAAGTTGTCCATCGAGAGCTGTGAGGTTTTGTACTTGCTCTTGGTTTAATTCAACGGCGTTGTGCTTTACGTCTACTTTCGTAGCTACTGCTTGCTGTATTTCTTCCAAACTAGGAATGGCTCCGATTGCATCAAGTCCTAACTGCAATTTTTCAGTAAGTGTTTCTAGAACTTGCTCACGAGCAGTTTTGTGTGCTTCATAAGCTAATCTTTCGGCTGATTCTTGTCGTTTTTTCATAATTTAAGTCTCACAAAAATAAAATTAAGTCTCACAAAAAACTTTTTTGCTGTTTTAATTTAGCGCAGCAGACTCTATCAAAATTCAAATGTTTTAGCAAATAAATAGTTATTGTGCAAAAAACCTTACTAAATTGAATGAAATTTATATTATTTGTGACTTCATTGTAAGTTCTTGAGTTCATTGCCGTTTACAAAGGTGAAAGTGACAAGGGGAGTATGTCTTTACGAATGGATTTTTGTAATGCCGATAAGGCTATCTCAGCCTCCACTTTTTTTAAGGGAAAAAAGTTGGCAACGTCACCCAGACTTATTAAATACATAAATGCGTTAGCCACCGATTTCATAAAATTGGAAAAAATTATCCCCCATTCCTTGTGTTGTCCTAAAATGGGTTTCGCATGGCGTATGGCTTGATTGCAAGAGAATTTAAAAATTCGTGTGTTTTCTACTGAAGGTTTCTCTGGCCCAAAGAAATCATTGCCTAAATTGCGTAATTCAATAATTAATTTTTGTGCAGCATCGCTTGCTTCACAATAATTAATTTCTGAAGAGATAACTTTGTCCTGTAAATGTTGTGTTTGTTCCGCAAAAACTTCTATTGCTAATTTGAACTTGGCTGCTGCGAGCTTAATATTACTTAACTCCTCTCTTGGATAAAGGGTTGCTGGCGCACAGGAATTTTTTAATTCTAAAACCTGAGCGTATAAACCTCTTACTTCTTCTTGCAAAGCGCTTAATGCTGAATTCTCAAAATTATACTGCCAACGAGCCTCTCGTGTTTTTAAAAAATAAGATTGTTCTAATGCGATAATAATTCGTTGTACTTCCTCGTCATCCCCTGCACTTTGTGCCGCACGGATTGCATTGAGATCATCCAAAAGGTTTTGCCGTAATTCTGATAAAACTCGTTGAGCACTTTTTTTAGACATAGAATTCTCATGACGAACATCAAGTGGTAAAATCGTTATTTCTTTGAAAATAAAATAAATAATTGTACCTAAGCATTTAAAAAAATGAAGATGACGTGTTGACTTTCTTTCAGGACTTCCTCAAAACCTTGCAAATTGAGAAATAGATCAAGCCTCAGCGAGCGGAAGGATCAGAGCTTAGTTGGCTGAACCGTAGTAATCTACCGTAAATTTCTAGACCACGTTATACTTATGGGCCGCCCAAAAACAAATAAAGTGACCCGCTTGTATTATTGCCAGTATTTATTCAGCAGCCAAATTAACTACACATTAACGAACTTTGCCAAGCATGTAGAAACGTTGTCTCATGATATGGTTAATCGTTATTTGCGAGATGAGAAGCTCACGCCGATGCTAGTTTGGGGACATACGAAGGGCGATATCAAACAGAGCAAAAATGGGTTTATTGTTTTTGACGCTAGAATTTTAGACAAGAACCATTCTCGACATTATTGAGTCCGTACGTTGGCAATATAGTGGTAATTCACATGGGATTGTACGTGGGATTGGGTTAGTAAATTGCATTTATATTAATCCGGAAACGAAAGAATTTTGGCTGATTGATTATCGTATTTTTGACCCGGAACGTGATGGTAAGAGCAAAGTTGACCATGTGCAAGATATGCTTAGAAATGCTTTATATTCAAAGCGGGTAAGCTTTACAGCAGTTCTAGTTGATACGTGGTATGCAAGTAATAAGTTCATGTTATTTGTGCACAATTTAGGGAAGTATTTTTACTGCCCTATTAAACGAAACCGTTTGGTAAGACCGGTTGGGGTTACGGAGCATTACGAGGCGGTTACTGAACTGAGTTGGGACGAAGAGGCGCTTAAGCTTGGCAAAATGATTCGCCTTAAGGGAATGCCTGGTGATTTTTATATGAAACTGTTTCGTGTGCCTGTTTCTACCAACAGGAACGATTATGTGGTTACTAACGACCCATCTCAACACTGCAGCCATGACACTCAAAATGTGTGTGCTATGCGCTGGTATATTGAGCAGTTTCATCGGGAAATTAAACAACTACCGGGCGTGGAAAGATGCGAGTGCCGAAAACAGCGAATTCAGAGAAATCATATTGCTTGTGCTTTGCTTGTCTGGGTCAAAATGAAACAAATAGCCTATAAACATAAAGAAACCGTCTACCAGATAAAGAAAAATCTCTTGCATAATTATCTGATTCAAGAGCTTAAGTGTCCTTCAGTTCTTATGAGTTTTTCGTCCTGTCTTTTTTAAATTGTAAAAAAAGAATACATTAATCCCACTTGAACATAAGGAACACATCATGGATATACTGCAAAAGTTAGTGTCTGGCATCATATTCTCCTTGTCTGCTCACTGTGCTATCGCAAGTACGAATATTGAAATTCTACAAATGCCTCAATGTTTGGCTCAGCATGTGGATAACAATTATCTAGTTTTAGCGGAAAATTCTGCCTTTAAAATTATACAAATTCCCCACGCTGAACTTAGAAATCTTAGTCGTCTAGCAGATCAAGTCCATTGTGGAAGGTTTGTAAATCTGAGCCATAAATTTCAAACGTTAAGCGCGCTAGGCGACAAGAGCAAACGGCAAGAACTCTTTTACAGAAAAAAAAGGCCACAACCTTAGCCGCTGAGAACTATAAAATTAGTCATTCCAAAGAAGTTTCGCATGCCTACAAACTCATTGAGCCTAGCAACATAACTCAATCTTTGGTGCAACTTAGCGCATTCACGAATCGCTCCTCTACCCAGCCCTCCGGCAAACAAACTGCAAGTTGGCTCAAGTCACAGTTTGAAGCAATGGCGCTGGAGCACGGACGTAAAGATACAACTACATTCTTTGTTGCCACAGGGGGGCGATACGTGCAACCCTCTCTAGTTACGGTGCTTGGTAAAGACATCAATAAACCAGCATTAGTAATCGGTGCGCACATGGATACTTTGGGCGATAGTCCGGATGAACGTATGCCTGGTGCGGATGATGATGGCAGTGGAACGGCTAGTGTTTTAGAAATGACACGAGTGTTACTAGCTTCAGATGTTAAATTGAAACGCCCTATATATATAATATGGTATGCAGCGGAAGAAGAGGGCTTAGTAGGATCGCAACAAGTAGTACAATACTTCAGTAAAAATGCTATACCCGTATTTGCAGCAATTCAATTTGATATGACAGGTTATCGCAGTAAAGAGCAGGATAAAACCATGTGGGTCTTCCGTGATTTTACCGATAAAAAGTTAAGTGACTTTACCGCGCAGCTGATCCGTACTTATCTTAAAGTTCCGGTAAAATTTTCAAAATGTGGTTATGGTTGCAGTGATCATGCTTCATGGAATGACAAGGGTATTCCCGCAGCATTTCCTTGCGAAACAAGCTTCGAAAAACACAACCCCTATATTCATTCAGCATCTGACTCTATGAATAATTTAAACTTAGAACACATGACAAACTTTACGAAGCTGGCGGTGGCTTTTGCCATAGAACTATCCATCTAATCATCCAGGCTACAATACGGCTCGTCATTGCGAGCGCCCCAGCCCCTTCGGGGCAAACATCTGCAAAGAACTTTTTTGAGTTAAAATCACCAACGATATGTTTGTGTTGTAAAAGCCGGCGTTACATTAGTGCTGAGAGCCTGATTGCGAGTGTGGTTACAGGGGTTT
>CAMAYX010000197.1 GCA_945862405.1 Legionella genomosp. 1
ATAACTTATTGTTCTTTCTACCTTATTTTTTAATTTTTGCGCCGATTCCTCAGATCCAGGCTACGGTACGAGTTTAACGAAGAGGTTGGGTTTAAGCCGGACTTACGCCAAAGCCCAAGGTCGAGGCAACATCATTTTTTTGAGAGGGAGTGTAGATATACTACATGACCGAACAAAAAATTGATGTTAACGAAGAGATTGGGCTTTGGCGTAAGTCCGGATCGTGACAATTTGGTGCTTCGTACATATACTAAAAATAGAAACCAATCGTTGTTTCTATTAGGTAGCAACTATGAAAAAAACAGAGTTTCATGTTGACTATAAGACCTTGTTTCATTCTGTGCCCGACTTATATTTATTAATGGATACAGATTTGGTCATTGTTGATGTAAGCAACGCTTATCTCAAAGCGACTATGGTCACACGCGAGCAAATTTTAGGTAAATGGGTGTTCGAGGCATTTCCTCTTAATCCTGATGATCCTCTTGCAACAGGGTTCGATAATCTTAAATCCTCCCTGGATACCGTCTTTAAACTTAAAATTCCCGATACGATGGCCATTCAAAAATATGACATCCGCCGGCCAATTTCAGAAGGCGGAGCTTTTGAAGAGCGGTATTGGAGCCCGATTAATATACCTATCATTGAAAACAACGAAGTAAAATACATTCTTCACCGCGTTGAAGATGTCACCGAATACGTTCATTTGAAGACCTCTAAAGCGGAACAGTCCAAACTAATGGAGGCTTTACAAACCCGCGCGGGCGAAATGGAAATTGAAATTTATGAACGTGCGCAAAAAATTCAAGAAAAAAATCGTGAACTGCAAAATGCTAATCAACAATTGGGAAAATTGGATCAATTGAAAACACAATTCTTTGCTAATATCAGCCATGAATTGCGCACACCATTGACACTTATCTTAGGACCACTGCAAAAGAACATTGATGATCCCACCACCCCGCAACCTTTGCTTAAAGATCTTAAATTAATCCGCGAAAACGCTAAAATTCTTTTGAAGCATGTTTATGACTTATTAGACATATCAAAAATTGAAGACGGAAAAATAAAACTGGAATATGTTGAAACGGATCTTGCCGCTTTAGTTCGTCAAACTGCCAGCTTATTTGCCCCTAGAATTGAAGAACGGGCGCTGATGTTGTCCTTGAATATTCCTAAACACTTGATACTGGAAGTCGATCTCGACAAAATTCAACGGGTATTAATGAATTTATTATCCAATGCCATTAAATTCACCCCAGCGGGTGGCATTGTAAATATCAGCCTTAAAAAATATGGCGAACACGCGCAGTTTGTCATAGCCGATACAGGGCCTGGAATCCCATCAGAGTTTCAACAAAAGATTTTTGATCGTTTCTTTCAAGTGGATGAGTCCATCTTCAGATCGTATGAAGGTTCAGGTTTAGGATTAGCGATCACCAAAGACTTCATCGAACTACACCTAGGCAGTATTAAAGTGGGCAACTCACCCAATGGCGGCGCGCAGTTTTTAGTAGAGCTTCCTATTAAATCCCCTGATGGCACTGCGGTAGCAAAAAAAATCGGTCACAACCTACGTGATGATGTTATCGCTGAACAATTAGTATCCGAATTACAACTTAAGCAACCAGCAGAGTCTGTTCAAGCAAAAACTATATCCCTAGACTCCCCTACAATTCTTGTTGTAGAAGACAATGTAGAAATGAACCAATATTTGTGTGAGATTTTGTCGGAGCTGTACCTTGTAGAAAGTGCTAAAAATGGTGAAGAAGGTTTACAAAAAGCGCTAGAATTACACCCAGACTTGATTGTGAGTGACATTATGATGCCCAAAATGAATGGGGTCGAACTCGTTCATCAAATCCGCAGCCATCTAGAACTAATATCCACTCCCATCATTATTCTTACCGCAAAAGCTGACGATAATTTATGCGTGCAAATGTTAAAAGAAGGTGCTCAAGATTGCCTCATCAAGCCTTTTTCGGCAGACGAACTAAAGGCAAGGGTTGCAAATCTCATCCTGAACAAGAAAGTTGAGGATGAATTAGAGCGCTTCATTTACCTAGCCTCTCATGACTTAAAATCACCTTTACCGGCCATGCGCCATTTGATTTCTTGGATTGAAGAAGATTTAGGTGAGTCCATTACCAAAGAATCTAAAAAGCATTTTGACTTGTTGCGTCGGCGCACAACGAGAATGTCAGCCCTTTTGGACGGGCTAATTAAATATTCCCAAGCTGGTCACGTGCACATGGACGTATCTAAAGTAAACAGTAAATCGATGGTGCAGGATATTTTTCACGACCTCAACCCACCCGAATCCTTTGCCTTCAGATACGATAAAGATTTACCTACCTTCAAAACCGCAAAAGCACCACTGCAGCAAGTTTTTTCAGCACTCATGGACAATAGTATAAAACATCACCATCAATCCCATGGGCAAATTGATATAGGCGTACAAGATATGGGCAACGTTTATCAATTCTACGTAGCCGATGACGGCCCTGGTATTGAACCGCAATATCATCAAAAAATATTTCAATTATTTCAAACCTTGAAACCACGTGATGTTTTGGAAAGCAGCGGGGTTGGATTAAGCATTGCTAAAAAAATTATTGAGTCTTTAGGTTGTAGCATTCATATCCGTTCTGAACGCGACAAAGGCACCGTATTCTTCTTCACCTGGCCTAAGCAATTATAAAAAGGATTTTACGCATGAATCTTCAAGAAAATAATCCTATTTTGCTTGTAGATGATGACGAGGTTGATGTCATGTACATTCAGCGTGAGTTTGAGAAATTAAACTTACAAGTAGCTGTGCATGTAGCCAGAGATGGGTTAGAAGCACTCAACAAACTCTACAATAAAAGCAACGGTAGCGCGCAACTATTTCCCAAACTCATTATTTTGGATTTAATGATGCCGAGAATGAATGGCATTGAATTTTTGCAAGAACTCAGAAACCATCATCAATTCGATGCAATCAATATCTTAATTCTTACCACATCCAATAACGAGCACGATCGAACCATCACCAAGAGCTTAAATGTGAATGGCTACTTTGTAAAAGACACAGATTTCAGTGAGTTTCTCACCGCCTGCAGAAAATTACTTGCTTAGACACTATTCATCCCCTTAATCAAGAAATGTTGTTATCTTATTGCAACATTTGCTCATTTTATAACCCACGCTAAAAACATACCTCGTTTTATTTGAACGGAATGTGACAAATTATACCCCTATCGCGCCACCGCAAGTCTTTTTTTGTATTCATTATTGGTATCCTGTTTACATTCATTTTCAATACGGTATGGTCAGCCCCTATTTTTGTACCCTTGTCCCCTTCGACAAGAATTGTGCGCTTAAATCAAAATGTTAATATTTTTTACCTAGTCATTAACCAGCGCACAAAAAGCAACCTTAAAAACAATATTCACTCCATATTTTGCGATACTTCCTGCCTCTTGATAGGATTAAAATTTGTAGGCAAAGGATTGATAAAATGCCCATAAAAAATATATTTGGCTAGATTTATGCAAAATGTTATAATCTTATTTCACCTTCTTAGGAATTTAGTAAAATGTCAGAAAAAGTACGTGGTACAGTTAAGTGGTTTAATGAGAGCAAAGGTTTTGGTTTCATTGAGAGCAGTGGTAAAGATTACTTCGTTCACTTCAGTGCGATTCAAGGGCAAGGCTTCAAAACCTTAGCTGAAGGCGCAGCTGTGATGTTCAAAGCAGCTCAAGGACAAAAAGGTCCTCAAGCCGAAGAAGTTGAAGTAGTCTAAGACACCGTCATATTTGGCGCATCTTGCACGATCTCGAAAATTAAAAAATACTCACATACTTTATGTATGATATTTTTTTTGAATTTCCGAGATCGTGCAACCTGCACTCAAATCTGATCGGTCTCTTTCTCTGTGGTAATTCTTTAGAGCCTTTCGTCTCGCTTTGCTTGCCGAAGTTAGCTTTCTTTTTTGCTTACCTTCTTTGATGCTTGCGCCCTCTCCTTATTTTTATTTGATCTACATTTTTTGTAGGTTGGTTCATTGGCCCTATTGAACATTTGAAATCTTGGGCAAACGAACAAGCTACAAAAATACCAATTCTCTACAATTTAATTCAAATGCCTGCCCGATTTTAAACACAACATCCCTTCACGTCATATTATCCCCAAAAATTGAAAACTATTTTAACATTTTTGTTCAATTTTAAAGCAATTGTCTACAATAAATAATATAAAAGGCTGCGGCGCAATTGACGAGTTAAGGCTGCGCGCAAAACGGGGTAAGGAAATGCCTTTAATTGAGCAAAGCGAAATTAAACAGAACCACCACGGAGCAAAGAACCGTTCAGATTTGGTGGATCTTGAACGATCTCGGGGGTAAAAAAAGCGCAGCATACATAAAGTATGTGAGCATTTTTTTACCCCCGAGATCGTTCAAGATCCGCCAAATATGACGGTTCGATTATTTTTTGCCGGTGGCTTGAGCTTGAACTTGCTGAATCTGCTGCTGCAACGTCTCCTGCATCTGTTTCATTTGATCTTGCGTTTGTGCATTAACCTTTTGTATTTGTGCTTGTAAATCGGCTTGTATTTGTTTTAATTGCGCTTGAATTTGGGTGTTTAGGGTTTGAATTTGCTTTTGTTGATCGGCTTGCATGCTCTGCATTTGCGCTTGCAGTTGGCTGTTTAACAGTTGAATTTGATCGGTGGTGTTATCCGCAAAGCTTGTGCTACTTGCCAGAATGGATGCCAATATAATCCCAAATTTTTTCATGTTTACTCCCTATTTCCGTTTGTAGTTCCACTTTAACCAATTGATTTTAAAATGCAAGTGGGAGATTAGGTCAAGCTCGGCAACAGCTATGTTGATATACTTCCCCCGTCTTTGCGAGCGCCCCAGCCCCTTCGGGGCAAACATCTGCAAAGAACTTTTTTGAGTTAAAATCACCAACGATATGTTTGTGTTGTAAAAGCCGGCGTTACATTAGTGCTGAGAGCCTGATTGCGAGTGTGGTTACAGGGGTTTAGC
>CAMAYX010000198.1 GCA_945862405.1 Legionella genomosp. 1
TATCAAGGCTACATTGGTGCTTTAGACATGACCGATGGGCAATTTAAATGGCATAAACCGGCTTCGACCTACAGAAACTTAGCAATCGACAAAGATACCTTGTATATGACCGACAGTGATGACGTAGTCTGGGCAATTGAGCGACAAAATGGCCAAGTGCGTTGGAAACAAGACGCATTGAAAGCACGCTCTTTAACTGAACCTGCGATTATGGGCGGTAATTTATACTTAGCCGATAAAACCGGAGTCTTGCACGTTCTTTCAACACAAAGTGGCGAAGTGTTAGCGCGTACGCAAGTTAATGGACCGGTAAGTGCAGCACCAACCGTTTCTGGCAATACTATTTATGTCATGACGACTAACGGTCGACTCAGTCGAATATCAGTGAGATCGTAATGATTCCAGTAATTGCTTTAGTAGGGCGCCCCAATGTGGGCAAATCTACATTATTTAACCGTTTAACCTGCACTCAAGACGCATTGGTTGCTGATTTCCCTGGTCTAACCAGAGATAGGCAATATGGTGATGCAACTTTTGAAGATAAACCCTTTATCGTAGTTGACACAGGCGGTGTTGGTGTCGATGACTTAGCGGTTGATGCCTTAATGTCAAAGCAGTCAGCCGTAGCACTCGATGAAGCCGATATTGTTTTCTTCTTGGTGGACGGACGTGCGGGCTTGACGCCAATTGACCGCAATATAGCACTTCACTTACGTAAACTAAGCAAAACCGTATACTTGGTTGTTAATAAGACCGAAGGCCTGGATGAGGAAATTGCATGCTCGGATTTTCAAGCTCTCGGCTTTAGCGAAACGCATGCTATCTCTGCTACTCATGGACGCGGTTTACATACGCTACTGCAAAACGTAACTGCCACTTTCCCACCGGCTGTTGTCGAAGAAGATGATGAAAACGGGGCGATTAAAATTGCGTTTGTCGGCAGACCAAACGTAGGCAAATCCACCTTAGTAAATCGTATTCTGGGAGAGGAACGAGTTGTTGTATATGATATGCCTGGCACAACACGTGACAGTATTGCTGTCCCCTTTACCCGAGATGACAAAGAATATGTTTTAATTGATACGGCAGGTGTTCGCCGTCGCGGCAGAGTGGATGAGAAAGTTGAAAAGTTTTCCGTTATTAAAACTTTACAATCAATTAAAGAGTCCCATGTTTGTTTAATACTTGTTGATGCGCGTGAAGGAATCACAGATCAAGATCTCCATTTATTAGGTTTCATCATTGAAGCAGGAAAAGCTCTGGTAATTCTGGTCAATAAATGGGATGGCCTCGAGGAAGATCATAAGGAACAAATACGTCAAGAACTCGATCGACGATTACACTTTGCAAATTTTGCCAAAACGCGCTTTATTTCAGCTCTGCACGGTAGTGGTGTCGGACCATTGTTTAAAGATGTTGAGCAAGCCTATGCCTCGGCGATGCAAAAATTCTCAACCCCAATGCTAACTCGTTTATTAGAGGACTTAGTAACTAAACACACTCCACCGTTGGTTAATGGCAGGCGAATTAAATTACGTTACGCCCATGCTGGCGGTCATAATCCTCCATTAATTGTGATCCATGGAAATCAGCTAGACGCTCTTCCAGGAAGCTACAAACGTTACCTCATCAATGCGTTTACTGAAACCTTAGGCCTTGTTGGAACCCCTTTGAAAATTGAATTTAAAGGCAGCACCAACCCTTATAAAGATAAAAAAAATAAGCTCTCCGAACGCCAAATTAAGCGCAAACGACGTATGATGAAACATGTAAAAGGGAAATAGACTCTTATGGATAAATCAACAAGGATTGTTACAGAGCAGCAAGTTTATAAAGGTCATGACGTCTTCTTAACCGCAGTAATAGAGGTGCCTAAATTGCGGTCTGAAGGCACAACGTACCAAATTAAACGTGAAATGCTTAAAACAAAAGATTCTGTTTTAGTACTTCTCTATGCCCCTACTATCGATAGTTTTATCTTTTGCCAACAGTTTCGCACCGGCGTATTTTTTAACGATGCGGGTGAAGACCCATTTCTCTTAGAATGTGTAGCTGGTGCAATTGACGAAGGGTCACCAGAAGACACTGCGAGAAAAGAAGTTTTTGAAGAAACTGGTATTAAAATTACGAGTCTCAGCAAAATCGCCAGTGTCTATAAAAGCCCAGGAATTGTAACCGAAAAAGGGCATATCTTTTATGCCGAGGTAGCAGGGGTTCCTGAATCTGGCTTTTTCGGAGTGGATGATGAAGACATCAAAACTCACGTTATCTCCAAAAATGACGTTTATAAACTGATGGATGAGATGAGAATTCTCGATATATCCACTTTGATGGCTTTAATTTGGTTCCGCGGTCGAGATTGCTTATAGTTCAACTAGAATGAACAGCTATGAAAATCACCTCAATAGAAATAGCAAGATTAAATATTCCTTTAACCAGACCTTTCATTACGGCATTGCGCAGTACTAATTGCGTTGATGATGTTGTGGTGATTATACATACTTCTGATGGTAATAGGGGTTATGGTTCTGCTGCTGCAACCCCGGCAATCACGGGCGATACTCATGAATCCATTGTATCTGCCTTGCAAAACACCTTGGCACCGCAATTAATCGGTAAAAACGTAGCAGGTTTAAATACTCTACTGCACTTGAACGAGTCTGCTTTAGCAAAAACCACTTCTGCAAAAGCTGCTATTGACATGGCTCTACACGACTTATTCGCTCAATACTGTGGTGTACCTCTTTATCAATTGTTTGGTAGCAACACTAATACAGTCAAGACTTGTATCACAGTTAGTGTTAAAACTGTTGCAGAAATGGTAGAAGAAGCGATCGCTTTAAAAAAAATGGGGTTTCAAACTTTAAAAATCAAATTAGGCAAAGGTGCAGAAGAGGATTTAAAGCGAATACAAGCAATTCGAAACGCAGTAGGGAATGACATCGAGTTATTAGCTGATGCCAATCAAGGCTGGAGCTATCAAGAAGCAGTTCAAATTTCACAGCAATTTGAACGTCTAAATTTGCATATAAAATTTATTGAACAACCGGTTAAAGCAGCAGCATTAGCTGAGCTCAACAGCATTCAACAACAAGTTCATGCATGTATTATCGCAGACGAATCCTGTTTTTCAGTGAACGATGCCTTATTAATTGCAAAGGAAAACATCTGTAATGCAGTGAACATCAAGTTGATGAAAAGCGGAGGACTCCGGAATGCTGATGCAATCTACAACATTGCTAAAGCTGCCTCTATAAAGGCTATGGTAGGGTGCATGCTAGAGTCGCCCATAGGAATAGCTGCAATGGCCAGTTTTGCCTTAAGTAAACAAGACCTGATTCTTGCCGACCTTGATGCTATTTTTCTAATACGAGAAAATTATGTTAAAGGCGGTGCACAACTTCATGGAAATAGCATTCATTTGCCCAACAAACCAGGCCTAGGCATCGAAGGCTTTACAAACGGCTTTAATTTGATTTGTGAGGTGACATAAGTGCACTTTTATATTGAATTAGCCAGTCTCTCGATCATTGTTATTTATGTCATCTTATTATTTCGCAACGTAGATCCCTTAGTTGCTACTGCCTTGTGTGTAGGTTTAGGTTTTTTGTTCAATTGGAGTAGTCCCATTGAAATTGGTAATGTCATGGCCAACGCATTGGGGTCGTTCATGGCGCTTGTGGGCTTTATCATCATGCTAGGCCGCGGGTTAGGTGAGATATTATCGGAAACTAAAGTTAGCCAAACATTAGTGCATAAAATTGTGTATAGCATAGGAATCAATACGCAACAACGGGTGAAAATTGGGGTGGTGATATCTTCCTTTATCATCGTTGGAGTTTTAGGTACTTTAGCTGGAGGCTTAGCAATTCTCGCTCCAAACTTACGGCCTATTGCAGGTTCTGTAGGCCTATCTCGCCCTACATTAGCTGTATTAATGCAAGCATCCGCTGAAGAGGCACTCATCATAGGCCCTTTTGCCCCACCGGTAATCGCGTTACTTGGTTTCACAGGGATAAGTTATCAGGACTTACTACTCTATGCATCTGTGCCGATTGCACTCATCACCTTAATAACCACGTGGATAATGGCTGGAAAACTGCAAAAACAATATGCAGATGAAGTATGCGAACACGATCCTGATGAGCCTAAATTCATACCTAGTCCTCGCCAAGTTCGGGCAAGCATGTCCTTTGTTGTAGGTTTTGCTGCTTGCATTATCGGCGGCTTGCTTTGGCATGGTAAAACTTCGTTTGTAATTTTCGTAATGTTATTTTTAGCTCTTTTAACAGGAATCGTTAGTGGTTTATCCATTAGGCGAATTTTCGAGGTTCTACTTCAGGGCATGAAAAAAAGTTTGCACTTATTCTTTTTATTTATTTTATTCGATCCATTTATAACCCTTATTCAAACAGCGGGGGGATTTAAGGCACTCACCGAATTATTCATGCCCATACTTCAGGTCGGCGGAAAACCAATTTTAGCAATACTCATAGGGTTCACTGGAGCTTTCGGAATGCCCGGCGCTGCTGAAGCCACTATTAAGATGCTGCATCAATTATTTTCACCCTATGCAATAAGCTTAGGATTATCGATGACATCGTTTGCATTGTGTATGGTATTTGCAACACGGGTAACCAATTACGCCTATCCTGGGGCCAATATGTTCGCCGCGATGGGATTTGCTGGCAGTGAAAATATTAAGGCCATGATTAAAAACGGTTTAACGGTAACTGCTGTACAAGTTGTATTCCTATGCAGCTATAGTTTCCTGTTCTTGTAAACCTGTTACGAAAAAATGTGATACAATCTGATCTTTAATTTTACTAATCTATGCATGCGTATTTTAATTATCGAAGATAATCCTACAACTGTTGATTATTTGGTTAAAGGCTTAAAAGAGAAGTGACCTTTCGGTAGGGCTGTGTGACAGGGTTAGCATGATTTTGTAAAGTACAACCTTCTTAAATAGCGGAGGTTTACTGCATGAACGATTTAACTTTAGCGTCAGTAGAGGAA
>CAMAYX010000199.1 GCA_945862405.1 Legionella genomosp. 1
TAATGTAACGCCGGCTTTTACAACACAAACATATCGTTGGTGATTTTAACTCAAAAAAGTTCTTTGCAGATGTTTGCCCCGAAGGGGCTGGGGCGCTCGCAATGACGGAGTGGAGTGACGCTCGCAATGACGGAGTGGAGTGACGCTCGCAATGACGCAGTGGAGTGACGTTCGCAATGACGCAGTGGAGTGACGCTCGCAATGGCGGAGTGATGCTCTCAATGGCAGTGGATTTTCGATGCGATTTAATGGAATTAAGAAGACTCTTCAACATCTTGCCAATGATTAACTCCAGATTTTTTTACCAGTAATTGGATAAATTCATCATGTTTTATCATCTCTTCTGCACTAGCATTTACAACTGGGGTATTGCCTGCAAGCAGTTGTTGATTAGCAACCGTTGCATGTTTATGAACTGCAGCTGAATTTTCTTCTATGAACAAGCTCGCTTGTCCTCCGGTCATTGCTAAATAAACGCGAGCTAAAATCTCAGCATCTAATAATGCGCCATGGAGTTGGCGATTTGAGTTGTCTATTTCATATCTTTTGCACAGGGCATCTAGGCTATTTCTTTGCCCAGGGTGTTTATCGCGAGCAAGAACCAAGGTGTCCAAGATACTACAATGTTCGTGCAGCGATTTATTCCATTTGATTTGACTTAACTCAGCATTCAGGAAGCCAACGTCAAATGGGGCATTGTGAATGATCAATTCCGATCCATCTATGAAGTTTATAAAATCATGAACTACGTCTTGGAATAAAGGCTTATCTTGTAAAAATTCACGGCTGATACCATGCACACGAAAGGCGCCCTCATCTACTGCACGCTCTGGGTTTAGATAGACATGAAAATGCTTACCGGTCAGTTTTCTATCGAACATCTCTATGCAACCTATTTCAATAATTCGATGTCCAAGTTCATGGCCTATGCCCGTAGTTTCAGTATCTAAAACAATTTGCCGCATATATATATTTCCTCTTAAACGTGCCCGGGCACGTATTTAGTTTATTTAATGCTTAATAATTCTTCTATGGCCTCATTCGCCAAGGTATCGGCAAGCTCATTCTCAGGGTGTCCTGAGTGCCCTTTAACCCAGTGCCATCTTACCTGATGACGTTGCGCTTGCTCATCCAATTGCTGCCAAAGATCAGCATTTTTGACAGGCTCCTTTTTGGAATTACGCCAGTTTTTAAGCTTCCATCCCGCCAACCATTCGGTCATTCCTTGGCGTACATATTGCGAGTCGGTATACAAGTCGACAACGCAGGAACGTGTTAGAGCAGTTAAGGCCTGAATGGCTGCCATGAGTTCCATACGATTATTCGTCGTAGCTATTTCCGCCCCTCTCAGCGTTTTTTCAGTCCCATTATAGCGCAGTAAAACTCCCCATCCTCCAGGACCAGGATTTCCTTTACAAGCACCGTCGGTATAAATTTCTACGTTCATATAAATTGCGCCTGAGTATAAACACCCGCTAATACCTGCTGCTTAATGACGGCAATGTCTGGCGCAAAATAGCGGTCTTGGGTGTAGGATTGAACGGATTCACGAACTTTTTGGTAGACTGTTTGCAAAATCGGTGACGTTTTATTAGGAGCATGGAACTCCATACCTTGGCAGCCAGCTAGCAATTCAATTGCTAAAATGGTCGACGTGTTATCCAGCATAGCTTTCAACCTATAACCAGCACTTGTTGCCATCGACACGTGATCTTCCTGATTGGCTGAAGTTGGTAAACTGTCTACGGAATGCGGGTGCGCTAAAGCTTTATTTTCACTTGCACAAGCTGCAGCCGTTACGTGCGCAATCATAAATCCAGAGTTTAAGCCGCTTTCTTTTACTAAGAATGCTGGTAGCCCACTGAAATGCTTATCAATTAATAGTGCAATTCTCCGCTCAGCATTTGCCCCCATTTCAGCAATCGCCAGGGCAAGATTATCAGCTGCCATGGCCACAATTTCACCATGAAAGTTACCACCTGACAACACTTCATCTTGGTCTGCAAAAATTAAGGGATTATCGGATACCGCGTTGGCTTCTACCGCTAAGGTTTGTTCAACAAAGCTCATCTGGTGTAAAACCGCTCCCATGATCTGCGGTTGGCAGCGTAATGAGTAAGGATCTTGCACGCGATTACACGTCCGATGAGATTCTCTTATATCGCTGCCCGCTAAAAATTGGCGGAACATCCCAGCAACATCCCTTTGCGCTTGATGACCTCTTACGCGCTGAATACGGTCATCAAAAGAAACATCACTGCCGCTGGCAGCATCTACCGATAAACAACCCGCAAAAATGGCCGTCTCAAAAAGGCGCTCACTTAAAAACAATGCATGCATGCACAGCGCAGTTGATGTTTGCAAGCCGTTTAATAAGGCCAAGCCCTCTTTGGGCATTAACACTAATGGCTCAATACCCGCAATTTTTAGCCCTTCGCTTGCCGGTATGACCTTACCTTGATATCGAACCTCACCTTCCCCTATCAGTGGTAAGGCAAGGTGGGCTAAAGGAGCTAAATCTCCAGAAGCACCTACCGAACCTTTTGCAGGAATACAAGGATATACACGGGCATTATGCAGGGCTAAAAGGTTTTCTATAACCTGTAAGCGTACCCCTGAATAGCCTTGTGCAAGATTATTTATTTTAAGGAGTAAGATAATAGAAACTACATCATCCCCTAACAATTCTCCGGTGCCGCAAGCATGCGAAAGTAAAATATTGCGTTGTAATTTTTTTAGATCCGCTGCCGAAATCGATTGATGTGCTAATGCACCAAAACCGGTGTTAATTCCATAAACGGTTTTATTGCTTTTAACAATGTTCTTTACCGTTTTTTCTGCTGCCGCCACCTTAGAAAAACAGGCATCATCGAGTTGAATCAATCCTTTATGGGCAAGCACATGCTGTATATCTTCTAAATTAAGCTGCCCAGGTGTAAGTATAAAATTGGTCATTCCGCTGCTCCTTTAGTTTGCATCGGCAGCCAAAGATGATGTTCACGGGCACTTTCTCTAGCTAATTCATAACCCGCATCCGCATGGCGCATTACCCCAGTTGCGGGGTCATTGCGCAACACGCGTTCAAGCCTTGCAGCAGCTTTATCCGTTCCATCCGCCACAATGACTACGCCAGCATGTTGGGAAAATCCCATGCCCACGCCGCCGCCATGATGAATGCTTACCCAAGTAGCGCCGCTGGCACAATTTAATAAGGCATTTAATAAAGGCCAATCGGACACCGCGTCACTTCCATCCAACATACCTTCAGTTTCACGATTCGGGCTTGCAACTGAACCTGAATCCAAATGATCGCGTCCAATAACAATAGGGGCTTTAAGTTCGCCATTTTTTACCATTTCATTAAAAGCTAATCCTAACCGTGCTCTATCGCTCAAACCAACCCAACAAATTCTGGCGGGCAATCCCTGAAATACAATTCGCTCTCTCGCCATATCCAACCACTGGTGAAGATGATGATGGTTAGGTAGCAATTCTTTTACTTTGCGATCGGTTGTATAAATGTCCTCAGGATCACCCGATAAAGCTACCCAGCGGAAAGGACCGATACCCTCGCAAAACAACGGGCGTATATACGCCGGCACAAAACCTAAAAATGAAAAAGCATCTTTAACCCCTTCTTCATAAGCCATTTGCCGGATGTTGTTTCCATAATCGAATACAGGGATCCCACGCTTATGAAAACTTAGCATCGCTTCGACTTGTATTGCCATGGAGGCTTTTGCAGCTTTAATCACCTCATCAGGCGAGGATTGCCTCATTTCTTGCGCCTTAGCTAAAGTCCAGCCTTTGGGTAAGTAACCGTTGAGTGGGTCATGAGCGCTGGTTTGGTCAGTTACCATCGAAGGAGTTATACCGCGACGAACCAATTCTGGGTAAACATCAGCAGCATTTCCTAAAAGCCCAACTGAAATGGGTTGGTTTTGGCGGCAGGCAGCATCTATCCAATCTAAGGCTTGCTCAAGGTTATCCGTGTGTTTATCCAGGTATTTAGTTTTAATACGCTTTTCGATGCGCGTAGGGTCACATTCAACGGCCAACATGCTTGCACCCGCCATGGTAGCAGCCAAAGGCTGAGCACCTCCCATACCTCCCAAGCCTCCAGTTAAAATCCATTTACCGGATAAATCACCGTTATAGTGTTGCTTACCAGCAGCAACGAAGGTTTCATAAGTTCCTTGCACAATGCCTTGCGAACCAATGTAAATCCAACTTCCTGCCGTCATTTGGCCATACATCATTAAGCCTTTTTTATCCAAGGCATGGAAATGTTCCCAATTGGCCCAATGAGGAACAAGATTCGAATTGGCAATCAACACCCTAGGGGCATCTTCGTGGGTGGTAAATACACCTACCGGTTTTCCAGATTGCACCAGCAGTGTTTGATCATCATCAAGAACTTTTAATACCTCAACTATCTTATCAAAACACTCCCAGTCACGAGCGGCCTTACCTATCCCCCCATAGACCACTAAAGATTCTGGAGCTTCGGCAACCTCTGGATCAAGATTATTTGAAAGCATGCGCAAAGCCGCTTCCGTTAACCAACTTTTCGCCTGTTTTTGCGCACCATGTGCTGCTTTAATATGACGACTTTTATCCATGCGCAAACTCATAAACTATCTCCACACTTAATTGACAAGCCTAGGTGCAAGCAACCAGGCCAAAAATCCGTCATTGCGAGCGTACGCGAAGCAATCCAGTTCCGAACTTATTACGAGTATCGATCTGGATTGCTTCGCGTACGCTCCCAAAGAACTTCCCTGTAACTTATTGATTAACAAGGAATCTCTACGAGCTCAAATCCAAGCGCTTTTGCACGGAAACTTAAGCTTTTTATTATACGTTCCCGGTATTGATTTTCATAATAATCTTGTCCAACTTCATGATATT
>CAMAYX010000200.1 GCA_945862405.1 Legionella genomosp. 1
GATTTCATCCAAACCTTGCTCGTGCAAAATCATAGGAATTTGGTAAATACTTTTTGCATCTTGTAGAGAAATAACCCCCTCTTTTTCCACATTGGTAAACATGGCAATTTTTGTCCGATCTTGCACTGAAAGTGGTTGTTCTGAACGGCAAATAAGAACATCAGGTTGTATACCAATGGAACGCAATTCTTTAACAGAATGCTGTGTCGGTTTAGTTTTAGTTTCACCGGAAGTAGCAATATAAGGAACCAAGGTTAGATGAATAAACAATGAACGTTGTGACCCAAGTTCAATGCGCATTTGACGGATAGCTTCCAAAAATGGCAACGACTCTATATCACCCACAGTTCCACCAATTTCTACCATGGCCACATCGAAGGAATCTGCTCCCAATTTAATGCAGCGTTTGATTTCGTTAGTGATGTGTGGAATTACTTGAACAGTACTTCCTAAATAATCCCCACGTCGTTCTTTTTTGATTACATTTTCATAGATTTTACCGGAGGTAAAATTATTGAGCTTAGTCATTGTGGTACGGACAAAACGCTCGTAGTGTCCAAGGTCCAGATCGGTTTCTGCACCATCTTGCGTGACAAATACTTCTCCATGTTGAAAAGGGCTCATCGTACCTGGATCAACGTTAATGTATGGGTCTAGTTTTATTAGAGTTACTTTTAAACCGCGTGCTTCCAAGATTGCGGCTAAAGACGCGGCTGCGATGCCTTTTCCTAAAGAAGAAACAACCCCGCCGGTGATGAAAATATAATTGGTCATAAGATTCCCGTTGTAATGCTAGTGCTGAAAAGCTAATACATAAAATGCATTTAACGGGGCTCAATCTTATCAAAATTAGTAAAGCGCCGCTAGCATTAACTTAAAGATGACATAGAAAAAACCAATTTCGTGTGAGCAAAGCGAGCACGAGAGATTTTCAAGAGCTACCACATAGTCTGAACCGTTCAGATTTGGTGGAGAACGGAGTGCATGGCGAGAGCACCATCAGCTGCCTCAATACCCTTATGACCATGTCTTCCACCCAATCGATCCCAGGCTTGCGCTTCATTTTCGGTAGTAAGAACACCAAAAATAACTGGCAAGTCAAAATCTAAAGCAACTCTTTGGCACCCTTGACTGACTTGTTCACAAACATAATCGTAGTGGCTAGTTTCGCCGCGAATAACAGCTCCGAATGCAATAAGTGCTTGATATTTATTAGACTGAGCTAGTTTTTTTGCAACAATTGGAATTTCTACCGCGCCAGGAACTTCAACAACGGTGATATCATCTGTCGTAAATCCACATTCATTTAGTCGAGTTAATGCGCCCTTTAATAACTCATTCGTAACTCGTCCATTGAATTGACTTACTATAATTCCTAATGAAAAAGGTTCTTGCGTTTCAGGTACTACAGGTTTAATTAACTTCATGAATTTATTCCTCTTCTACAGCTATAAAGTGTCCTAGTTTATCGCGTTTAGCTTTTAGATATCTTCTATTTTCATTGTTGGAGGGAATTGATAACGAAATACGCTCACTCACTTTAATGCCATAACGTGTTATAGCTTCTACTTTACCAGGATTATTCGTCAACATGCGTGCCGTTTTAACACCAAAATGCTTTAGGATTTGATAGGCTACAGCATAACTTCTATTGTCCACCGGTAATCCTAATTCAAGATTAGCTTCCACGGTATCTAGGCCTTGCTCTTGCAACGCGTAAGCTTTTAATTTATTAGCTAGTCCAATTCCGCGACCTTCTTGACGTAAGTAAACAAGCACTCCGCCTTCCGCAGAAATTAAGGATAATGATTCTTGCAATTGTAGGCCGCAGTCACATTTACATGATCCGAAGACATCGCCGGTAATACATTCAGAGTGTATACGGATAAGTGGAACTTGATTTTTGTAAATAGGTTCTTTTACTAATGCAAAATGCTCCGCATCATCTATCTGATTGTGAAATACCGTCATGTTAAAATTACCATGATGTTGCATAGGAATGCGACTTGTGGCTGCTTCTTCGAGCAAGTTTTCATGTGTTATACGATATTCAAGGATATCTCTGATCGATACTAACGGAATAGAGTGTTGTTTGGAAAACTCTACGAGATCATCAAGTCGGCTCATAGAACCGTCTTCGTTCATAATCTCACATATTGCAGCAGCAGGAGTTAGACCTGCGATTTTCATAAGGTCAATACTGCCTTCAGTTTGCCCCCCTCGCTCTAAAACGCCTTTTGTACGTGGTCGTAAGGGAAAGACATGCCCCGGTGAAATAATATCCTCAGGACCGCTGTCCGGTGAAATTGCTACTTGAATGGTACGAGCTCGATCTTTAGTCGAAACTCCAGTTGAAACGCCCGAGGCTGCTTCAATAGAAACAGTGAATGCAGTGCCAAAAGGACAACGATTACGGCTGGCCATCATTGGTAAACGAAGCTTATCAATGAGATGTTCTGCCATAGGCATACAAATAATACCTCGCCCGTAATGCGACATAAAATTAATGGCATCAGGGGTTGCAAATTCCGCGGCAACAACTAAGTCGCCCTCATTTTCACGATGCTCATCGTCCACCAGAATGATCATGCGTCCATTGCGTAGTTCATTTATCGCATGTTCAATGGTGATAAAGGGATTTGTCATAAATTAACCTCTGATAATACGGTTGGCGCCATTATACTTGAATTCAAAAAAGAGCCTATCTGATGAGCTACAATTCGGGTTAAATAATCAAATTCTATGTTTAAATAATCCCCTGCTCGTTTTTGACTTAAGTTAGTTTTTGCTAAGGTATGGGGAATTAATAATATGTGAACATCACCCTTATCCACTGCGTTTATGGTTAAACTAACACCTTCTAGCGTAATACTTCCTTTACTGAGCAAAAATTTTAACTCTTCAGCTTTAAACCCACTGATGATCATTTCCACACACTCATCAATTTGTTTGCGGCTTTTAATAAACGCAGTAGTATCCACGTGTCCACTAACATAATGGCCGCCAAATCTGGACGATGCGATCATAGCTCGCTCTAAATTAACCAAATCACCTGCTTCAAGCTTGCCCAATGTAGTAACGGTTAATGTTTCCGGCGAAACATCAAATCCTAGTTCGGAATCTAAGGGTAGTACTGTTAGGCAAACCCCATTAACGGCAATGCTTTCCCCAACAATTAAATCGTTAAATGGGGAGCTGATGACGAGGCGGTTTACAGTATTTGTGCTGCTGTTTGACAGTACTTTTCCTTGAACCTCAACTATACCCGTAAACATGTTTCTTCCTCTATTGCATGCCAAATTAGAGATGCTATCATATTATTATTCATTTTTTTCCAAGTTATAGAATGTGCTTGCTTAAAAATATCATAGTGATAAGCGCTTAAGCTTTCTTCGCCTAGAACCGACGGCACAAGATACAGGTGCGTTTTTTGTACTAATCGGCTTTTGTGAAATGCGGTGAAAAGCTTACCACCAACTTCAACCCATACATCATGATACCCTAGTCTTCCTAACTGACTAATTATGGCTTCTAAATCTAACAAGCCATTTATGCATGGCACAGGATGATATTCAGCATTAGCAATAGGTTCACGGATTGAGCAGTTCTCAGCGTAAAAGATATGACAGCGTTTGATGCTGGTAAATATCTTAGCCTTAGAATTTACAGTTCCAGTACGATCGATAATTGCAACAGGCTTAGCAAGATCTCCTTCAGGTGTGCGAGCATTCATGTGTGGGTCATCTAAATTGATGGTACGTGCACTGGTAAGGATAACATCGGTCATCTGGCGTTGCTGATGTGTGAATACAGAACACTCTGAATTTGACAGCTGAACCCTAGCGCCTCCTGGCCCACTGATTTTACCATCGAAGGTTTGCGCAATCTTAGCAGTAACGTAGGGCTTTTTGTACGAAGTCCAGTAGTGATAGCTTGCGTAGAATTCCTCTATTTTCGGCAATGAAACGTGTAGGACATCAATTCCATGCTGTTGAAGTATGCTGGGGGTATTATTGGTTGCAACAATAGGATTGGGATCTGCATAGGCATAAACTACGCGACGTACGCCGTACTTCACTATTTGTTCTACACATGGCGGTGTTCTACCCCAATGATTACAAGGTTCCAAAGTCACGTATAATGTAATATCTTTTAAGTTTGGCGGCAGCTCTGCTAGCACTAACTGTTCTGCATGAGGCGTACCTGCACTTTGGTGCCAAGCTTGTGATATAATTTTTCCATTTTGTACTGCAACCGCACCAACACTCGGGTTAGGCGCGCATAATCCGCGTCCACGCCAGGCCTGTTGCAGAGCAACTAGCAGAAATTGTTCGTGCATAGTTAATTCACTAAATAAAATTGCGCGAATGATAGCAAATTATTCATTTTTTGAGTAGAGAGATGAGCTTAATACTACAACGAAATAAGTATTTAAATGGGTACTTGAAAAAATTAATCGCACTATGTCTTGTTTCTTTATGGATATGGAGCGATTGCGCACTCGCCTATTCGCCATACTCCACTCGTGAATTAGAGGAGTTGGAAAAAGAGTTTGTTCAAGAAATTAATCAATCCAGTAGTGTACTCCGCGATCCGTTGGCAAATCAGTACATCAATCATCTAGGCAAAACGCTGGCACTAAATGGGCAAATGCCTGCTCCTTATTTTTTCATTGTAAAATCGAATGAAATTAATGCCTTCGCCGGTCCTGGAGGCTATATTGGCATTAACACGCAGTTGATTTTATCCACTGGAAATGAAAGTGAACTGGCAG
>CAMAYX010000201.1 GCA_945862405.1 Legionella genomosp. 1
GTAGCTTAACGCGCTTGGCAGTAAGATTTTTATTCGTAAGCACCGAGCAAAATTTATTGGACGCGGGCGAAGTACTTGCTAAACGTCGCTTCCATGAATCATATGCAGCCGTTCCTGCCTATAAAACCCACATTACCCGTTTTAATGGTGAAGAAGTTATGACGGAGTTTCGCGATATCCCTGTCACCAATAAAGACAATTACATTAAATATCAGCAATTCGATTCTGACACTCATTTCTACGGTAAATATCCACAACGCAGTAAAACAGATACTTCTACAGGTACTACGGGTAAACCGACCGAGTGGGTTCGCGGTGAGGATGAATTGCAAGCCGTTAAAAAATCCTTACAACTCGCAGCTAAAATCCAATTTGGCGATCGTCCTGTAAGTTACATCAATGCATTTGCATTAGGCCCATGGGCAACAGGTTTGACAACTTATGAATTGATGCGTGAAACCGGAAGTGTTTTCGCAACGGGACCGGATAAAGATAAAATTCTTGATAAGTTATTGAGCATTGCTAAATATGAAAAGCATCAGTTGGACTTGGCAGTAACAGCGTTTACTGCAAACCACCCGCTGAGAGATGACCAAAAAGAACTACTGACGAAAACCATAGCCAGCATATTAAAAGCGTTAGTAAACAATAAAGAATTGTCCTTAAAAGAAGAAGTATTCAAACAATTTTATGAAGCAGGCTCTCATGGCCATTTATTGATGGATCGTCATCGCAGTGAAATTCTTGCGATGGTTGAAACGTTGAATGCTGAAAAACAACAAGTCGTCTTAGCGGGCTACCCCCCATTCTTAAAAGATTTTACCGCATTCGTTAAAGAAAAAGGCCATGACCTGCACGATTTTTCAGTTGTAGGTATCGTAGGTGGTCAAGGAATTTCAGAAGCCATGCGCGATCAATTAGTAAAGCATGGTTTTACAAAGATTTACTCATCTTACGGTGCATCGGATCTCGACATTAACTTAGGCGTGGAATCGGATTATGAAATCATGGTTCGTAAAACCATTGAGAAAAATCCAGGGCTGGCACGCGAGTTATTCGGTGAAAACAAAGGTCTTCTGATGGTGTTTCATTATGATCCCATGAATTATCATGTAGAAGCTGATGATGAAGATGAATTGATTTTTACCGGCACACGCACCGACCGCTCCTCTCCTCGAGTGCGTTACGATTTAGGCGATAAAGGACGTGTGT
This sequence comes from Legionella genomosp. 1, assembly GCA_945862405.1. Taxonomy (GTDB): domain Bacteria; phylum Pseudomonadota; class Gammaproteobacteria; order Legionellales; family Legionellaceae; genus Legionella_A. The sequence goes on from CAMAYX010000201.1 coordinate 1,213, forward strand.
ATGCATCTAGTGATGTACAAGCACTGTTGACGAAATACGGTATTTTCCAAAAACCTAAAACCAATTTGCCACTGATGTTTGTCTGGGGTCGAGATTCAACGGTAGTATTCCACGGCGCAAATCTAGCCTTTACTGAACTTGAGCGCGCAGTTACCGATGACACCGATTTAGAAAGCATGATACTCAAGAAAGCGTTTTACACCTATCACGACGAAGAAGGCGTGGAACAATTAGAAATTTGGTTGGAGTTAAATGAGGGCGTTGATCTACCTGATGCAGATGCTGCAAATGGCCATGCTCACAACCTATTAGCCGCTTTAGCTGAGATGAACCAAGACTTCCGTTATCAATTAGAGACCATTGGCGAAGGCACTGAACTGCCCGCGGTACGTTTCTTTAAGCGTGGTGCGAGCCCTATCAGCGAAGCAGGTGGACATCGCAAACAGGTATTAATATTCCAAAAGAATGTAAACCTACCTGAAGATTATCAACTCCCGGAAGAAGACCAATGCGTCAGTGCAGTTATTCCGATGAGTAATGATATTATTCGTCCGCAAGTCCAAGCTAGTATCTAATCACCTAATATAATTGGCTGGGTCCAACGACCCAGCCAATTATATTAAACAGGTCTCAAGCAATTTAGGATTATTCACAAGCTCATCCTTTTCTTTTCGAGATAATTTTTTAATATACCGCTCAACCTGCATGGCCTTTGTTTTATCCCCTTCAATTGCCCAGGACTGTGCGATTTTAATTGGCTTAAAACTGCGGGTATATTTACATTTTCCGGTTCCTTGAATATGGGATAAATAGCGTTGCTCAAGGTTATTTGTGTAACCCGTATAGTAAGTGTTGTTTTCACAAAGCAGCATATACACCCAGTAGCAAGAAGCACTCATCAACGATCACTTTTCATGGTTTACCAAAGCTATGAAGTACGTTAACGTTTAAAGCCCATAGACGCAAGCTGTGCGATAGGACCACTTTACAGCCGTCCATCCCCTCTGCGATGATGAATAGAAATTCAAAACGACAAGCGAACTATGGAATCCTTCAGCACAATTATCTTAGCCTTTTTTGAAGGCTTTGCATTAATTCTCTCCCCTTGCATATTACCGATTCTACCCATCATTTTGTCTGGTTCTCTTGCTAATCGCAGTAAATCCAAACCGTTTGGTATTGTGCTAGGCTTCATACTCTCATTCACTTTTTTTACGTATTTTTCACGCAAATTAGTTCAAATTTCAGGGATTGATTTAGACATTATTCGTTACGTTTCCTTAGGTTTATTGGTGGTTTTCGCCGTGATCATGTTATCTGATGCATTGACAGCACGCTTTGAATGGCTTACGCAGCGATTTTCAAATCTGGGCATCGCACAACAAGACTACTCCCGTTTTGAATTTATGAACGGAGTAGCCTTCGGCTGTTTAGTAGGTGTGATCTGGACTCCTTGTGCTGGACCCATTTTGGCTGCGGTTATTCTACAAACTGTTTTACAGCAATCCGATTGGATGGGTTTATTGGTAGTTTTAGCGTTTGGCGTGGGCGCGGGATTACCTATGCTGCTCATTGCATTATTAGGAACTCAAATAATGGCTAAATTAACGTTTTTTAAACGCCATGGACACAAATTACGTAAAGGTTTAGGACTTATTATTTTGCTCACCGTTGCCTACATTGTTTTTGGCAACCCGCTCCCAGAACGATTCAATAGTTTACAAAATATAAACCAAAATAGATTAGTGGACCCTTTATACAAACCATACCCTGCACCGGCACTAACGGGAATAGAACACTGGATCAATTCAAAACCATTAGAGCTCAATCAATTGCGTGGGGACGTTGTGCTGATTGATTTCTGGGCTTACTCCTGTATTAATTGTGTGCGCACACTCCCCTACCTTAAAGACTGGTATGAAAAATATCATAGTAAAGGGTTCACAATCATTGGTGTGCAAACACCTGAATTCGACTTTGAAAGTAAGCTCAGCAATGTTGAAGCTGCGGTTAAGAAATACGGCATACTTTACCCCGTTGCTTTGGACAATCAATGGTTAACGTGGCGAAATTACAATAACCATTATTGGCCGGCGCATTATTTGATTGATACTAAAGGAAATATTGTTTATACCCATTTTGGCGAAGGAGATTATGCGGTTACCGAAAATAATATTCGGTTCTTGTTAGGTATTAATAAGCCTATGGAAAAAGATGTTGCTTCTACAACGATAGGATACGCGCAAACGCCCGAAACATACCTTGGTTTTGAACGCTTAACCAGTTACGCCAGTCCCGAAATTATTGTGCCCAACGGCACGCAAAGCTACACTTTTCCCAGCGAGATACCTATCGATGCATGGGCCCTACAAGGAAAATGGACCGTTCAGAAACAATATATTACGTCCGCCGAGGCACGAACCTCAATCAAACTTCATTTTCGTGGAAAACAAGTGTATGCGGTAATGGGAAGCAGGTCTGGTAAACCGATTAAAGTGGATGTATATCTAAACGGCAGCAAAATAACAAATCATCCCAATCAAGACACTCAACAAGGAACACTGTTAATTAACGAACACGATTTGTATAGAATTCTTACATTAGATAAGACTGGAGAAGGTATATTGGAACTGATTGCCGAAGACCCTGGCTTGGAGATCTATACGTTTACATTTGGAGCCTAAGTTACCTTAGGCTCCTTGTTATGTGGCCTACATATAATTACCACCAATACGGGTAGGCCCACTTAGACTCTCTTGCGGTGTCTACATGACCGAAATCTATGCCTAACCCATACACCCGCTCTTCGCGAAAAGAGGGCTCTCTGCCTACTGCACGTCTCGTAGTCGCTTGCGCATCCCTGTCTTCTCGATGTTGGTGAGTATGCTTAGGATCTTTGTGCAAGCCATGATGATGCATCACTCTATACGATTGTGAGGAAGTAGAGCGCTTATCTAATTCACTTGGATGCACATGGACATTGGAAGGCATAGGGGACAGATCTTGCGCATGCACAAACCGCAGCTCGCCACTAAATTTACCTTCAATTTTTCCGGTAGATTGATTGATGTAGAATGAGTAAGGAGGAACAAAAAACTCTGGGGTATTTTGGCCGCACATTTTAAACACTGAATGGGTTTCGGCGTAATCAAAGTCCACCTCAAGATCGAAGGTGCTCTTAAAAAACGACCTAAAATTGTTAGCATGGCCAATCAACCAGAGATCACGATCTTGGCTTTCAGTAATCAAACGCATGGTCTGCGAAATTTTTTGATATTGTGGCATGTGTAAGTTCTGTCTAACATCACCATTAGGCCCAATTATGCTTTCACTGCCATTATGTTCTTGTATACTCTCAGCTGCTTGTGCTCGCTCAATTTTTGCTGCACACCTCGTTGCTAGTTTGTAACGGATAAAATTTTGATTTTCCCATCTTTCTATTTTTTATCAGGATCACCTCGTTGCTAGTTTGTAACGGATAAAATTTTGATTTTCCCATCTTTCTATTTTTTATCAGGATATGCCGTAGCCTATTT
>CAMAYX010000202.1 GCA_945862405.1 Legionella genomosp. 1
AATTAACGATATGACCATGATGGCTAAATCTTTTGTTTTGCCTGACAGGAGGGAGAGAATATATCCCAGAATCGTTAAAAGAAGACCTCAAAAATATCCTGTTCATGTCAACATAAAAAATGCCAGTCAGCTTAACTGACTGGCATTAGGCCATAAGGCGGGTTTTTAGTAAAGGAGCTGAGCTTACATCATACCGCCCATGCCGCCCATACCGCCCATGCCGCCCATATCACCACCAGCAGAGCCTTCATCTTTCTTAGGCATTTCAGCAATCATGCACTCTGTAGTCAACATTAAGCTAGCAACAGAAGCAGCATTTTGCAGTGCTGTACGTGTTACTTTAGTTGGATCCAGAATACCCATATCAACCATATCACCGTACTCGCCAGTTGCAGCATTGAAACCATAATTGCCTTTGTTTTCAGCAATTTTGTTTACAATAACTGAAGATTCGTAACCAGCATTGGCAACGATCTGACGTAGAGGAGATTCAATAGCACGACGCAGAATGTCAACGCCCATGGTTTGATCATGGTTGTCGCCTTTTAATCCATCCAACGCTTTTTGTGCGCGAATCAGAGCAACACCACCACCAGCTACAACGCCTTCTTCAACAGCAGCACGAGTTGCGTGCAGAGCGTCTTCAACGCGAGCTTTCTTCTCTTTCATTTCAACTTCAGTAGCAGCACCTACTTTGATAACTGCAACACCGCCAGCTAACTTAGCAACACGCTCTTGCAATTTCTCACGATCGTAATCAGAAGAAGTTTCTTCCATTTGCGCGCGAATTTGAGCGATACGGGCATTGATGTCTTTAGCTTTGCCTTCGCCATCAATAATAGTTGTGTTTTCTTTAGTAACCACAACACGTTTAGCAATACCTAAGTCTTCTAATGAAGCGCTTTCTAAGTTTTTGCCAACTTCTTCAGAAATAACTTGGCCATTGGTAAGAATAGCGATGTCTTGCAACATAGCTTTACGACGATCGCCGAAACCAGGAGCTTTAACTGCGCAAACTTTAACAATCCCGCGCATGTTGTTAACTACTAAAGTTGCCAACGCTTCGCCTTCTACGTCTTCAGCAATGATCAATAATGGACGGCCAGATTTAGCAACACCTTCCAATACTGATAACATGTCGCGAATGCTAGAGATTTTCTTGTCCACCAACAGAATGAAGGGGTTCTCTAATTCTGTAGTCATGTTTTGTTGGTTGTTGATGAAGTATGGAGAAATGTAACCACGGTCAAATTGCATGCCTTCAACCACAGATAATTCATTTTCTAAACCATTACCATCTTCAACCGTAATAACGCCTTCTTTGCCTACTTTTTCCATAGCTTCAGCAATGATAGAACCAATTGCTTCGTCAGCGTTCGCAGAAATAGTTCCTACTTGCGCAATTGCTTTGCTGTCTTTGCAAGGCTTAGACATAGATTGTAATTGCTTAATAATAGCCGTAACTGCTTTATCAATTCCGCGTTTTAAATCCATTGGGTTCATGCCAGCAGCAACTGCTTTGTGACCTTCAACCAGAATAGAGCGAGCCAGAACAGTAGCAGTAGTAGTACCATCTCCAGCAGCATCGGAAGTTTTAGAAGCTACTTCACGAACCATTTGTGCGCCCATGTTTTTAAAGCGATCTTCAAATTCGATTTCTTTAGCAACAGAAACACCGTCTTTAGTAACGGTTGGTGCACCGTAAGATTTTTCTAATACAACGTTACGTCCACGAGGACCCATAGTTACTTGAACTGCGTTTGCTAATGCATTTACACCAGCTAACATTTGTTGGCGAGCTTCGTCACCAAAACGTAAATCTTTAGCCATTTACTTATCTCCTTAAACGAGTGGATTACTTTTCAACAACGCCCATGATGTCATCTTCGCGCATCACGACCAATTCTTCACCATGGATTTTAACTTCGGTCCCAGAATATTTGCCAAACAATATGATGTCGCCTGTTTTAACGGCTAAAGAGCGTACATCGCCATTGTCCAGAACTTTACCAGCACCAACTGCTATGATTTCACCTTGCATTGGTTTTTCCGCAGCACTGTCTGGGATCACAATTCCGCCAGCTGTTTTCAGCTCTTCTGGCAGGCGGCGAACAACAACACGATCGTGTAATGGACGAATCTTCATACTTGCTATCTCCTGATTATATATTTACCTTTAATCTATCCCTCAGAGCGGTCTCTGATGAATCGCACTAAACTTTCATTCAATGCCGATGCTCAAACATATGGGGCCAATCAATAGACTTTCAAGGGCTTTTGCAAAAATAATCTCTGTTTTTTAAGTCCTGAAGGTAAAATATGTTAAAATTTCTATTTTATGGCCATAATTTCTACAATGGCCTTACAAAATTTTGCGATGGGTTTGGAATGAAAAAATTCTTATTGTTGTTGATTTTTGCAGTAACTCCCTTTTGCGGTTTCGCTAATCCGCCTCCAGCAGAAGATGTTTTTAAATTACAGACCAAATACGTTGATCCTAATACGTTTACCTTGGATTGGACTATAAAACCCGGTTACTTTTTATATAAAGATAAGATTCAACTGGATGAACAACCTGGTAACAATTTTAACTTAGGTCCGCTGAGATTTCCCGCAGCGGTTCAAAAAACGGATCGCCAAGGTAAAATTACCGCTGTCTATAAAGATAGACTCAATCTCAACGTATCCGTATTGGGCATACAAGCGGGTGAGTCTTTAGTTGACGTGCATTATCAAGGCTGCAGTGAAGATGGTTTTTGCTATCCTCCTCAGCATCAGCAAGTAAAACTGACAATTGATAAGAATTTATCTTTAACCGCGGTAAACTTTGAAGAGGAAAGCACCGTCGCTCCGGTGGTCGAGAAATCCCCCCCGCCGCCGATCAATAATGAAGTTGATATTGTATTCTCTAGTGATAATTGGGTGCTCATCATATTAAGTTTCTTTGGTTTTGGCTTACTTCTCGCATTTACCCCCTGCGTGCTACCCATGGTACCGATACTTTCAGGTCTTATTGTTGGTCATGGTAAAAATTTAACCACCCGCAAAGCATTTCTATTATCGTTAAGCTATGTATTAAGCATGTCCATTACCTATGCGGTCGTAGGCGCCGTAGTGGCGTTAATGGGCAGCAATTTGCAGGTGGTCATGCAATCACCGTGGGCTATTGGCATCTTCAGCAGCATTTTCATTTTACTATCCCTATCCATGTTTAATTTATACGATTTAACGTTGCCCTTATCTTGGCAAAATAAGCTGGCCAGCGTTACCCGTAGCCAACATGGGGGACATTACTTAAGCGCTGCCATTATGGGATGTCTTTCTACACTTATCCTTTCTCCCTGCGTAACGGCCCCTTTAATTGGTGCTCTCGGCTACATTGCCAACACCGGCAACATTGTGCTGGGCAGTTTAGCTTTATTCTTCCTAGGCTTGGGCATGGGCACCCCTTTATTACTAATAGGTGCCTCTGCTGGGAAGCTATTACCTAAAGCCGGGCGTTGGATGAATGGCGTAAAACTCTTTTTTGGTATTGTTTTGTTAGCAATGGCGATTTTTCTGCTATCTCGCATCGTACCCGCCGTCATCATCATGGTCATGTGGGCGTGTTTATTCACATTCACTGGGATTTATTTAGGTGCATTGACTCGTACACAAGAAACAGCAGGTAAAATAAAACAAGCTGCCGGTATTATTTTATTGAGCTATGGTTTATTAATTTTGATAGGTGCCAGCAAAGGAAATACCAATCCCTTACAACCACTAGTAGCCTCCCAAGTAAGTGTGGTTAACGAACCCACAGGGATCAAAGTGGTAAAGTCAGTTGCCGAGCTACAACGGGCGATTGAAGCATCACCTGGGAAGCCTATATTTTTAGATTTCTATGCGGATTGGTGTACTTCCTGCAAAGTAATTGCGGCAACGACACTGCAAGATCCACAAGTTAAAAAAACACTGGAAAAGTTTTTAGTATTAAAAGTCGATATAACTCCAAACGATGCTAACAGTAAAACCCTATTACACTATTTCAACATCGTCGCACCACCCTCTTTTCTATTTCTTGATGCTAATGGCAAAGAGATCCCAAATTTACGTTTGGCTGGGGAAATTTCCGAGGAGCGATTGATTGATAACTTGAACAAAACCCTTGCAACCCCGTAGGCTGGCTCACCGCCTCGGGGGCCTGTCACTGCAGGTATGCCACCGTGCTCGCAAGCGGCAAGCGGCGGGAGCCCTCCTTCCGAGCCACCCCTCGATTAAGATACGAGCAGTCAAAATTTAATGAAAATGGAACAGCAAACTCTACTGTTTCATAAATACGGTACTTTTATTAAGGATAAAACGAAGAGTTTTTCAATTTTCTGGTTACGTTGAAGTAGCTCTCTAAAGCGTAGAATACACCCATTGACCCGACTACTGCGCACAAAATGGGCACTACGAAACCAAACTTGAAGTGGGTAAATTCAAAAATTAGCACAATGGCCGTAATCGGCATTTTTTGGGCTGCAGCAAGGAATGCGGTAGCCCCAAATAACGGAGTAGGCGTTAAAGGTCGTCCCGGGCCAGAATAAATTCCATACCCCTCCAAGAACCACAGCAAATAAAGCTCCATTGGCTAAAGAAGGTGTTAGTAAGCCGCCTTGGGCACCCGCGCGTAAGCTGGACCATACAATTAAAAAGCGCATGCTTAATAAAACAATACTAAGCCATATCGTCAGCTCGTCATCAAATTC
>CAMAYX010000203.1 GCA_945862405.1 Legionella genomosp. 1
TAAAGGGGCAACACGAACAACAGAAATCTCTACCCCACGGGTCAATCCTAAAGCAAGTAATTTTCGTCGATACAGCACATCCGTCTGACCAAAATCCACTAAACGCACACGATAACCTTGTTGAAAATCAGTGATTTTTAGCATTTTATGAACATCAAACCGATGAAAAGAGATAAAGTATAACATAAATGATATCGAGAATCATTCTCATTTTGAAAAAATTATGAGGTTTAAAAAAGGTGGAATGTTGGGTTCAATGACCCAACCTATGTTTTTTAAATGAAGGCTGGGTCGTTTTGATTTTTAAGTTTTTACAGCTTAAACGTGGCTTTAAGCCATTGTTTGGCAGCAGGGCTTACTTTGGGGTCGTTGTAAGCTAGTTTGGGGATTGCGGTTTTGCGCTCTTCTTCGCCGTACATGTCGTCCATTACTTCGTTCCACATTACTAGTAACTTTGTTGGCGACTCTTGGTCTACTTGGGCTAAGACGCTGTAAAGTCTATCATGCCAGTAAACATCCATGGCTTCTTCTATCCAAGAGACTATTTCTGGGGTTAATCCATGTTGCTCAAGTCCCTTACCCTCACCAAACCACTTTTCGAATTTTTTGGTGCGCAGGTGCGCGTATTTTTTGCCGTAGAGTGCGTTAACGAATTCCATGAATTTACGTCCCATAACGATACCTTTTGCTGAACGTGGGTCTTGGTCTAGGTTGTTTTCTACTTCTTCCACGAACTTAAACCAATCTTTTTCAAAATTTGCTTTTTGTTCAGCCGAAGCGGACTTCATTTCGGATTCAAACGTTGCGTATTGTTTTAATTCTTCGGTGGTGAATATTTCTTTAACCCAAGAATCTTCTAGTTGCTGCGTCAGACTCAAGAGGTTTTGTTAAATTTTTAAAACGTAAAAACTCGTGCACTACAATTCAAACCCGTCTACGATGGCGACGTATATAATCCACCGACTGCATTTCTTTTAGGCGACTTAAGGTACGTTGAAACTCTTTTTGCATTACCCCAGTAACATAGAGTTGGTCGGGAAGTACCGCTGCTGACATTATTAAGCGCACGCCTTTGTCGTACATCACATCAATGAAATGGATGAGTAGAATGGCTCGTGAAGTATCACTGCTTTTAAGTTGCGGAACTTCACTTAAGAACACGGTATCGAAGCGATCGGCGACTTCCAAATAATCCAGTTGACTGCGCGGTAAGTTACAAATTACGTCGAATTTAAACCACACCACTCGTCCGCTGAGTTTCACATATGGAATCACACGCTTTTGTATAACCAACTTAGTATCTTCTTCTGGAGTTGTCGCCAATGCCGCAAATTGTTGATGCATGTCTTGAGCGGTAGCATCATTTAGCGGGGAAAGATACGCCTCCAGGTTCGGCGTACGTCCTAAGCGATAATCGCAGTTATCACTTAAATTTAAAACTTCACAATGAGCTTTGACGAGATCAATTGCGGGTAAAAACCGCACGCGCTGTAAGCCGTTTAAATACAATTCATTGGGAGGAATGTTGGAGGTGGCGGTAAGAATCACGTCATGCGTAAATAAAGCTTGTAACAGCTCCGCTAGAATCATGGCATCGGCAATGTCGTATACCATGAATTCATCCAGACACAACAACCTTGTGGTTTTCGCCACATTAGCAGCAATCTTGCGCAAAGGATCTTTTTGCCCCTGCAAGCGGCGTAATTGCGCATCAATCTGTTGCATAAATTGATGAAAATGAAATCGTGTTTTATGACGCTCACCTACGTATTTATAGAATAAATCCATAAGATAGCTTTTGCCGCCCCCCACAGGACCGTGTACGTATATGCCCATGATCGGCTTTTTATACCGCCGTCGAAACCAAGTATGCTTAGGTTTGCCAAGTTCATCGCTCAGGCGTTGAAAATGAGTTAGTAACTGACGTTGCTGGGGGTCATCATTGATTTCCCCTTGGGCAATAGCAGCTTCATACTGTTCAACTAAGATCATAATGCAACTCGATCGCGAATGACTTCAATGACACTTGCTTTGAGATCTAACAATTTTCCATGGAAAAAATGCCCAGCATCAGGAAAGCGAATTAAATGTTGTGGCGGCAAGTTTTTTTCAACAAATTCATACACCATGTCTGCTGGAACCACTTCATCCTCCTCCCCCTGTAATACCACCCAAGGTGTGGGAAGAACAGTAAACTCAGAGAAATCACAGCGATCCACAGCAGGTGCTACGCTCAGTAAAAGTTGATGGGGAAATTGCGCCGCCGTTCGATACGTCACGTAGGAGCCGAACGAAAACCCAGCAAATATAAATTGTAAGTGTGCATCTTCTTGGCGCAGAGAATTGGCCAATAACAGCATATCTTCACTTTCTCCTATACCAGCATCATAAACCCCTTCGCTTAGGCCTACCCCACGAAAATTAAAACGTAAACTGGCAATGCCCAGTTCTTTGCAGGCACGTGCTAATGTGGTCACCACTTTGTTGTTCATGGTGCCCCCTTGCAATGAATTAGGATGACCTAAAAGCGCAATCATGTTCTTATTCGCCTCTTCGGGAACTGTCAATATAGCTTCAATTTTTCCGGCCGGCCCTTCTAGAACTATAGAATGTTCTCCTGGATTTTGTAATTTTTCTAACATAGGCAACCTTTTCTTTTTAATGTCCGTCTACTATCATTATGGTGTGCATCGACTCTTTGAGCGATGACATTTGTTGTTATTTTTAATCATTAGAATGGAGGACTTGATCCATGAGACAAGTACCTGGTAAAGCTTGTTATTATTTCCTATCGGCCACCCGTTTCGGGAGGCTAAAATGAAAATTCATCATTTTAAACGAAAAAAAGAACAAAAACAGAAAATTACGGTTTTAACTTGCTACGATTACCCTTCCGCACGCATCATTGCTGAATCCAAAATTGATTGTGTTTTGGTAGGTGACTCGGTTGCCATGGCCGTTCATGGTCATGCTAGTACGATTACCGCAACTATGGAAATGATGGAATTGCATGCCGCCGCCGTTGCTCGCGGGCTTGCTTGTCAATTTTTAGTCGTGGATTTGCCGTTTTTATGCCATAAAGCCTCGTTGGAAGATACGGTTAAAAACGTCAAGCGCTTGTTTCAAGCAGGCGCGCACGCGGTAAAAATTGAAGGTGCCGATGACAACTTATTTCAAACCATGCGCCATTTAGTAACCGCAGGTGTACCGGTCATGGGACACATAGGTTTAACTCCACAATCTTTGCATCAATTAGGGGGATACGTGGTGCAGGGCAAAGAGAAAGAGCAGGCTGAGCTTCTACTGCAACAAGCTTTGCAGTTGGAGAAAGCAGGTTGTTTTGCCATCGTGCTCGAATGCGTCCCTTGTGAAGTGGCTAGAGAAATTACCAATGCCCTCAAAATTCCTACCATAGGTATTGGTGCTGGCGCTGAAACCGATGGGCAAGTATTAGTTTGGCACGATATGTTAGGGCTGCAAACGGAATTCAAACCGAAGTTTGTAAAACATTTTCTCGAAGGCAAAGAGGTTTTGCTGAATGCGATTAATTCGTATGCCGAGGAAGTGCGACAAGGCCAGTTCCCCAACCTCGAACATACATTTTTAGCAGAGGTTTTATAAGTTCATGGAAATTTTCAAAGATTTAAACGATTGGCGCCTAGTGCGCCAATCCCTTCCTGTGAGTCATTCACTTGGATTTGTACCCACCATGGGTAATTTGCATAATGGGCATGCCTCTTTGTATGAAAAATGCCATCAAGAAAATCAATACACGGTTGCCAGTATTTTTGTAAATCCTACTCAATTTAATAATCGTGAAGATTTCACTCACTACCCACGTACTTTAGAGCAAGATCTAAGTCTACTCGAATCCTTGCACGTAGATTTCTGCATTTTGCCTGAAGAAAAAACCATGTATCCCGAGGGGTATCGCTATCAAATTTCCGAACATGATATTTCTTTGGCCATGGAAGGAAAACACCGACCCGGTCATTTTACCGGTATGTTGACCATTGTTATGAAATTATTAAATTTGGTGAAACCAAACCGTGCGTATTTTGGCGAAAAAGATTATCAGCAGTACCAACTGATTCGCGATATGGTTGCCGCATTTTTCTTAAACATAGAAATTATTCCTTGCCCTACAGTGCGAGAGGAGAGCGGATTGGCGTTTAGTTCGCGAAATAATCGGTTGAATGCGGACGAAAAAGCAACGGCTGTGAAATTTGCGCAGATTTTTCATCAAGTCTTAAACGTCGATGAAGCTGTACAGCAATTACATCAATTGGGCGTTGTTGTAGAGTATTTGGAAGAACATACTGGTCGGCGGTTTGCAGCGGTAAAGATTGGGGATGTGCGCTTGATTGATAATTTTAGTGTTTGATGTTTGTCATTACGAGCTGATAAATCCCCACGGACATGTCAATTATTAGAGCATTCTTTGGATTTAAATAAACCGTATTGAGCAATTTAATGTCGTTCCCGCGCAGGCGGGAATGACAAAATGATGAACAATTCTAACTGAGTTAAAGCATATCCGTGGGGATATATCAGATTACGAGCGAAGCAATCTAGGTTGGAGCTTGAATTAGACATCGAATCTGGACTGCGTCGCTAAAGCTCCCAAAGAACTTCCCTGTAACTTATTGATTAACAAGGAATCTCTACGAGCTCAAATCCAAGCGCTTTTGCACGGAAACTTAAGC
>CAMAYX010000204.1 GCA_945862405.1 Legionella genomosp. 1
CGAATGCCTTAGGAAATGTGGCGGCAAGCCACTGCAGTGCTTCATCTCTTGCTTTTTTGGATAAGGATTTCTGTTTATTATTAACACGCATGGTGCGTGAATGAAGCTCCTGTCTTCTCATATCTGAAACACCTTTATTATTATTTTAATAGGTTGCAGGATTTGCAAAATACCTCGAACTTCGATTAAGGTATTTCAAAAACGCTGCGAGAGAGAGGACAAGATGAGCGTGCAATGTACAACCTTTAATTTGATTTTGCAAGTAACTCAACGAGGCATTATATTACTACAAAGGTTAGATACATAACTCATTTAACCTGAATTACAGTATATAATTAATTTAGGGCAACTAAAAGGTATCCTTATGTTTCGGTATTTTATGACATTCTTAGCCATTTTCTTTCCGTGGGTGGTTCTCTTCGCAAAAGATAACCCTGGCGGCGCGCTAATAGCTTTAGCTCTGCAAGGTTCGGTAATCGGTTGGATTCCTGCCAGTATTTGGGCGCTTAAAGTTATAAATGAAGATGAAAAGGAAAAGGAACGAGAAAAGTACAGGAAAGCAAGTTCCTAAAGGCAATTCACTTAGCCTCAAAAATCATTAATCTACCAACCCGCAATTATTGCAGGAGAACCTCATGCAGACTCGCGTTATTGTCAATGGCGCTCATGGAAAAATGGGCACCATGGCTTGTGCAACTCTTAAAGAACACCCAGATTTTTTACTGGTCGGCGAATTAGGCCGCGAAGATGATTTACGCCAAGCTATTCAAGACAGCGAGGCTCAAATCGTAGTTGACTTAACTCGTGCCGACAGTGCTTATAAAAACACACTGATGATTATAGAAAGTGGGGCACACCCAGTTGTGGGCACCACAGGTTTATTAAGTAAAGACATTCAACAATTAAAAGAAGTCAGTGAAGCAAAAAAATTGGGAGGCATTATCGTGCCTAATTTTTCAATTAGTGCCGTGCTCATGATGCGCTTTGCCGCCATCGCCAGTCGTTATTTTCCAGAAGTCGAAATTATTGAAATGCATCATCAGCAGAAACAAGACGCTCCTTCCGGCACTGCCATCAAGACCGCCGAAATGATAGCAGCCGCCCGCAAATTACAAAAAAATAAGTTACACACCAAAGAATTGCTCCCTGGCGCTTGTGGAGCAAAGCACGAAGAGATCCCCATTCATTCGGTGCGTTTGCCAGGGGTTTTAGCGCGGCAACAAGTTATTTTTGGCAGTTTAGGTGAAACGCTCACCATCACCGATGACGCCATCGACCGCCACTGTTACATGCCCGGCTTAGTACTCGTATGCCAACAAGTGCAACATCTCAACACGCTATATTACGGCCTTGAACATTTGTTAGAAAATTGATTTACCCTGTGATAAACTGATCTACCAACTCAAGGACGGAGGTTTGGATGGATACAAAAAAATTTGGAGAATTTACCGGATATTCGAACGCGAGTATCCACGATGCAATTCAAAATGCCCTGGCAAAAGCTGGCGAGCCATCACGTTTTTCAATCGTTGAAACATTCGGTGTTCATATCAAAGAGCAGGAAAAAGAATACCACGTGCTTCTTCGTGCATTCCAAGATTAGTTAACTTGCCCAGCTAAAATGGAGTTTTTAGCATGACTTATACGGTTCCACACTATATTGGCGGCAAATCGATCATCACCGACAGCGGCAATGGACAAGATGTTTATAACCCCGCCTTAGGTGAAGCCATTGGTCGAGTGCATTTTGCTGATAAATCCGTTTGCGATACGGCGGTGCGAACCGCAAAAGAAGCCTGGCATTCTTGGTCAGAAACTCCGGCGTTAAAACGCTCGCGCATTCTATTCAAATTCAGGGAGCTTTTGGAGAGATACCAACTGGATTTAGCAAAAATCGTAACGCGCGAACACGGAAAAACGATCGAGGATGCTAAGGGTTCTGTTGCACGCGGTATTGAAGTTGTGGAATTCCATTGCGGCTTAGCAGCGCAATTGCAAGGCAGTTTTTCACCTAACGTTTCAGCGCAGATTGACTGTTATACTATTCGTCAGTCGCTGGGGGTATGCGCTGGGATATCACCTTTTAATTTCCCGGTAATGGTGCCGATTTGGATGATGATTCCGGCCATTGCCTGCGGAAATACATTTATTTTAAAGCCTTCAGAACAAGATCCTTCAGCGCCAGTTCGTTTGTTAGAATTATTATCGGAAGCCGGCTTGCCAGATGGTGTTGCCAATTGCATTCAAGGTAACAAATCTACGGTGGAACATCTAATTACTCACCCGGACATTGCTGCAGTTACTGCGGTTGCGTCCACACCGGTTGCTGAATATATTTATACGACTGCAACCGCCCTGGGTAAACGCGCGCATACGTTTGGCGGCGCTAAGAACCACTGCGTGGTAATGCCTGACGCTGATCTTGATCATGCTGCCAATGCCATTGTAGGAGCAGCTTATGGTTCAGCTGGCGAACGCTGTATGGCCATTTCTGTTGCCGTGTGCGTTGGCGACCAAACCGCAGAACATTTACGCGACAAATTATTACCCTTGATTAAGAACATCCTTGTAGAGCCCGGCGATCATGCCAACTCTGACATGGGGCCCTTAATCAGCCATGAACATCGCCAACGAGTTCATGCAGCTATTGGTAAAGGTATTGAGGAAGGTGCAGAATTGGTCCTAGATGGCCGCGATTTTAGTCATCCGAATCATCCACAAGGGTATTTCTTAGGCCCCACACTTTTTGATCGCGTGACAGAAAACATGTCCGTATATCAAAATGAAATTTTTGGTCCCGTGCTTATTTTAGTAGGTGCTGAAGATTTTCATTCGGCGATAGAACTCGTGAATCGCAACCAGTATGGAAATGGCACCGCAATTTTTACACGTGATGGATACTCGGCTCGCGAATACAGTCAGCGTGTTCAAGTAGGTATGGTGGGCGTCAATATTCCAATTCCCGTGCCCGTGGCCAATCACCCTTTCGGTGGGTGGAAACGTTCGTCCTTCGGGGATTCGAACATGCATGGACTGGAAAGCATTCAATTTTACACACGAAGAAAAACCATCACCAGCAAATGGCCAGTAACCGATGCAAATGAAAGTACTTTTATAATGCCCACCCACGGTTAAGGAGCGGTAGCAATGGCACAAATCGGCTTTATTGGATTAGGCCATATGGGATTGCCAATGGCAATCAACCTTATCAAGGCAGGGCATGAAGTAACTGGATTTGATCTTGACCCGAATGCTATGAATTCATTGTCTGCAGCCGGTGGTATTAAAGCAGCGACATTGCAAGATACAGCACGCGGTCAAAACATCATTATTACGATGCTGCAAACTGGTGACCAGGTAAAAAAAGTATGTCTAGGTGAACATGGTTTGTTTGCTGCTGCTAAGATTAATTCTTTATTCATTGATTGCTCATCCATCGACCCCAACAGCTCGCGCGAAGTGCATCAACAAGGACAGCTTCATCATTTTCATATTGTGGATGCACCTGTATCTGGAGGCGTTGCAGGGGCCGCAGCGGCCTCGCTTACGTTTATGGTGGGCGGTAGCGAAAACTCTTTTTTACAAGCAAAACCCATACTGGAAAGCATGGGCAAAAAAATAATTCACACCGGTTCCGCTGGAAGCGGGCAAGCTGCAAAAATTTGCAATAACATGATTCTTGGCATTTCCATGATTGCGGTTAGCGAGGCATTTACGCTTGCCGAACAGTTAGGTTTGACCCCAAAAAAGTTATTTGAAGTAGTTTCTAGTGCTTCAGGACAATGTTGGGCAATGAGTCATTATGCACCTGTACCCGATGTACTCGAAAATGTACCTGCAAATCGCGATTATCAACCCGGATTTACGGGCGCCATGATGTTAAAGGATTTAAAATTAAGCCAACAATCCGCAGCTGACGCCGGTGTTACCACGCCTCTAGGGGAACAAGCCACTAAGCTGTACCAACAATTTAATGATGATGGTATGGGCGGTTTGGATTTTTCTGCTATTATCAAAATGATTACAATCAAACAAAATTCTGATTTCTTTGAGTAAATAGTTGACACATTGCGTTGTATCCTTAAAAATGAACTTTTTGTCTTGTGAAAGCAACAGAAGTCCATCCAGGAGGCGCATCTATGAAACAATACATGTGGTTTCATCCTTCTTATGTAGCAGAAACTTCAGAAATTACTGTGGAAGGTCAAAAGGAAAATGCAAGGAAGCATGGTTACATCGTCCTAGGGGAAAAGGAGCTTGGTAAGGTACGTTCCTGGGATCATTTAACCATCGTTGGACATTCTACTGCGCCTCAAAGTTCATCTTCAGACTCATCAAGTGAGAATGATTGTGGATTATACATTCAGGGCGACACCGCCGATGAATGTTATACTCGCTTAAGATATTCAGGCCTTAGGGTCCCACCTAAAGTTTTATCCTTGGAATGCTGTCATGCTGCGATTGATGGCGGAATTGCAGAGACGCTTTCTGCACATAAGTTTTTCAAAACCAGTCTAGTTGAAGCAAACCCTAGTGGGGTAGGTAGAAATCCAGAAACTGTAGTCTGGTCAGGTTTTCTCATCGATAAATTTGGCCGCGCGGTTATGTTTCATGGAGAAT
>CAMAYX010000205.1 GCA_945862405.1 Legionella genomosp. 1
GCACTGACGGCTATCAATGCCTTACAACAAGAAAATCTTGAACATGGACGATGTGTGGTCATTATTGAAGGGTGTGAGGAAAGCGGCAGCTACGATTTACCTTATTATATTGATCAATTAAAGGAAAAAATTGGTCAACCTAAATTTATTATTTGTCTGGACTCTGGTGCAGGCAACTATGAGCAGTTGTGGATTACCACCTCGCTGCGAGGAAATATTGTCGGGGAGCTCAGTGTAGAATTAATTACGGAAGGTGTTCACTCAGGTGCTAGCGGTGTAGTTGCCGACAGTTTTCGGGTCGCACGTGAGTTACTCAGCCGTGTAGAAGATGAGAAAACCGGAGAAATAAAATTATCGGATTTACACTGTGAAATTCCTGCAGCACGAGTTCGTGAAGCTTCGGAGTGCGCTGAAGTTTTAGGCGACAGTGTTTACGATACATTTCCTTTTTACCCTGGTGTCACACCGATTACTTCAGATCACCAAGAGTTGATTTTAAACAGAACTTGGCGACCTGCGCTTACCGTCACTGGTGCTGAAGGTCTTCCTGCTTTAGCGGATGCTGGTAATGTGTTACGCCCCCAAACCACATTAAAAGTATCCATGCGCATACCTCCCACCGTTAATGCAGACGCGGCCGCCAAAAGTTTGCACACTACCTTAACTGTAAATGCACCTTATGGCGCTAAGGTATCGTACAAAACTAGTAGTAATAGCATGGGATGGGAAGCGCCCAAAACAGCAGATTGGTTAGCGGAATCCATTCAAGAGGCATCGATGGCCTTTTTCAAAAAGCCCGCAATTTATATGGGTGAAGGTGGCACAATACCATTTATGGCGATGTTGGGAGACAAATTCCCGGATGCGCAGTTTATGATTACGGGTGTTTTGGGTCCTCACTCAAACGCTCACGGACCAAATGAATTTTTACACCTGGACATGGTAAAGAAAATCACGGCTTGCGTAGCCTACGTTCTGCATCAAACCTCTTAACATGTAGGTCAATTCCCGCGAAGGCGGGAATCCATTTACTAAGATTGCACCTCACCTTGTTTGATGAATGTGTTCCTGCCTTCCTAGCGATAAATCAGCTCACAGGCTCGTTCTCGCAAAAAAATCCTTCGACAGTCCTATTAAAAATTGCCATACTGACCACACCTTTTATGGTGGAATCATAAGAGGAGTCCAATCAAATAAGGAGATTTGTTATGAAAGCAACATTGATTGCTGTTCTTGCCACGCTGTGTTTTTTATCATTCTATGTCCAGGCCACGGAAAATCCCGGACGCTCTGCAACCTCAACGTCCCCAATATTGCCAGAAAAGAAAATTTACCTTAATCGAGCTGATGCAAAAACACTTACTCATTCCGTATCAGGTATAGGGGAGAAAAGGGCGCAAGCCATCGTAAACTATCGTTTAGAGCATGGTCCTTATAAATCGTTACAGGAGTTGGCGTTTGTTCATGGTCTTGGTGCTAAATTTATTAGTAAGCGCATGCAACAATTACAAGCAGTATTTGTAATTGATTAATTTAAAATCAGTCTTGTCATCCCCGCGAAGGCAGTCTCCGCGGGAATGTGAGGATTAATTTCAAGGACCGAACGCCTTTCCCACATTGGCTCGAACCAAAAATATGCTTAAATTTTTACAAAAGATCTGTCGATTTTTATCCAAATTTGAGTTAAAGTGCTCCACAAAATAAGAATGAGGTGGCGAAGTACATGTTCAGGAAACTTAGGGGTGTGTTCTCCAATGATTTATCCATTGATTTGGGAACAGCGAATACACTGATTTATGTCAGAGATAAAGGTATCGTGTTAAACGAGCCTTCTGTGGTTGCTCTACGTAGCGAATCGGGGCAGAAGCGCGTTGCTGCCGTCGGTTTGGAAGCTAAGCGTATGCTAGGAAGAACTCCTGGTAATATTAATGCTATCCGACCCATGAAAGACGGAGTGATTGCAGATTTCTTTGTTACCGAAAAAATGTTGCAGCATTTTATTCATAAAGTACACGAAAATCGATTTTTACGACCGAGTCCTAGAGTTCTGGTTTGCGTTCCTTGTGGTTCTACTCAAGTTGAGCGTCGTGCTATTCGTGAGTCGGCAATGGGTGCGGGTGCTAGAGAAGTGTTCCTCATTGAGGAACCTATGGCGGCTGCATTAGGTTCAGGAATGCCAGTAGAAGAAGCTAGCGGTTCTATGGTCGTGGATATTGGTGGTGGTACTACCGAAGTGGCCATTATTTCGCTTAGCGGTATTGTTTACCATCAATCGGTACGTATTGGCGGTGATAAATTTGACGACGCGATTGTGTCTTATGTCAGACGTAATTATGGAACACTCATTGGTGAAACTACCGCTGAACGTATTAAGCATGAAATTGGATCAGCGTTTCCGAGTCGTGATCTCTTTGAAATCGAAGTAAGAGGTCGTAACTTGGCAGAAGGGGTGCCACGTAGCTTTACATTGACCAGTGCCGAGATATTAGAAGCCTTACAAGAACCCTTATCCGGTATTGTTGGTGCTGTGCGTGCTGCTCTTGAGTTGGCCCCGCCAGAATTAGCAGCTGATATCGCAGAGCGAGGTATGGTGTTAACAGGAGGCGGCGCATTGTTGAAAAACATGGACACTTTGCTAATGGAAGAAACTGGTTTACCAGTGCTGGTAGCAGAGGATCCACTCACTTGTGTTGCGCGTGGTGGCGGTAAAGCTTTAGAAACCATGGACTTACGTGGTGGTGACTTCCTCTCGACAGAATAATTCGCACAAACGACTTTTTGCGAAAGGCAAACACTCCTCTTTTGGATTTGTGTTTGCATTGTCGTTGTCGTTAGGTTTGATGATGGCTGATAATTATTATCAGCCATTGCATCACCTGCGCAGCGGTTTTTCTCTCTTTCTTGCTCCTCTGCAGTATGCGGTCGATTACCCTGTCCGAATTATTGGTTCTATCCAATCATTGGTTCGCTCCAAAAAAGCACTCATTGATGAGAACATGAAGCTTCGTTATCAACAAACCATGTTGGAAGCTCAACTGCAGAAACTTTTGGTAATTCGTAACGAAAACTCCCAGCTTAAAGAATTGTTATTAGCATCTGCCAATGCAACAACACCGGCGATGGCAGCGCAAATCCTTGCAGTTGATACGACTACTGCTCGACAAATACTGGTTCTCAATAAAGGAAAGCGAGACGGTGTTTTTATTGGACAAGCAGTTTTGGACGCTAAAGGTGTGATGGGACAGGTGATTGATGTAGGTTCCATGACGAGCACCGTTTTATTAATCTCAGACTCTAAGAGTGCGGTTCCTGTGCAAAATACACGCACTGGAGAGCGTGCAATTCTAGTGGGTACCAACAGTATTAGCCAATTGTCATTAATCAACCTACCCCGCTCCTCTTCGATTAAGGAGGGCGATTTGTTAGTGACTTCCGGGTTGGGTAGACTTTACCCAGAGGGATACCCCGTAGGGCGCGTTGAAATAATAAAGGCTATTCCAGGTGACGATTTTATTAAAGTTATGGTCAGTCCTATTGCGCTGTTAAACCGCAACCGTTTAGTACTGCTGATCTGGCCTGAGACAGAACATGCGGAATTAACTTCTGAGTTGCTGGAGCGATTAAATTTCCTGGAAGGCAAGGCATGATTTATCTGAAAGTACGTTTATTGCTAGCTTTGTTGGTGATGTTCGTCATGACCATTTTACCTATGCCAGATTTAATTACTGGATTTAGACCCCCATGGGTATTACTCTTTGTTTTATACATACAGCTGGTGATGCCAAAGTATTTTAATCTCGTATTTCTGTTTGTAATTGGCTTATTTTTAGATGTATTGTCAACAGCACCTTTGGGTGAACACGCTTTTGCCTTACTGTTAACCACATGGATAGTTACTAATAAAACTCGACGATTTCCATTTTTCAATCTAGGGCAGCAAATGGCTTATGTCATTTTCTATTGTCTTATGTATCAACTTATCATTTTATTCATGGACGTGTTTCTTGGGTATCAATACAATCTATTTTCAGCGATTTCAAGCGCATTTATTGGCATGCTGCTTTGGCCATGGTTGCGCTTATTAGGTGATAGTTTGTTCAGAGTTAAACGAGTTGTTACATTCTTCTGATGGGATACTCTGGCAAGTGCCCCCAGCACTAAGGAAGAAATGACATTAATCTTTATCCCATGCTATGATTACCGTCTTCAAATTTGACGGAGTTGAGTTCATGACATTCGAAAAAATAAAAGTACCGCAAGGTGACGTTATAAAAGTTAATGCCAATGGCTCTTTGCAAGTTTCTAATAATCCGATTATTCCATTTATTGAAGGAGATGGTATCGGCGTCGATGTTACGCCAGTCATGATCCAAGTAGTAGACGCAGCTGTGAAAAAAGCTTATCAAGATAAGAAAAAAATTTCATGGATGGAAATTTATGCTGGTGAAAAAGCCACCAAAGTTTATGGGGCTGAGCAATGGCTTCCTAAAGAAACGCTTGCCGCGATCAAACAATATGCTGTATCAATTAAGGGTCCGCTAACGACACCCGTCGGAGGAGGAATTCGTTCCTTAAATGTGACCATACGCCAAGAGCTCG
>CAMAYX010000206.1 GCA_945862405.1 Legionella genomosp. 1
ATACATTAATGCTAGAAAATTGGAAACAAATACGCATCCTATCAACAAAAATACAAAAAATATTGCCCCGCTTTTTTGTTTTGAAAGACAAGCAAATACGAAACTGAAAATGATAAAAGGCAACACGAATTCCAAGATAGCTTTCATGCTTAAACTTAAGGCATAACTTACTGATTTGACTTGGTCAGGGACATAAGAGCCGAAGAACAGAGGCAATAGCAAAACTGCTAATAATAGAATCGGCAACTTCATCTTTTTCACAAACTCAAACATCATCGTACCTTTCCTTTCATTCGTAAAAACCTAATAAGCTAACACAAAAAATGCAAAACACACTAGTCTTTCCATCCTTATAACTGCAATTTTTATGAGCAAGGGTGACGTAAACGGTAAATATCAATGTAAATCAATTTGTTAAATTACCGAACTATTTCTTGGCATATTTATTTAATTATCGCACATATTGATCTAAAAGAGAACATCTGCTGATTGATAATCTGAGGTGATACACCAAAAAATATTTAATGCATCCGAACGTTGCAAGGGCTTAATAATACACCCCGAAACATTTAAATACTGAATAGCGAGTTTATCTTTTGTGGTATAAGTTGAGGTTAAAATAAATATAAATGTATGCTGAAATTCTTTTTGTTCACGTAATTTGGTTAAAAACTCAATACCATTCATTTTGGGTAAATTTATATCCAATATTATGGCTCTAGGCGCTGGAGAAATTTTGGTTTTCCCATTTGTTCCCAACAATTTATCCAAAGCATCCATTCCATTTTTTGCAATATGGATCGAAATTACGGGATTAACCTTCCCAAATTCTCTCTCCATGGTTTGTACATCGACTTCATCGTCTTCTAAATAAAGAACATTGATTAGATCAGACATCTTTCCCCCCTAACTACTTGTAATAATTGCATTAATTGCAAAGATACTCCAATATAGTCTTGTTATTTACACTTAATTGGACCGCCTATGTCAATATCTGATTGGCCAGCAGAGGAATATGCAATAGGTTCTTTCATGCAGGCTACGGTGTCTGACCGTTACCTAGATATGCTCCCTATTTATCCCGCTGACGCAGTACTCGATATTGGCTGTGGTGACGGTTCCTATAGTCATAAAATTATGCAGCATTTTCCGGTCGCTTCTTATACTGGAATTGATGCCTCTAGCAATATGATAGCTCTTGCAAAGAAGACCATTGGTACTAACCCCAAGGTCACACTGCAGAATCTTGATGTAAACACGATGAAATTTTCCAAAGAGTTTGACTGTATTGTCTCATTTTGGTGTCTTCAATGGACACAGAACATAAAAAAATCGTTAGAAAACATATACGTGGCTCTAAATAATCATGGAAGGTTTTTTGCGATATTTCCTACAGGGGATGACCCATATATATTAATGTATAAAAAGGTTAGAGACTCTCACCAATTCCCAAGTTTAAAAAACTTCATTCCTCCTGTGGATGTGGATTACAGGAAATTTTCCGGCTTACGTGAAGAGCTTTATTTTCTGCCGTTTATTAATCCTCAACTGGAACGTGCGCAGCAAAACGTAACACTGCCTTCCTTAGATATTTATAGAAAGTTTGTGAATGGAATTGCTTTTTATCAAGGGCAAGTTCCTGACGATGAAGTCCGCGAAATCAATGAAGCCATGGTGCAAGCATTTCAAACATTTTGTGATAAAAATTATAATGGTGAATTGCGCTTTGAGTTTTCTATCTATGTTTTAAAGGCAAGGAAATAGTTTCTCTTATTCCGATTTATCATTTTTGCTGATTACTTTCACCAGCATTATTCGGGTACCTTGCATTTTTTCTATCACTGCAGTAAAGCCATCAAATTCAATTTCATCACCGACTTTGGGTATGGTTCCTAGTTTTTGCAGGATTAACCCTGATAGCGTTTCAATATCATCCTCATCATCTGGATCAATCTTTTGTTCAAGAACTTGTTCCAATAGATAGAGAGAACAGTCGCCTTTTACCATCAGATTCCCTTCTTTATTGGTACGAAAGCCCCCCCGCGTTCTATGAAACTCGTCTTTGATCCTACCAATAAAGACTTGCAATAAATTATCCAGCGTCACAAATCCAATCAAACTATCACTTCCACTATAAACCAGTGCAAAATGGGGCATACCCCCGCGGAATTTACGAAGTAATTCTAGAGCCGGCAGTTTGCGTGATACTTTTAATACGGGACGTATAACTCCGTTTAATTCATGAATTTCACTGTTCTGGTACAAGGTGGAGAACAAATCTTTAACATGGATAATACCCGTCACCTCTTCCGTGTCCGAGTTATATACTGGATAACGACTATAACGGGTCTCCATTACTTTTTGCATAATCTGCGGTATAGGCTCTTGCAGATCAAGCATTATCATTTCATCGCGGGGCCTCATGACTTCCAATACCCGTAAGTCCGTAAACTCCAGGGTATGCTCCAACATTTCGGCTTCTTCTTTAGAAAGTTCGCCATGCAAATGACTTGAGCTTAATAGTAACTTTATTTCTTCGGCCGAATAGAAATGCTCCCCTTTATGCGAATCCGATAGGCCTGTTATTTTAAGTAACAAGTTGGAACAGGTGTTTAACAACCAAATTGCAGGGTACATTACCCAATAAAAGCCATATAGCGGGATTGCCGTCCATAAAGAAACCGTTTCTGAGCGTCTTATCGCTAAGGATTTAGGGACTAACTCACCGACCACAATATGTAAAAAGGATAAGAGCGCAAAACCAATAACAAAGGCAATAACAGCTGTTACCTCAGGTTTAACAAAGCCAAAATATAAGAATATGGGTTCTAAAATTCCCGCAATAGCAGGCTCGCCAATCCACCCTAAACCCAGAGAGGCTAACGTAATACCTAACTGACAGGCAGATAAATACGCGTCTAAATGTGAGTGCACTTCAAATAAAATTTTGCCTTTCAAACCGTATTCATTTTTTATGGCCAAGACTTGCGTGTTGCGAAGTTTGACCATTCCGAATTCGGCAGCAACAAAAAATGCGTTTAACAAAACCAGAAAAAAGGCCAACCCTATCAAAAGCAAATTAATCAGTCCCTGTCCTATTCCCTATCCTCCGCTACTGTGGATGAGTAGTTTAGTTCATCTTCAGTAGTTTGCACACTAACCTGCAGCTGCAATTCCACCATTACGTAATGCCATAATTTCAGCTATTTCGAATAACTTGCTGGATGCTAAAAATTTTAAAAAATGATCCTCAGGCGCCTTCTGGAAAACACGGTCAAAATAACTCTTTGCGTTAGAAAAATCTTGGCTGGCAAGATAAAAATCTCCGCATTGAATGTTCAGTTGCAAATATTTATCGCGAATTGCTGGATTTTTAGAGTTGGTATCATAATACTTTTTGAAATCATCCACTTGAGATTTCAATTCGAACATTTTGTCCTTATGAGGTATGGAGTTAAATAACTTACCAATCACGCTGTAACTTGTTTTTTGCTCTTTCATAGAAACAGCTCCCGACCTCATTTCAGAACATCTATTCCTCAAGTATAGACCATACTTCTTTTTAAGCCTTATGAATAAACTGGCAACATCATTGCAATTCAAAATGTCTACTTATATGATTTTTATTCACACCTAAAAAGGAATGACTATGACCAGAAGGGCAAAAAAATATTGGCTGGGATGCTTGCTAGCTATTAGCTGCAGTTCTCTATGGGCAGATAGCACAGCCGACAAGGCCGAACCGGTGCAAAAAGTAACAACACAAGAAAAACAAACTACTATGACGCCTAAGCGAGCCTTAGAAAAATTAAAGGAAGGAAATCAGCGCTTTCTAAGCAATCAATTAACACAAAGAAATTATTTATCTCAGGCCAAGCAAGCATCTTATGGTCAATTTCCATGGGCAGTTGTATTAAATTGTATGGATTCACGTAGTGTCCCGGAATTTATTTTTGATCAAGGCTTAGCGGATTTATTCACGCTCAGAGTGGCGGGGAATGTTTTAAACGATGACATTCTTGGCAGTATTGAATATGCAACTCAAGTTGTAGGGGCTAAGCTCATTGTGGTAATGGGCCATACTTCGTGTGGTGCAGTTGGCGGGGCTTGTCAAGGTATTAAATTAGGCCATTTGGATGATGTGCTCCATAAAATCCAACCCTCCGTAGGGCCTGCGAAAAAAGAAACCGGCATTGATAATTGCACCGATCCCGCATTGGTTAATGCAATTGCTAAACTAAATGCCATGCATGTCGCCAACGAAATTAGCGACAAAAGCCCAATTGTTCATGATTTAATACAAAAGAACCAAATCGGTATTGTAACTGCCATGCATAACATCAAAACCGGCGAAGTTACCTTCTTTGAAGAAACGAACTTAATTCACTAAACCACCTCGTTGCTAGTTTCTAATTATCTTCCAAGTCAGTTCCAATAAGGTTTCCTGCTGTATGATGTTGCTCGGTGCAAAGTTAATAGAATTGGAGAGCCTCCTGGATGAAGCCACGCTACAACTGGATCCCTACTGAATTATCGCA
>CAMAYX010000207.1 GCA_945862405.1 Legionella genomosp. 1
CTTAAACAGCTACCAGAAGCGGTATATATTAACCCTCCACAAACAATCGGAATTTCAAAAAATATTGGACAATCGGAGGCTATTATGGGAGCATAAAATCTTATGTAGTAATTCTAAGATTTTGTCTCATTTTTCCTGACACATTCCGTAGTGAGTTTTTGCTATGAATGATGACATGAATAAATACGTCGGAATTAACCACGAACGTGGACATCATGAATCGCATCGTTAGCGAATTACAATATCATGTTATGCAAATCCGTCTAGTACCAATTGGATTCGTATTCGACCGATTCACAAGAATGGTAGGTGATATAGCTAAATCACAGCATATCTAAGGTGAAGTCAATTTCTTTCGAAGTATTCCGTAACGTTGTAGTATAAGTATATTATTTCTAAATTTGGGATGAGCGCATGAAAGTTAAACCAATTCTACTCAGTGC
Source organism: Legionella genomosp. 1 (assembly GCA_945862405.1). GTDB lineage: Bacteria > Pseudomonadota > Gammaproteobacteria > Legionellales > Legionellaceae > Legionella_A. The sequence goes on from CAMAYX010000207.1 coordinate 444, forward strand.
TATGGTGGGTTTATTACCTTTTAGTAGCTCAATAGCACAAATAACTACATCTAAACCTATCGAGAGAAAAGACATGTCACAACAGTTTTCCCAATTGGCAGCGAGTTATGAACAACAGTTTTTTGACCATTTTCCGGAGCAAGGTTTATTCTGGGGGAAAGTGGATGTTCCCTTAGATCGTTTCACCGATTTCTCACCTGCAGGATATCAAGCATGGCAGCAGAAAGAGGATAATTTCCTCATAGCCTTGCAAGCAATTGATCCGAAAACTTTAAAAGGTACGCCTCATTACAATACATATTTGTTGCTTAAAGAAACGTTAGAAAACAATAAAGGAATTAGAATTTGTAAAGATGAACTATGGGACGTTAATCCTGCGTTTGGATGGCATAACCAACTAGCTACCGTTGCTGAGAAACAACCTGTAGGAACAGCCGAGCTTCGAGAAAAAGCGCTTAAGCGCTGGCAAACTTTTCCGGTAGTAGTGCAGCAACAAATAATGAATTTAAAAATGGGAATGGAACAAGGCTACACGGCCCCTAAACCTGTAGTTGAACGTGTGTTGAGGCAGCTTAAAATGATGAGTGCAGGCAAACCCGAAGAATCGCCTTACTATGATTTTGCCCAACGTGGCGGAGATAAAGAGTTTAAAATCAAAGTGGCAGACTTAGTACAAACTAAAATAAATCCAGCCTTACAAGAGTATATTAATTTTCTTGAAAAAAACTACTTACCAAAAGCGCGTAAAGCAATTGGTGTCAGCGCAAACCCTTCAGGGATGGAGTGCTACCAAGCCAAAATTAAACACGAAACAACCTTGTCCATAAGTCCTAAGGAAATTCATGAACTTGGTCTGCAGTACATCCAGAAACTCAACCAAGAAGTGGGTGCTATTGGGGAAAAGAAATACGGTACGCAAGATATGGCCGAGGTATTTAAGTTAGCCAAAAATCAATCAACAGGGGTGTTTAAAACGGAGCAAGAGCTTTTGAATTACAACATGGAGGCATTGAGCCGGATTAAAACTAAAGTTCCGCAATGGTTTGATATGATGCCTAAATCCCCCGGCATTTTAAAACCCTATCCTTTGCATCGAGCCCAAACAGGAGCATCTGGCGAATACAACCCACCCAGCGAAGATGGCCGTGAGCCAGGAATATTCTATATAAATACCTATCAACCTGAAAAACGAAGTCGAATTGACATGGAAGCTACCTTATTCCATGAGCTGATTCCTGGACATCATTTCCAAATTGCCTTGCAAGCCGAAGATAAATCCATACCACGTTTGAACCAGTACTTGTGGAATTCCGGCTATGGAGAGGGTTGGGCACTGTACGTGGAGCGTTTGGCTGATGAAATGGGAGCTTACGATGATGATATTTCACGTTTAGGAATGTTATCGAATGAATCCTTACGAGCCAGCCGTCTGGTGGTAGATACTGGAATTCATGTAATGAATTGGGATCGTCAGCAAGCCATTGATTATTTAGTGGCACATACCGCTTTAAATCATAACATTATTGAAGGTGAAGTTGATCGGTACACTATGTTACCTGGACAAGCAACATCGTATATGTTGGGCAAATTGGAAATTGAAAATCTACGCCAACAAGCTAAAGACAAACTAGGTGGAAATTTCGATATCCGCCAATTTCATAACCAAATATTAAAAAATGGGGTGGTTACTTTACCTATGTTACAGACCCAAGTTGAAGCTTGGTTAAATGAGCAAGGAAAGGCTCAGTAACATAATTCGTCTTTGCGAGCGTGAGCGAAGCAATCCAGTGGAATTCTGTTTAAGTATCGTTCTGGACCGCTTCGCTCACGCTCACAAAGACCGAATAAGGGTTCACTTATGGTTTTAGGAGCTTGGCATGAAGGATATATATTATTTAAAAGCGACGGAAATACTGCACTTGATTCATAGTCGCAAAATATCGGCGCGTGAAGTGATGCAAGTTCATCTTGATAGAATTGAGGCTGTAAATCCAAAAATTAATGCCTTAACGCAACGAGTACCTGAAGAAATCTGTTTGCAAGAAGCGGATAAGATAGATGCGCAGCTCTCTAAAACACCGATGAAACATTTGGCGGGTTTGCCTGTAACGATCAAAGATCTACTAAACGTAAAGGGGCTAGTTACTTCTTCTGGAAGTTCTGGCTTATTCAAAATTGGACCTGCTGCAGAAGATGCAACTTTGGTAAAACGCTTAAAAGAGGCTGGGGCAATTGTTATTGGGTTAACCAATACACCGGAGTTTTGCAGAGGAGGTGATTCCTCCAATTTACTCTATGGCACTACCAATAATCCATACGATCTTTCCAGAACTTCTGGAGGCAGCAGTGGAGGCTCTGCAGCGTTATTGGCGGCAGGAGGAAGTCCATTATCAATAGGGACGGATGGGGGCGGTAGTTTGGTCATGCCCAGCCACTGTAATGGAACTACGTGCTTAAAACCAACGCACGGTTTATTGCCAGGAACTGGTATGGTAGGAGGGGATACGCCGGGCATTATTGGTGCCATGGTTACTAATGGAACTATGGCACGTTATGTACAGGATTTAAAGCTTGTTCTCCCATATTTAGCGGGACCTGATGGCCGCTCTCCCTATATCCCACCAGTAGCACTGGCTGAAAGTGAACCTTTAGCGAGTTTGCGCATTGCTTATTTTACCGAGAATGGTTTCACACCGGTGGATAAAGAAATCCAAGCCGTGGTTAAGAAAGCTGCTAGTTCCTTAGCTGAGGATGTAAAATCGGTACGCGAAGCGAAACCCAATTGTGTCCAGCATGCTTTTGACCTCCACTGGGACTTATTTTTAGGAGGTGATCGCGGTAAGCGTTTTAGACAAGGTCTGCAAGCATTAGGAGTGACTGAATTTTCGTGGGAAATGCAAGAATTTTTGCGGCAGGCAGATGCGTGTGAATTATCGACCACAGAGCTGCAACAGAGAATGACAGATATAGATAAATATCGTATCAGCATGCTCCACTTCATGAAAGATTATGATGTGTTAATAAGCCCAGTATTTCCTAAGCCCGCAAAGGTGCATGGAATTGGCTTAAAAGAAATAAGTGATTTTTCTTATGCCATGACTCATAATTTGACCGGTTGGCCAACGGTGTCAGTACGTTGCGGGACCTCCAAAGAAGGACTACCCATTAATGTATTAATTGCCGCTAAACCTTGGAAAGATATTACCGCCTTAGCGGTTGCGGAACGTCTGGAAGAATTGCATGGCGGCTGGCAGCGGCCCAAGTTATAAGATTTTACAATAACGGAGTAGATCATGAAGTTAAGAACTATCGGGTACGTAGCCTTAGCGGCGACTGCACTGTTAAACAACACTGCATTTGCTGGAAATCAAATGTTTATTAATGAGCGTGGTTCTGTTTTAGAGTTGATAGAGTTGAACATTTTACCCGATAACAAAGTAGAAGGTTCATTCAAAACTTCAGAAGCATCTAAAAGCTGCCCACAAGCTATTGATCAAAAAAGACCTATCACTGGTTACGTCGTTGGTAATGCGATTACATTCAGCGTAGTTTACCCAATGTGTGAATCGGTGCTGAGCATTACGGGTAATATGAGCAAAGATGGGCACACCATTGATACCGTTTCGATTTTAAACAAGCAAGCAGACGACATAACCCGCGAAGGACCTGGTGCTAGATTCATCGGCCATGATACGTACTCTAAGTCAGGAAAAAAGACTAAATATTAGGTTTTTGAGCCCTTGCCCATTTATAACTCGGGCAGGGGAATCCCCCACAAAACTGAAGAAAACCATAACATCCATGAAGCTTCAAGCCAAATGCATCACGGATTACGGCTGCACCTGCACCCAGGCCACGGTATTATCTCTCGTCATTGCGAGCATTTGCGAAGCAATCCAGGACTGAGTTCTGTTCAATATCTCTCTGGATTGCTTTGCAAATGCTCCCAAAGAACTTCCCTGTAACTTATTGATTAACAAGGAATCTCTACGAGCTCAAATCCAAGCGCTTTTGCACGGAAACTTAAGCTTTTTATTATACGTTCCCGGTATTGATTTTCATAATAATCTTGTCCAACTTCATGATAT
>CAMAYX010000208.1 GCA_945862405.1 Legionella genomosp. 1
CCTTACTCGCTGTCTTTAACACGGAGTGGGTAGGAAAATCACCTAAGGTAAGAATAAAATCCACTTTTTCGCTTAATTGGCTAAATTTCCCCAATGAAACTGCCAGCAATTCATCATTCGTATCGTGTCCATCGCCATTTTTATTATCCGCACCATAGTGGAGGTCACTTATGGTAAGAAACGATATTTCCGCATGGGTATATGCACAAAGCATCCAGCACAAAAAAATAAATATTACTCGCATCAATGCACCACTAATTTGTAAAAAACTGAACATAGTTAATTTGTAACAAGGTGTCAACAGTCTTCAGGTAACGCGATAGCTCAGGTCCTGACTGACCCTATCGTTCAATAATGTAGTCAACTAACAATATAAGGGAGCAAAAAAACTCAACTTTAAATAAGGCACAAAATTCCGTATGATTCACAAAAACAATAATAACGGAGTACCTATGATAGTGGCTGGCGTAGACGAAGTAGGAAGAGGGCCATTAGCCGGACCTGTTATCGCAGCTGCAGTCATTTTAAATACCATGATTGATGGTGTAAAAGACTCCAAACTAGTTACTCCTATCAAACGCAAAGCCCTAGCCGCAGAAATTCGTGAAAAAGCGGTATGTTATGCTTTTGGCCGCGCCGAAGTTGAAGAAATAAACGAACTTAACATCCATCATGCAACCTTATTAGCTATGAAGCGCGCTGTAGAAGGACTTAGCCTACAGCCGCAAAAAATTCTAGTCGATGGTGCGTTTTTACCGAAGATTAACCTACCTTGCTATGCCATCGTCAAAGGCGATTCCCTCATTCACGAAATCAGCGCAGCTTCGATATTGGCGAAAGTACATCGCGATGAGGAAATGGAAGCTATGGATAAGCTATATCCCGGATATGGTTTTGCCGCGCATAAGGGATATCCTACGGCGGTTCACCGGAATGCTTTAAAAGAAAGGGGGCCGTGTGTGCTCCATCGCCGCCACTTCAACCTCGTAGAACAGTCATATTTGGCGGATCTTGAACGATCTTGAACGATCTTGAAGCTAAAAAAATGCTCACATACTTTTATGTATGCTCTGCTTTTTTTTAGCTTCAAGATCGTTCAACCTCCACCAAATCTGAGCTGTTCTATGTTCCGTGGTAGGCTTTTTTAGACCTCTCGTTTCGCTTTGCTCACCGAAGTCGGTTTTTTTATTTACATGCCCGTGAGCGTGCCGGTGCCCATGCCCGTATCTAAATCGAGTGGTGGCACGGAAGGAGGGCTCCCGCCGCTTGCCGCTTGCGAGCACGGTGGGATACCTGCAGTGACAGGACCTCGAGGCGATGAGCCAAGATCAGCGCTCATTTAAACAGGAACTTAACTCAAAATTATAGGCACGGAACTATGAAATTACTTCATATTGTTAAACAAAATCCGGTGTGAGCTTATCGACATCAAAATCCCGAATCCAGCCAAAAAGGTTACCATGGCGGTACCGCCATAACTGACTAAGGGTAGGGGGATTCCTACTACGGGGAGGATGCCCATGACCATGCCCATGTTGACGAATGCGGACAGGAAAAAGGTCATCGATAAGCCTGCGGCTAGTAATCTGGTAAAGGTGGTTTGTGCCTGGCGGGCAATGTGCAAACCTCGGAGCGATACCAGCACAACTAATATAATTAAGACCATGCTGCCAATAAAACCAAACTCCTCACCACTGACTGCAAAAATAAAATCGGTGGCATGCTCGGGTAGGAAGTTCAAATGCGATTGCGTTCCTAGTAGCCAGCCTTTACCAAACGCACCGCCTGAGCCGATGGCAATTTTTGATTGAATGATATGGTAACCCGTATCCAAAGGATCATTTTCAGGGTTTAAAAAGGTAATAATCCGTTGTTTTTGATAATCGTGTAACACATTCCACAGCAGCGGGGCGCTCAAGCCTACAATCGTCGCTAAAATCATAACGATGCGCATGGGAATGCCCGCTAAAAAGATAACGCAAATTCCCGATGCTACTACCATTAAGGCGGTGCCTAAATCGGGTTGTTTCGCAATCAATAGAGCAGGGACAAAAATAATAATTGCTGCGAAGATCAGCGCTTTGGTGTCTATGGGCCAGGATTTTCGGTCAAAATACCAAGCTGCCATCATCGGTACCGCAAGTTTCATAATTTCCGAGGGTTGGAAACGAAACACGCCTAAATCCAACCAGCGCTGTGCCCCTTTTCCAATTTTACCAATGATGATTACGGCGATTAAAAGACATAAACCCAAGCCATAAAGCCAGGGAGTCCAGACTTTATATTTATGAGGGGGAACAAAGGCGAAGACCAACATGCCGCCAAGGGCGATGGTCAAACGCAACGCCTGGCGTAACACCATGCCCATGTTTTGATTGGAAGCGCTGTAGAGGATAACCAAACCGACCATGATCAGCAGAAACAGTAAACCCAACAGCGGAAAATCGATGTGCAATACTCTAGGGTTAAATCGATAAACTGGACGGGCTTGGCTTATACTCATGAGGTTCTATCACTAGGTTTATAAAGTTCAAAATAAGCATCCATAACTTTGCGCGCTACGTGCGATGCTACGAAATCATGCTCCACCATCACCGCAATCGCAATCTCAGGCTTTTCTACCGGGGCAAACGCAATGAATAATGAGTGATCACGCAAAGCTTCCGGTATTTCTTCATACTTCTTTTTTTCGTATTGATTGCCGCTGAATACTTGTGCAGTACCCGTTTTTCCAGCGACGCTATAAGCTGTATCTCTACCAAAACGATATCCTGTGCCTTCATTATTAATGATCACGTTTTGCATGGCTTCATGAACGATCGACCAGTAAGCATTATCGCTCAATTGTATAGGGTATTCTTCTAAAGGCTTATATTTGCGTGTCTCGCCACGATCGTGCACGGAGTAACTGAACAAATGCGGTCGATAACGGCGTCCGTGTTGACTTAAACTGGCGGTAGCGTTAGCCAATTGCAAGGTGGATGCGAGCATAAACCCTTGGCCAATGGAGGTGATCAAGGTATCTCCCGGATACCAATGCACGCCTTTACTGCCTTTTTTCCAGCTAGGGCTAGGAACCAAGCCGGGGGCTTCTTCCGACAAATCAACGTGGGTAAGTTGACCAAACCCAAATTGCACCAACATGTCTTCAATGGCGGAAATGCCCATCTTACTGCCCAGCTGATAAAAATAGGTGTCGCAAGATACCGTAATTGCCCGTTTTAAATTAATAATCCCATGTCCACTGCGTTTCCAATCTCGATATTTATGCTGCACCCCGGGCAAACGGTACCAGCCCGGATCGTAAATTTTAGTGTCAGGGGTAATAACGCCATGCTCTAAGCCGGCGATGGCGACGAACGGTTTCACGGTAGAAGCTGGGGGATACAATCCACGGACAGCGCGATTATATAAAGGTTTATCAACCGCATTGGACAATAGCTGATAATCTTTACTGCTGATGCCATTGACAAATAAATTAGGATCAAAACTTGGGGAACTCGTCATGGCAAGTATATCGCCATTGTTCACGTTCATCACCACCAAAGCACCACGTTTGCCTTTGAGGGCGTCATAGGCTACTTTTTGTAGTCGTGAATCAATGGTCAGGTAAATCTTAGCGCCAGAAACCGGACTTTGTTTGCTTAAAATGCGTAAGGTTCGGCCGCTAACATCCGTCTCAATTTGCTGATAGCCCACACGTCCATGCAACAAATCTTCGTAATATTTTTCCACCCCGGCTTTACCCATAAAGTTTGTGGCGCGGTAATTAATGCTGTCGACTTCTTGCAATTCCTGCAGGTTAATACGCCCTACATAACCTAATAAATGCGCCGCTACCTCACCTAAAGGGTAAGACCGCATAAGACGAGCTTTAATACTTACCCCGGGGAATAGATATTGATTGCTGGCGAAAATAGCGACTTCTTCTTGCGTTAATTTAGGTTTGATCGGTATTGGGACATAGGAGCGATTTTGCCCGCGCGCGTGCATGAAATTATCGATGTCATCTTCGGAGATCGAGGGCAGTAAATCTTGTAAGTTTTTTAAAGTGTTTTTGATGTTTTTAACCCGTTCAGGAATAATTTCCAAAGCATAAACTGGGATGTTATCTGCCAATACCACGCCATTCCTATCCAAAATAATGCCGCGCGGTGGCGCTATAGGGGTAATGCTCATTTGGTTTTTTAACGAAAGCGTGGCATAGCGTTTGTATTGCGAAAATTGCAGGTAACCTAAACGTAAGATTAAAATCAAGGAACATACGATCATCAACGCAATGAGTAAACTCAAGCGGAAATGAGGTAGGTGAGGGTTAGCTCGATGTTGATTTCCCGAATTTTTATATCTCATTTTTTACTAAATGGGCAGGTAAAAAGCAAAGCGAATTCTAACAGGACTTACGCAAAAGCCCAATCTCTTCGTTAAAATCAATTTCTGACTCAGTCATTTAGTTTATCTAAACTCCTTCGCCAGAAATTGATTTTGCCTCGACCTTGGACTTTTGCGTAAGTCCTG
>CAMAYX010000209.1 GCA_945862405.1 Legionella genomosp. 1
CCATACCAGATGTTCCAGAGACCTTAAATAAGATTATTCGTATTAATGATTGGTTGCCGCCGAAGAGTTATTTTGATTGTGAACAAGATGAAATCGATTGGCTGTTATCTCCTTTTTCTGAAGAGGATCGTACTTTATTTCAAACCTTGGCAGCAGACCCGCAAGAAAAAATGCATGGAAAAGCAGCGTTTCACTCGTTCGACTGTTCCATCATGGACGCTGCAGATGATATAGCTTATGGTGTGCATGATCTTGAAGATGCAATTCATTTGCGCCTTATCCATCGCGGTAATTTAGAAACGGATGCCTTTCGCCAGTTGTTAAACGCGTCTGCACTGACTTCTAATATCAATTTATTCATGGACAATTTATTTAATCCTGCCTTGCATTTACGCAAGCAAGCCATAGGCGAAATGGTTAATTATTTTATTACCGCAACCGAGCTGAAACAAACGCATGAAGGGTTCGCAAATGACATTCTAAAATATAATCTGGTGTTACGTGCTGAGGCACAAGCCTTATTAGACTATCTCATCCAATGCATTTACCAATATGTAATTGATTCACAAGAAGCTCGAACGTTTGAATATGGAGGCCAAACGGTGGTTTTACGTTTATTTGAAGCCATCAGTTCAAACCCTAGTAGCTTATTGGACAATAAGAATCGTGTTTTATTTCAGCAAGGAGATGACGAAACATCTGCCAGAAGAGTGGTATGTGATTACATCGCAAATATGACCGATGAATATGCCTACCGTATGCACGAACGATTATTTGGCTTTAATACACGTACCATTTTTGAAAGACTTTGAACAATCGAAATTTAATCGGATGGTTTTTTAATCGCTGTGTTTTTAATTTCTTGGGCTGACACTATGCGATTACGGCCATTTTTCTTGGCCGTATATAAAGCTTGGTCCGCTATTTCAATCAGACTGGCTACCTCGGTACTGTCCTGAGGATACATTGCTATCCCAATTGAAATGGTGATGGGGATGATCTCTTGTGCGCCATATTTTAGTTGCAGTTTAGAGATGGACGTCCTTATATTGTCTGCTCTTTTTTCTGCATTTCCTAAATCAATATCATGGAGCATGAGCACAAACTCTTCTCCACCGTAGCGAGAGGCTACATCCCCAGCTCTTATTTCGTTTTGTAAAATCTCGCCAACTTCTTTTAACGCGGTATCACCGGCATCATGACCAAACGTATCGTTGATTTTTTTAAAATGATCTAAATCTAACATTAATATTGCAAAACTTGTTTTACTTCGTTCCGATTGATGTTTTTGTTTGAGCAAGGCATCTTCAAGGTAACGGCGATTATAAAGCCCTGTGAGCGCGTCGCGAATTGATTGATAGCGTAAGTTCTCGCGTAGCCTAACGTTGGCTAAGGCCAGTGCGGTGAGCTCTGCAAAGGCAGTTATTAGGAGTTTGTGGTCTTCGTTTAATTGGAAAACATCTTCGGGTATCTCCATGTACAGCAAACCATAAATATCGTTTTGCGCCATCAAGGGTACGCACATGACCGTTCCCGCAAGATCATTGCTTTGCGAAATGTGATCGCATAACAATTCCATACCAGACCTTTTGACTTGATAAGTTCGACCTAGACGTATTGCCCAACAATTTTCTGAACTAAACACAGATTCTTGTTGCTTGGGCGTACCCCATTTATTCGACATTTCTAAATAGTTTTTTGAAGGGTGCATGATGAATAAATAACCGCTGCTAAATGCAAGCAAGTGTTGCGCATATCTGGTCATGATGCTGCCCAGCTCTTCTTGGGAATTGGCTGCCAATAGAATGTCGCTCATTTCTACTAAGAGCGTAATCTGCTCGTTTTTGATTTTTAAGGCATGCATTCCTGCTCTTTGTTGCTCATAAGCTTCTTGAAGTTCTTTGTGTTCGCGAATTTTTTCAGTGATGTTGCTAATGGTGTGCACGACGCCTTTGATTTCTTTGTGTTCATCGATAATTTGTTTACAGTTGAATTCATAGATTTGACTTGATGCGCCGTATTGGTTCATATCAATAATTTTTGTAGCCTCGCTCGTTTCCATAGATCCTTTCCAAAGACGAACGAGTTCATGCTTTTCGGGCGCGGTTTCTGCAAACGCATCATCTAAGGGCAACCCTATAGTTAAGGATTTATTGAATAAGTTTTTAAATTCGCGTTGATAAGCTTCGTTAAAAATCTGAAAGCGCTTTTTTTCATCCAGGGCCGCAATCATTTCGCTGGTTGATTCGATAATTTGACGTAAATGAGCGCCAAGACGGCGGCTTTTGAATTCGATAATTTGTCGATTGATCAATTCAACATTAGCTAAAACAAAAGGCACGATCAGTAAAATTAAACTTATTATACTGCCTAGGATAATGATGAATGTGGTTGTATCCGCTTTATTTAACATTCTGGTGTTGCGTTCATTCAGCAATACCAATTCCACGGATTTAATTTCCTGACCAACTGCTTTGACTTGATCTGAGAATGCTTCACTTTTATTAAAAAGAGCAATTCCTTCGGGTGTATTCAATGCTTCTCGTGACGTTACATCGGCTACAGCTTCTAAAATAAGGAGGCGTTCTTTGGTCATGTTAGTAAAATTTACAACACGACTGTTTTGTTCAGGGTTATCCTTGGTAAGCTTGGCTAATTGTTCCAAATATTTGCTCAGAACTCCTTTTTTGTCTTCCAATTCTTGTAAAAAAGTTTTGTCATTGGTAATTAAAAAAGCGCGTTGATCCGATTCTAAATTTGTTAACGTATATAAGGCTTCATCAAGCGTATTAAGGACAGAATAGGTATGAATCACCCAACGATTGGATTCTTTTAAATTCTTTACTTCAAGATACGATTGAATATTGATCAAGCTTAGGATCAATAGTGCCAAGATGAAAATGCTGTTGAGCACTAACTTGTTGAGTTTTATGGGGCGTATGTGTTGAAAGCGGCGAGATTTATGCGACTCCATGTCGTAAAGTCCTTTTAGCATTTCATAGTCTATATGTTCTAAGGATAGTCTAAACCTGCTTGATTATTGCAGGTTTAGATGTAAGTACGACAAATATGGCGTCCCCAAGGGGATTCGAACCCCTGTTACCGCCGTGAAAGGGCGATGTCCTAGGCCTCTAGACGATGGGGACCTTCGGAACTTTTTCTAAATAATGGCGTCCCCAAGGGGATTCGAACCCCTGTTACCGCCGTGAAAGGGCGATGTCCTAGGCCTCTAGACGATGGGGACGTCTGTAAATTTTCACCATGGGCCACATGGTGGTGGAGCTAGGCGGGATCGAACCGCCGACCTCTTGCATGCCATGCAAGCGCTCTCCCAGCTGAGCTATAACCCCTAAAATGAGAATCGCAGTTTAATGAGGCATGGCTGAGCTGTCAAGGAATTTTTGGTTTAGCGAGAAAATACTTCGCTATTTATACTTTTTCACCACGCTTTTTTGTGGCTTTTTTATGTTGCTTCCACTCGCGATCTTTTGCAAAAATAAAACTTGCAGCTTCTTCGATAAAAAATCCGATATCATCGATGTTTGCCCACGTACAATATTCATTTATTTTAGCAAAAATTTCACTGTTAATTTCAGCTTTAATTTTTTCTTTTTTTTGAAAACGTGTACCGTTAATAATTGGCATTTTAAAACCTGTAGTTATTAATTCGGCCATACATTAACAAATTCTAAAGTATTTGAGAAGCGTAGGAAATTGGCAAATTTGATGGGAATGAAAACTTTATGCACACCTTAGGTGTGCATAAAGTAGAGTGTTTTATGAACGTCGGACGTGAGTGGTGGCGTGGGTCGACTGGTGTGAATCATGGCCGTGACCGTGACCGTGACTGTGACTGTGACTGTGATCAATGTGACCATGAGCACGCTGAGAATCAACAACAACGGTTTGTCCACTGCCCAAGCCCCAACTGCCATGATGTCCATGTAGATATGGCGGTGCGAACATTAAAGAACTACCTCTGCCGCTGTCTACGTAAATGGTATCACGTGCAGGTCGTACATGATAAGCATTGCCTCTGAACAGGAATGGCAGCAACAAAATGCTTCCTACTAATAAGGTCAGAGCAATTAATGGAACTAATGAAGAGGAAGCTGCTGCGGCTGCTGTTGCTACAAAAGCTGCTTTTGCTGTTCCAGCAATGGCAGTTGAAGCAGTGGCTGCAGCACTAGAATTAACTGTAAAATACACTGCTGCTGCTGCGGCAGAAGTTAAGGCAGCTAAGCACATAAATCTGAAGAAATAGTTTGGCTTATCAGCTTCTTCTTGTGGTCTAACGTGTCTTCTTTGTTGCATAGTAGTCCTCGTCCGTTTAAAAAAAAATCAGTCTAGTCTAAGACCTCAGGAATCCCCTCATTTTAGCATCCAAGAGTGTCGACCCAAAAATCATGCTGTTGTAGTAAGTCTTTGAATTTTTCCATAAGCAGATCTTGCTCTTTTTGAGTAAAGCGGAAAAAGAATTGGTAGTAAAATTGACCCTGGCGAAA
>CAMAYX010000210.1 GCA_945862405.1 Legionella genomosp. 1
CTGCGCTATTCATGTGTGGGTTAACCTGAAAAAAATCGCTTACCAAACAGCACAAACCGTATACCAAATAAAAAAAGGACTACTCAAATATTATCTTATTAATGAACTACAAAACCCTTCCGTCTTGATGAGTTTTTCGTAAGTCCTGATGATATTCCTCTTCAGAGATAGCAAGAATCTTACTAATTACACCGTTTTTAAAAATAATTTCAACAGGGATCGACTTTTCATGATCTGCTGCCATTCTTATGCAACAAATACAGTTTTGTGGGATTGCCGCGATGGCCAAACCCTGATTTACTGAAGTAGAAATATCAAACTCCTCGGAAGATTGGGTCGCAAATCTTTCAGCAATTTCCCAGCGAATAGAATACACTCTTTGGGCAGTAACGGTAGAAACCATACCCAACTGTGCGCTATATTTTGAGGTTAATTTAGCAGCACAGGTGGAGATCTCACCTGAATTCGTCGCCTGATCTTGTGCCGCTCTGATTTGCTTCGCACTCAGCGGCTGTTGATATTTAAATTTTGCTTTGGTACCAAGTACCGAGCCTAAATCGACGATGGTGGAGAAATCATTACCAGCGATATGAATGAATTGCATTCTGGAAAGATAATCCAAATCTCCTTTAACATATTGAAACGGCAAACCTAGTCCATGACTTCTTCCTATGATGGTGACCCAACATTCTTCATCATGGACCCCTTTTTGGGCCAAAGCGGCAGGATATTCTTTCAATAAACAGAGCGCGAAATATTTTGCAATTCTTCTATCTTTTTCAGCAGGTTTAAGCCCCTTTGCTAACACGGAAAATTCATTTTCATAATTTTCCAATTGACCGCGTAATGCAGGATAACGATGTTCAGTCCAAGACGCAGGTAAGCTCACTTGTTTAAGGTCACTTTTTTTGAGTTTCTCGTACTCACTGCTCAATGTATTCATTGCATTGGTGAATTGATGCATTTGTTTTTGACCAGCTGCCTCATCATTATTTTGATGAGCTACGGCCATAACGCTTAAATTTTGCATTTCTAGATTAAGTTTTAGGTGTTGATATAAAGATTGCAGTTCTACTTCAGTTAATTCTTTTGCATCACCTTCTAGAACCTCCAGTTTTGCTTTTAACTGGCTTATATTATCTTTTAGGATTGTATAACGACTAGCCCACTGGATTTCTCTTCGATAGGTTTGTGAATATAATTTTATAAATTCACTGAGTTTAAGAACATCGTTAGCAGGATGAATATCTAGTGTCCTATCTAATGGAGAGCCTTTTATCATTTCCATATACTTAGGCATAACAACCTTCTCCGTTTTTACATTTTAGAGAGCGATTGTAAATCATTGAATAATTTGGTCAAATGGTGTTGGCAACCAAATTTTTAGCTTCTGGAGTGGCGCCAACAAACAATTAGATGCTCATTTTATACCCAAGAGATTCCTCCTTATCAATTACCTTGCCCACCTGAGTACGTCCGGCTTGCTCGTCCAGAGCTGATCTTCCCCCAATTTAACGGACAGTAAATTGGGGGAAGATCAATGCCATTTTGCGTATTTTCTACGTATATCAATTAAGTTTTTATAGGCTATTTTACCACACTGACTAATATTTCAACATTTTCAATCCTACTCGTAGGCTTCTCTCTTGAAAAAAAACTAATGGACCATATATTAGAAATTAAGAATATTAATCTTTTCGGAGGAGAGAAAAATGAACCTACTTAAACGTGAATATATTCCTTTATCTAAAGAAATAAACCAAATTTTTGATAACTTAGTAAAGTATCAAACTGATTCCTCATTTGTTGATACTGGCACTTGGGCACCTGCGGTTGATATTAAAGAAGAAAAAGATCGATTTTTAGTGACCGCAGATATTCCAGGAGTTAACCGACAAGATATACACATATCTTTAGAAAATAATTTGTTAACTCTTCATGGAGAAAGAAATCTTGAACAATCCCAGAATAAGGAGGGTTATTCAAGGATTGAAAGAATGCAAGGTCAGTTTTATCGCCGTTTCAATTTACCGCAATCGGCAGATGAATCAAAAATTGACGCTATTTATAAATCTGGCGTGCTTAAAATTATTATTCCGAAAAAGGAACCTCTTAGGGGCAAGAAAATAGAAGTTAAATGTGAAGAATAATAATGAAGAGACTGCATACTAGAACGCTGCAGTCTCAAGCTCTTACTATCTATAAATAAATAACAAATTCCATACAAAATTGCCTGAATTTGATGAGAATTTTATATGAATAAAAATAGAAATCGGTTTTATACGTTCGTCTCCATTTGGCTTTTATTTTCAAATCTTTGTTTTGGTGAATCGTTATTTCAGGCTAATAATTTAATGCCTGAAGAACAAAACCTCATCAACATTTTCGAGAAGATGGCGCCTCTAGTGGTAAATGTTCACAAAATCAACCACGTTATAAATCCTAGTATAGGTTTTGTACCAGTGGAAACGGGGGCGGGATCTGGTTTTTTATGGGATGACAAAGGACATATTGTAACCAATTATCATGTTGTTGCTGGAGCAAATGAAGTAATCGTTACATTTAAAAATGGTAAGGAGGCTCACGCAAAAATTTTGGGGATTGCTCCGAAAAAGGACATCGCAGTCTTGAAGTTAAATTCCAAAGACTTAGAAAATCTGAAGTTTAAGCAGTATCCAATCATAAATGCGAATGAGTTACATGTAGGCCAAAATGTGATCTCCATCGGCAATCCTTTTGGCTTAGATCATACTCTTACGCGAGGAATTATTTCAGCTTTAAACCGACAGTTACCACAGGGGGATTATAGCCTTCATGATCTAATTCAAACCGATGCTTCTATAAACCCAGGCAATTCCGGGGGGCCATTATTAAATAGTCAAGGGGGGTTGATTGGAATGACTACAGCCATCTATTCAACCTCAGGAAGCTCAGCAGGTATTGGATTTGCTATTCCATCAAATGATATCAAAAAAATCACCGAACAAATAATCAAAGATGGTAAATTTGTACGAGCTGGAATTGGCATTACTGTGTTTGATGATGCTATAGCCCAGCAATTGGATATTCAGGGCGTTTTGGTGAATAAAGTAACACCAAATTCACCTGCATCTTTGGTGGGATTAAGGGGGACCAAAAGAGACGTTGATGGAGGTATAATTTTGGGAGACCTAATAATACAAATTAATCAGCATCCCATTAAGTCGGTAAAAGATTTATTGACTAGTTTGGAAAATACCGAAGCTGGGGACGAAATTAAATTAACTGTTCTTCGACAGGGTAAGACTTACAATCTCTCCATGCATTCAACACAACTTGATTAAGACCCATTTAAATCAAGGGGGTAAAATATACCCCTTGATTCCTCGAGTAACTGTATTATGGCCAATCCCAGATCACACTACAGTTTACAGCCTAACTTAACTTTGAGGTAAGCGTTTAATTAACCCCATCTTTTTATCGCTCGACTGAAATTGATACAACATTTCTAGAAAGAGTTCTGCGCATCGCTGGAGGTCTAAGATGTTGAGACTTTCTGAAAATACGAAAGTTTATGTGGCTGCAATTCACGTTGACTTTC
Organism: Legionella genomosp. 1; assembly: GCA_945862405.1. Lineage (GTDB taxonomy): Bacteria > Pseudomonadota > Gammaproteobacteria > Legionellales > Legionellaceae > Legionella_A. The sequence continues at coordinate 3,581 of CAMAYX010000210.1, forward strand.
GCAATTATGTAGAGTCTTCCATTATGTGTAGTGATTACACTAAAAACATAGGATTTGATGGGTTTTTATCACTATAATCAGCCTTATTACTCCACATAACTATTCTTACTAATGAACTGTCGGTCTGACAGACATATAGGAGAATATCATGACATTTAAAGCAATAACCCAAACAAGTAATTTGTTGTTTAATCCACCTGCTTATCTGAAGCAACACGTGGAAGCTTTTACCCAGGAACTGTTGAATAATGGCTACTTTGAAACAACCATTGAAACTTATCGCAGCTGTATATCGCATTTCGGCGCTTGGCTGAATAAAGAAAATATTTCATTGGAATGCATTACTGATAAATTAGTTCTGCAGTTTGGCAAACATACTTGTCATTGTTGCTTGGATTCTCATAGAAAAAAACAATTTTCTCGTCAATACCTAAACCGAATATATCGTTTTATAGATTATTTGAGTCAGAAAAAAATTATCGCAATAGAATCACCTGCACAAAAAACACCACCTATCTACCTTGCAGACTTTAGAAAATCTCTTCAAGAACGCGGTCTCGCAGTTAAAACTGTAGAGCGATATGAATATGAGCTGCGCGGTTTAATCGCATTACTTGGTGATGTACCTAATAAATATGATGCTACGACTATTCATCAGGTGATTTGTGATGCAGCAATGCACAACAGCCGTGCCGTAGTTAAAAAATCATCCACTGTTTTAAGGACTTATTTACGGTTTCTATCAATGAATGGGCACCCCTCTGTGCCAGCGACAGTGAGACAAAAATAAGGTAAATTTAATGTCGTGAGGGTGGTAAGGAAATCAACAAAATGGCACAAGAAGAAAGCGGATCGATAAATAGACAATCAGAAGAATTTAATTCCGAAGATAAGGTCACTAAAG
>CAMAYX010000211.1 GCA_945862405.1 Legionella genomosp. 1
AAAGCAAAGAAAATAAAAGTAAACTTATATTTAAATGGTAGTCACTACATTTTGACGTTCAACATAAAGACCTTTAAAAACAAGAAGGGAGCTTCGCGCCCTTCTAAAATTTTAAATTTTTTGAAAATTTATGCGGAAGTCAGGAAGAAGCCTCATTGACCGCATTTCCTGCTGTTTGATTTGCAGGAATAACAGGGATAATCCCTGCTGCTGGGAATGGTTGCGGACTAATCCCTGCTGGAGTAGCTACAACACTGTCACCTGGTTTTAAGTCAACATTACCTACTTTAATACTTCCTTCCTTCAATTCAACGTTGGTTTTCTTAGGCCCGGAAACAAAAGCTCTGAAGTAAGTTCCCGATACTTTGATCGCAACCATAGGTGTTTTAAGGGTTTCTTGTTTAGGGCCGCCTACGCTTTGTGACTCAATCTTCCCTTTCGTCAGTTGGGCGTTGATTACTTCAGATTGATCTGGTTTATAAGATAAAACGGTGTAAGTTGAATTGGAGCCTATGGTTAATAAAGTACCATTTAAATAACGAATTTTAGCCACTGCTTCCTCAGCGGTCATGATGGTATCGCCTGAAAACAATTGCGAGCCCCGGGCAAGCTTTACATCACTCCCTGCTCGTTTTGCAACCACCTTATGAGCTGTAAATAATACGGTTCCTATGGACTGCGAAAAGACTAATGAGCTCATTAATAAACAACAAATTAGAAGTATTTTTTTCACCGCTAATCCTTTAGGGTTTGAAAGTCTAAATTATCTTAATGCATTCTTTGCGCTAGATTCAAGTTCATTTCAGAGGTGAACTTAATCTTCCCTCAATCTTGAAACGTTATATCGGCAGTTTTTTTTTCACCGAAGCCAGAATCCCATACTTTAATAATCCTAAATTTTCATCTTTGAATTTTCTACGTCTGGGAAATCGTGAAAACGTGCCATCAATGTCACCCATGTGATGATTTATCTAGGTACAACGAAAGATGGCGATTAAAGGCTGTTCAACAAATATATGAAAAATTAATGTCTACAATAGTAATCATTGATACAATTAACAGATAAAATAGGCATAACTACTTTATAACACCTACCATCCCTAATTTAACCCATTTTGTAATTGGAAAATTTCTATCTATGACATTCACTATTGGCCAACGTTGGATAAGTAACGCGGAAACTTCGCTCGGTTTAGGTACCATTACCAATCTACAAGGAAGACATATAAGCGTTTCCTTCCCCGCAGCAGACGAAACACGCATCTACGCTACAGAAAATGCCCCACTCAGCCGTATCATTTTTAAAATTGGGGAAATAATTACTACCAATGATGAATCCAAAATTCGAATTACCGCTTTAAATGAGGATAATGGTTATATTATTTATTCCGGAATAGATGAATCAGGGCAGGAAGTTCAGGTTAAAGAATTTGCTATAGGCTCGTTTATCGAACTTAATACGCCAGAGGTAAGACTTTTAGCAGGACTAGTGGATAAACTAAATGCTTACAAATTAAGAATTGAAACATTGAATAACATCAGCAGATTGCAAACATCTCCTGTCAAAGGCTTATTAGGCTCTCGTACTAACCATCATCCACACCAAATTTATATTGCCAATGAAGTTGCGCAGCGACATGCACCTCGAGTTCTCCTTGCTGACGAAGTCGGGCTAGGAAAAACAATTGAGGCCGGGATGATTTTGCATTATCAACTTCACACTGGAAAAGCAAATCGGGTTTTGATAGTCGTTCCGGATACACTCATTCACCAATGGCTAGTGGAAATGAGACGACGCTTCAATCTTTATTTCTCAATTATTGATCAAAATTCATATGATGCGGCGGCTAAGTGCGAATTAGATTTTGACGAGTATGACGATGAATATACTGAATTACGCATGCCAGAAACTAAAGATAATCTCTTCGAAAGTGCACAGCTGATTTTATGTGGCTTGGATTTTTTGGTATCAAACGACCATGTACGCCAACAGGCTATTGAAACCAGTTGGGACCTTCTTGTTGTCGATGAGGCACATCATTTGCATTGGTCACCTCATGAAACAAGTTATGAATACCAATGCATAGAAAACTTATCAGCGCAAAGCAACGGTCTTCTTCTGCTTACAGCAACCCCAGAGCAGACTGGAATGCAAAGTCATTTTGCGCGGTTACGCCTTTTAGACCCATCACGTTTTTATGACTTAAACGAGTTTATAAAGGAAGAAGAACGTTACCAAGAAATTAATACACTGATTGAAAAATTAATTGAACACCAAGCAAACCAACAAACCGAATTAACTATCCAATTAAAAGAGCAAATACAACCATACTTACCCGAGTCTAACCTTACTAATATTGATGACATCATTAAGAATTTATTAGATAGACATGGGACCGGACGAGTACTCTTTCGTAATACACGTTTCGCCATTAAAGGATTTCCAGAGCGGCAAATGCATTCTTATCCTTTGCCAAAACCAGCCATCTATGCGATTGACATGGAACCCTTGCATTCATTTAATCTTTTTCCAGAGATGATGCTAGAAAAAGAGCTATGGTTACAACATGATCCACGAGTTGTTTGGCTCATGAACCACCTTGAGTCGTTAAAGCCCCAAAAGATTTTAGTTATTTGCGCACATGCAAAAACGGCTATTGCCCTCGAACAACACTTAAAATTAAAAGCAGGCATTAAAAGTACCTCATTCCATGAAAGTTTAACCATCATCGACCGTGATAAAGCTGCGGCCTATTTTGCGGAAGAAGATGGTGCCCAGGTACTTGTTTGTTCCGAAATTGGTAGTGAAGGAAGAAACTTCCAATTTGCACGTCACCTTGTTTTATTTGATTTGCCCCTCAATCCTGATTTACTTGAGCAACGTATTGGTCGACTGGACCGTATTGGGCAGCGATACAATATTCAAATTTATGTTCCTTATCTATTGAATACTGCCCAAGAAATACTATTTAGATGGTATCAAGAAGGTATTTCTTTATTTGAAAATAGTTGTTCGGTTGGGTTTTCTATTTATGAAGCCTTCCAGGATAGGCTACATCAACTGCTAGAAGCTGCAGATTCCAAAGATAACTCTACTATTGAAGCCCTTATTAAAGACACGAAAGACTATGCAAGGGAAATCAATCAAAAACTGCATGCAGGCCGGAACAAGTTATTAGAGCTGAATTCATGCAACCTGCCCAAAGCCCAAGAGCTAATTGCTGGCATCGAAGCAGAAGAAAATTATTTAGAGCTGGAAAATTACATGGCAAAAGTTTTCCATGAATATGGAGTTGACCATAATTACCACTCTGAGTATGCTGAAGTGTTACATCCAACCGACCATATGAAAACAACCTATTTCCCAGGATTAAAAGAAGATGGTCTAACCATCACTTACTCACGCGCGAAAGCCTTAGTACGGGAAGACATGGAGTTCCTGAGTTGGGAGCATCCTATGGTAAATGAATCAATGGAGATGATCCTTGGTTCAACCATTGGAAGTGCCACATTAACAACCATATCGGTTAAAAGCATTACTCCTGGAACCATATTCTTAGAGTCTTTCTATACAGTCAATTGCTCATCCCCGAAAGAACTGCAGCTGGACCTATTTTTACCATTAAAACCAATTCGAATTTTAATGGACATACAAGGAAAGAATCTTTCAAGTGTTTTGGACTATGATCAACTGAATGGTATGTGCGCTCCTGTTAAACGACAACTTGGCCTCGCTATAACAAAGCAAATACGCAATGACCTGGAGACGATACTCGAGCAAAGTAATAAAGTTGCAGCAGAAACGATTAGAGAAATTGTTGAGCATGGTAAATCTGAAATGAAAATCAAAATTTCTCAAGAAATTGATAGACTGGAAGCATTACAAAAAATTAATCCCTCCGTCCGCACTGATGAAATTTTATTTTTGAAACAACAAATTATCGACAGTGAGAGTTTTATTAATACTTCCAAATTAAAACTACAAGCAGTAAGAGTTGTAATAAATAGTTGATACCTATGGCGCAGTACTCCCAACGCGCCTGAAATCAAATATTACATGCAAGTTATATTTCATCATGACAAGTAGCTTTCAATGTTTTTAATTCTAGTAACTCTGTCGCCCCAAGTTTCAATAATTTTGGGGTGATCATATCGTGGGAATACATCACACACTTCCTCTCGATAAATTTCTTTGAAATATTTATCGGCCACTTTGCGATAGGCTGGATTTTCTTCGGTATATTCGATGAAGTGCTCTTTTGTAATAGGTAGAAATAAAATTAAGTCCAAAGTGTTCAAAGCAATTTTATGAGAATTACACCCATTTCTTACTAGAGCCCGAGTGAAGAGTAATATTAATTAGCACCCAACTTAAGCCGGAAGATCTCACCATTCAATTCAATCGTATCTCCCGCAACCATCTTTTTTCTTTTCTGCTTTTCTATTATGCCATTTACCAATA
>CAMAYX010000212.1 GCA_945862405.1 Legionella genomosp. 1
TCGGCGTGATCGTCCTGTAGAACCGAAAGCGTGAAGGTATGACATAGGGGGCCTGGCGGGACAACGTGATTGTCAAGCGGTTGTGGTGAACCGTTAGTATCAGCGGGTATGGTGGCTTATGATAAAGTAGGCAATTAGTCTGCTAACAACACGTAACACTAGGACCGGTGCAATGAAACGCTAGCGATACAGTCTATCAGAAGTTGCTGCCCAAACGGGCAGAGTCTGCACAGAATGAGGGTTTCGATACGCTCCAAGTTATCCCATGGGGATAACTCGGTACCTTTTGCAATTCGCTTGGAATCCACTTCAAAGTCGGAGTGTGCTGTTCAAACAAACTGATCCGCCGACAACACAGCACCTGCTCGCGCAAGATAGCGTTACTTTAAAGTTTCCCTTGACGCTTATAATTTGATAAAATTTGGAACGCGGCACCTATAAAATATGTTTAAGATATTAAAGAATACTGCTTTGGAAAAATGTAAGAAATGTTAGTTTCAAATACCTCAATAAAAATCTATCAGATGTTTTGCTTACTAGTAGGAGCATTATTGATAATTCACTTCACAAATATGTTTTTTAATAGCGATACCCGACAGAGCACTTATGAAATTGAAAGGGTGCAGACCGGTGACACATATCGATCCTTTCCCCTAAACGATCCGCTAGCCCCTCGGAAATGCATGCAAATCTGTCTGAATGAAGATGAGTGCAGAGCCTGGAATTATGTTAAAATAGAAACTAGTGGATCACCCGGCATTTGCCAACTTAAGCATGAAGTTAAAGATCCCAGATATGACATCAATGCAATTTCGGGAATCGCTCGACACTAAGCTCAAATCCAATCACCGAAGCCCACCTTAAAATATGCAGATTAAAAATCATAAGTTTACCTACGAAAGCAGCGTGGTTGCAATTATTATGTTCGCTTATCTGTGGATTTGCGCAAGGCTAATTCTCAATAAAGGATACATCGGTCAAGATTATTTTCAACATCTAAACTACGTGAGGCTAATACTAAAAAATGAAAGCCTCCAATTTGGAATACCCGATCCATTTGGCTTATATTATCTAGCTGCATTTGCCATCCATCTATTTAGCTGGAAATATGGACTCATGATCCTTTCATTCTTAATCGCTATCTTGATCAGCATAAGCTTGCTTTTAATTTTTAAAATAACCAGACAAATAATGTGTACAACTATGTGCACCTTATCTTTAGCTTACATTGCGACATTACCCGTCTTGGTCACTACAAGTGTTGTTTTAGCTTCCGACGGGTTAGTGCTGTTTCCTTTCTTTTTATACTGCTACTTCACTTATGGATTGCTGAAGAAAGGGGTAACTGATGACAAAATTCCATTTATCGTTGTATTAATTTCGATGATACAAGTAGTCGGAATTGCAATAAAGTTTACCTATATTAGTATGATTGCAGCATCTTTTTTTGTATCCTGGTATGTCATATTCAGCCAAAGATTTAGATTAAACCAAACCAAGAAATTTACTATAGTAGTTTTTATCTTAATAATACCGGCAATTATAAATTCAATTTTCTTCTTTTCAGTGGTTAGTCCAGGAAAATTGGGGGTACGCGAAGGAACCTCAAACTCCACGATGCTGCTGAGGAGTTATTTCCCATATTCTAAAGACATTGAGTTATTGAGAGCTCCGTCTCTTGGAGATCCTATTATTCAAGGTGGAAGACACGTGAATGTTGATTTAGAAGGCCGAGAAGATCCAAAGGGTGAACCAGGATTCGAACTATTAGTCGAAAACCGTTACAGCTATCCAGCACTAGTCCATCTCGCAATAAATACCGATATTAGAAACTTAGGATACGGAGAAATGACACCCTCATCCAATAGAACGAGAAGCAATCAATTTACACAGATTTTATCAGTCGTTTTTTCTCTGTTTCTATCGATTGGAGTGTTGATATTTAACTTTGACTTTTTAATACGTGGTACCAAATGGCTTATTCTAAACTTTAAAACCAAATACATGGTTGTCGATAATCAGTCCATCTTTTTTATATCGGTTTGGTTGCCTGCAATGTTTTGGTTCATCACAATTGTAGCATCATTGCCATTTGTAACCAATCCAGTATACCGATGGGGTTATTGGACCCCGCGTTTAATATTGCCGTCGATAATCGTATTTGGGATTGTGTTATTTTTCGGCGCCAGTCATTTGACAGGATATTGGGCCAAGCTCTTCAAAACAGTAATTTTGATCCAGATTTTTCTTGCCTTCAACATTGTTTTTCGTTAAAAAAACAGTCAACACGTTTAACAATGAGAGCCATTAGATAACGAAAGAAAAACAAGGCACTGTATCCAACCTTATGCTCCGAATACCATACAGTAGTTTCGTTGGAATGCCAAGATTGAGTTTCGCTGACGATCGTATCAATTTTGCCAAGCGCTTTGCGTGTGCCCAACTTGTGTCATCCTCGCATTGTATATCAGATCAGTGATGGGAATCTTTGATCTTGCGGTTCAGTGGTGCTAATTTAGCTGGGCTTAGCCTAAAAATTTTAAAGCCTTAGCCTATCTTAAATTTTTTAAAAATCTCCATTAATTGTTTTATAAATACTTAACGCCTCCAGGAGTATCATGCAAACACAGAAAACACAAAAACTAAAAGATCGATTCCATTTTGAGTACCTTGCATTTACTGAAAAGCGAAAGAATTTTTGGAATTCTGAATATAGTACAGTCTTCAAAAAGAACGATGGTTATTATAGTAGAATATTATGCAATATAATTAAGAACTCAATCCCCGAAAACTCAACAGTTCTCGAATTAGGTTGTGGGGGTGGCGAGTTACTTAACTCTTTGCATCCAAGGACAGGCGTGGGAATCGACTTATCCTCGGTCGCCATCTCCCGAGCGAAGAGTGCGTTCAAGAATTTGTTTTTTTACGAAGTTGATGCCCATCAGATTGCACATTTCAATGAGGAACACGGCCCATTTGAATACATCATCCTTTCAGATCTTGTAAATGAATTATGGGATGTACAAACAGTCTTGAGTTCCTTAACCAAGTTTTGTAGCTCTGATACTCGAATTATAATTAATTATCATAGTAACTTATGGAACATACCTATTACTTTCCTGAGAAAGCTTAGGTTACTGCGGCCGAGATTAAGTCAAAACTGGCTTACCCCGACCGATTTAGAGAATTTGCTTAGAATATCGGGGTTTGAAGTAATTGGGAAACAGCAGGATATATTCATTCCTATTAAAATTCCGATTGTATCAAATTTTATGAATAGATATTTAGCAAGAATTTATCCGTTTAGATTGTTGGATGTTACGAATCTGATGGTGGCGCGTGCTATAAAGTTGCCATTATCCAATCCACCGCTCCTTAGCGTGGTAATACCGGCTCGAAATGAGCAAGGTAATATCGCAGAGATTATGTCGCGCATACCGATAATGCCGGGCGGTACAGAGGTGATATTTGTAGAAGGTAATTCAACCGATGATACTTTTAAGGAGATTTCGACTGAACTGGAACGAGACTGGGCATGGAATGGCCGCCTTATCCGGCAAACCGGTGTAGGAAAAGGAGATGCCGTACGGGCAGGTTTCGCAGTCGCAACTGGAGATGTATTTATTATACTTGATGCTGATATTACTGTGCCTCCAGAGGATCTTCATCGATTTTACGATCTAATTGCAAATAATGATGCGGAATTTGTCAATGGTGTCAGACTGGTATACCCCATGGAAAACGAGGCTATGAGATTTCTTAACTTAATAGGCAATAAATTTTTCTCTGCCGCTTATACTTGGCTCTTGGGTCAACCTATTCGCGACACACTTTGTGGCACAAAAGCTTTGACTAAGTACAACTACAACAGAATAGTCTCAAACAGGCAATATTTTGGAGACTTTGATCCATTTGGTGATTTTGACCTTCTTTTCGGAGCCGCAAGGTTAAACCTAAAAATAGTTGAGGTGCCGGTTAGATATAGGGCTCGAATTTATGGAGAGACAAATATTTCGAGATGGTCTCATGGCTTGCTGTTGTTGAAAATGGTTTTATTTGCCGCAGTTAAGATTAAATTTACGAAGGTTGAGAGATAATTGCTGCGATGAGCGAGAGTTGACCCAGTAGTAGTTTTACGGAAAGTGCTTTTTAAGTAATATAAATCGTTATTCTATTGCGCCATGATGTGAATAAGTTAAAACTCGTTGCCGTCTGATTGCATGAGACTGAATCGCTCCGAGATTTATGGTAATCCCCCCAATTTCCACCGCCCCTAAAAGTAGAACAGTTATGCAGCCTTGGCCAAATGCTGCTTCGGAGTGAAACCGCCCAAGGCCATATTTGGGCGGTCATGGTTGTAGGACCACATCCACTGGGTGGCGAAGTCCTGAACCTCTTCAATGCTCGACCAATAATACTGGGATAGCCATTCGTAGCGAACCGTCCTGTTGAACCGTTCC
>CAMAYX010000213.1 GCA_945862405.1 Legionella genomosp. 1
GATGGCTTGTCTCTATCAGCAAAAAATATTCGTCATAATAGTAAACTATTATTCTATTTTATATGATCTAATCGACCTCAGCTCTTTGAGAAATTTCTTCTATTTGCTTGATCTATTGACCCAATCAAGGGGTTTTTCGTAAGTCCTGAATTTAATATCTGCATTTGAATTATTTGCTCATCATGTTCCACAACGAGTGCTTATGAATAGGCCTCCGCTAACTGTAATCGACATGATTATTATATTTTGTCATTTAGAAAGCAGTGAGCGAGAAAAATTATGGAAAGAACTGCAGAAAACCAAAATTGACAGTGCTTTAGAGTTGCAACAAACGCTTAAGCAAGTTTATTCTAAATTCGTGCATCCTATTAAAGAGGTTACCCGTAAAGAATTAAACAGCAGTCTTTTTGATCGAAAGTCAGCTCAAGTTGCGGTACTAACCGCTAAACGCTTAGTGCCCTTAATCACGTTAGTAGTTGAGGATTATCGAGTTCCAGTCGATACCGAAATTACCATGGCGAAGTCACAGGAAACTCAAAACGCACAAGTCCAGGTGCTGAGTGGCCGAGACCAGGTTCAACAAATCAATCAACAAGCTGCTGTAGGGAATGGACATTTTCAATGGGCTTTATCCCCTTATGTAGAATTAGCACGCGACACGGATCGTGAATTCGATCAACTACCAAAAGCTCAGTATCGGTTAACACAAATTACACAGCTTTTAGATGCAGTTAGTGAAATTGTGCAGAACTATCGAAATTTTTTGCAGCACAAATCGTTCCAAATATTCTTGCAAAAATGTTTGGCAAACGTAAAAAATGAATATGCACTCTTGGACGCCAAAATTGAACGAATAGATACTTATCTAGGAAAAGATGAGTCGATAAGTCGAAGCCTACAAGCTATTTTGCGACCAATGATGGGGGATTTGAACGCAAGTTTGGACAGTTTTATTCAAGCAACTACAAGTTTTGAACGCGTGATAAGTGCACCGGATTTTCTAAACCAGCAACAAAAAATTCTCAATGCTAAGTTATGTGGTATTCATCAGCAGTTTATGAGTTTATTTAACGAAAATAGCGGCATCGGTGAATTTTTGGGGCCAGAGGGAGGTCCAGTAATACCACCACTCCCGCCCGTTGTTACAGAACCGGTCAGAAGCGTTAATGGAAATCAAGTAGCAGCATTAAGGCATGCAGCTCAGCGGTGTTACGATACCTTATCGTATCTGAGTCAAATAGGACATAAAGGTTTGTTACTGACGGAGCTATTGGCACGCATTGATGCGCAAGCAAATTTTACGCAAGATCAAATTCGGCGAACCGTAGTAGAGTTAGTAAAAATAACTGCTAGTTACAGGCCAACGTGGTTCTTCCAGGCAACTTATGGTCAAACCAGTTCCGCACAAGCTTTACTGCAACTAATGAAAGATCCTAAATTTAATACGGTATTGCCGCTGAGCAATATTGTATTTGGTGTTGAGGTGGACTGCGCACATCTGAAAGATGAAGAAATTATTGGTCGTTTTCAATCAATGCAGCGAAATAATCAATGGCAAGAGTCTTCAGAGGATATATTACGGTTACTCAATATATAGAGGACCCTAACAATTCATTATCGCGCAGTGCGCGCGCAACTCCATACGGTAACGTGTAATACTCCGGCTTGTTTAAGTGTAGCTGCCAATTCGTTCGCAGTACTTCCTGTGGTAATTAGATCATCCACTAAAGTTACATTCTGGTAAGGGGATGTTTTGCAATGGAATGCATTTTTGATGTGTTTCTTACGTGCTTTTGCGTCCAGACTTGCCAATGGGGGAGTATTTTTAATTTTCGTACATAAAGTTAGATCGTAAGGACGGAGAATAATTTTGCTTAAATATTTTACCAGTTCTACGCTTTGATTAAATCCTCGCGAACGTATTCTTTGCGGATGCATAGGGATTGGGATCAGACATTCGGTTTTGGCATCTTCAGTAGTAAAGGCCCTTACCATAAGATCTGCAATTAAACTTAAAAGATACAATCCTTCTTCGTATTTAAATTCATGCAAAAGTGTTCTTAACGGTTCTTCAAAACGATAAGCCGTGATTACTTTATCAAAAGCTGGCCTTTGTAAACTGCAGGTTCCACACACTGAATAAGTTGAATCTGGCAAAGGGAAAGCACAATAGTCGCATTTGTGCTCTAACATGGAAAAATAATGGATACATTCTTCGCAAACAGCTAATTTATTGCCATGATATTGTTTGCACAATGAACAAATGGACGGCACTTTCAGTAATTGTGATATACTGGCTATTTTTCGCTGCATTCGTGCTGTAATTCCTTTGCTGATGCGGTTGGATATTGCCTAGATTTCCATAAAATAATCATGAATGTGAAAACTGAAATTTGCAACTCTTTTAATAAACATGCCGCTGAGTATGAGCAAGCTGCCAAAATTCAATATGAAATTGGCGAACGACTTTTTGAACGATTGCAGTATATAAAAATTGATCCAAAGTATGTTCTTGATATTGGTTCCGGTACCGGTGAGTTTACAGAACGATTAAAGAAATTATACCCACAGGCTTTAGTGATAGGGCTTGATATCGCCTTTGCCATGCTGCAACAAAACAAAATCAAGCAACGTTGGTGGAAGAAACGTCCTGCTCTAGTTAACGCAGATATGCTAACTCTACCTTTTTCTTCGGGCACGTTTGATCTTATTTTTTCAAATCAAGTTTTTCATTGGTCTTCTTCTTTAAATAATTTAATGGGTGAATTAAATCGTGCATTAAATATTGAAGGTTGTTTAATGTTTTCAACCTTAGGGCCTGACACCTTTGTTGAGTTAAAAAAATCTTGGGCAACTGTGGATGGTTACGCACATACCAATGAATTTATGGACATGCATGATGTTGGTGATGTTTTATTAGGGGAGTATTTTCTAGATCCGGTCATGGATATGGAAAAACTAACAGTTCATTATAAAAATTTCACATCTCTAGTAAATGCACTAAAAGCGCAGGGGGTAAGAAACATTAATCCTACGCGCAATCCAGGGTTAACCGGCAAACACCGTTGGCAAAAATTTGAAGAGGCAATGAGCACATTTCAAACCGATGAAGGACAGTTCCCGCTGACCTATGAAGTTGTTTATGGTCATGCCTGGAAAGGGAGTCAGCAAAAATCCGCTCAAGGTTTAGAAACCTATATCCCCATTACCCAAATACAACGCAAGCACAAAATTAAAAACTATAATAAAATAGATACTTAAAATTTTTAGGAGCACTTATGGAGTTTGTAAGCCGCTATGTATCTCATCAACCTGATGCACAAGGTATGGTGAATTATTCGGCCGAAGAACATGCTACATGGCGGATTTTATTTGAACGGCAAAATAAACTTTTGCCGAATCGAGCTTGCGATGAATTTATACAAGGCTTAGATACTTTGGAATTAAGCGCAGAACACATTCCACAATTGCCTGATGTTAGTGCGCATTTAAAAGAGTTAACGGGTTGGCAAGTTGAACCTGTCGCGTCCCTCATATCCGCACGAGAATTTTTTCAACTACTAGCTGCTCGCAAATTTCCTGCGGCAACCTTCATTCGTACACATGAAGAGTTAGACTACGTAAAAGAACCTGATATTTTTCATGAGTTGTTTGGTCATTGTCCGATGTTGACAAACTCAGTGTATGCTGACTTTGTCTATGATTATGCGGTAAAAGTTCTTAGTTTTCCCGAAGCCGCGTGGCCCTTACTACAACGCTTATTTTGGTTTACGGTTGAGTTTGGTTTAATCGATACCAGTAAAGGTTTACGGGCGTATGGAGGAGGGATTTTATCCTCGATTAGTGAAACTGTATATTGTGTAGAAAGCGATTCGGCCATGCGCGTTATGTTTGATCCTGTGGTAGCTTTCCGTATGCCATATCGAATTGACATGCTGCAATCCGTTTATTTTGTTATCCATGATTACCAACAATTATATCAATTCGTTTTATCCGATATTGGTGAACTCATGAGGCGAGCACACCAGTTAGGTGAATACCCGCCTTGTTTTCCAGTAAATGAAGGCAACCCTAACATACATATACATGTTTGCTAGAATTCCATTGTAATGGAAGGATAGTCTTGTTAATATCGACGCCACCTTATGTTCATTGGCTAACCAATCGACAAGGAGCATCTTTTGATAAAAGTAATGATAGTTGATGACCATGCTTTAGTTCGAATGGGCATTCGTCGATTACTAGAAGATTTACCGGATATGGAGGTAGTTGCTGAAGCAGACAGCGGAGAGACTGCTTTATCTTTGGTAAAATCTCATCAACCCCAGGTTATCCTGTTGGATATGAAAATGCCTGGCATTGATGGCTGGGAAGTCACCAGACGTCTTACAAAATCTCACCCTCAGGTTAAAGTTATTGCCGTAACTGCTATGTGTGCCGAACCTTTTCCCAGTCG
>CAMAYX010000214.1 GCA_945862405.1 Legionella genomosp. 1
GTTGCCACAGGACACCTGATACGGTCTAATTCTATGACATAAGTGCAAAAAATTAACGAATCAAAAAATAGGCTACGGCATATCCTGATAAAAAATAGAAAGATGGGAAAATCAAAATTTTATCCGTTACAAACTAGCAACGAGGTGGAAGACAATGAAATTAGATAAAGACTTACAGCAAGTGACTTTTTAACCAGCATGATCATCCTAATCGATTAGTTATTCTTAAGAGCGTAAATTATCCCTCGATGGCTTGCAATCAGGGTTAGTAGGTAGCCTGGTTATTTTCAATCGGGCTACCTCGATGAGACACGATTTTCAATGCAGTGTTTAATGCGTTTCGGTAGTAGAAGTAGTCGTCGTAGCCGTAGCCGTTGTTGGCGTAATAACTGGGGTACTGGCTGTTGGCGCAGTAACAGGGGTGGCTGGTGTCGTAGGTGTCGCTGCTGTAGCCGGAGCAGGAGTTCTAGGAGTTGCTATCATTTGCATAATACCTAAATCACCAGAAACTTTTCTGCCAACGAGCAGATCTACCGTGAGTAATTGAGTTAGTTTTTCTTTATCATTTTGATACACAACTTGTACCGGAACGGTTACTTTCCATTGGTTGTTTTTCACCATGGAAACTTGACTTGTACCATCAATTTGGCTGCTTACTGTTAAATTTTGAGTTTTTATGGAGTTTACATTACCTGATTTTTGTAAGGCATCATTAAACCCTTGCCAACCTTGATCCGTGAAACATGTTTTTAAGAGATTCAACTGATCGTCAATTGCAGCAGGGGTAAAGTCGAATGATTGTACAGTAGCTTTTTCCGACCAAGTTGTAATCAAGGTTTGATCAATTTGCTTAGTGTCAGCTGGAATACGGTATTCGCAATTAATTACTGGCGCCGCTGGTTGTACAGTGGTGCTCTGCGTGGTAACCGTTCCTGCTGGCGTAGAAGAAGTTGTTGTAGTTGTAGTAGCGGATGTTGGTGTAGTTGCTGCTGGCGTAGCTGGCATTGCCGGCGCTGCAGCAACAGGTGTCGCTGGTGTAGTTGCAGCAGCTGGGGTTGTGGGTTGTGGTAAACTAGCATCCGCAGCATAGGGCGAAGCACAGAATAAGGTGAACAACGCAGTAAACACCATAGTTCTTTTCATTATTTCATTCCTCTGAAGGTGGTTTTTTTGTGGGGTGCACTGACAATACTATTATCATGAATTGTTAACACACCTAGTCTTCCCGAAAACCATAGTTTAAATTAATTAATTCCGCTAATATCGCCGCCGCTAGACAGGCTGTTTTTTGCTCAGAATCATTAGGCGGTGAAAGCTCAGCTATATCAAAACTTACAACTTTGCCAGTTTGTAGAATGTATTTCAACAGGGGTAAAACTTGCCAAGGGGTTAAACCTAAGGGCTGAGGGGCACTAACTCCAGGTGCGTAGGATTCTGCAAATACATCTAGGCACAGTGATAAATATAGATGATCATGCTGCAAAATAAAATCATCTAAAAAACAAGTTTGCCATGAATAATTTTGCTGATGAATTTGCTCTGCAGTTAAATAGGTCACATCCCACTCTTCTGCTCGCTTCCATAAGCTGGAGGTATTACCCGCAGGCTGCAAACCCAGGCAGCAGTAATGAAAGGGTAGATTATTTTTTTGGCAATGCTGATGAATTTGCCAAAATGGAGTGCCTGAGGTACCTAAATTTTCTTGAGGTACTCGAATATCAAAATGCGCGTCAAAATTAATAATCCCAAGTTTAGGATAGTTGCCAACCAGCCCTTGAAAGTGAGCCCAAGCAATTTCATGTCCACCACCAAAAGCTATGGTACGTGCTCCTTGCTGCTGACAATAACTAAGCAGCTTGGCAAATTCTTCTTGAGATGCTTCAAGCTTACCGTCATCACAAACAATATTACCTACATCAATAATTGTAGTTGGCCTTTGGCATGCTAGTTTAGAAAATTGTGTGCGGAGTATATCAGGAGCTGTGTTTGCACCTCTGCGGCCTTCATTTCTATTGATGCCCTCGTCACAAGCAAATCCTAAAATTACCAACGGGCGCTCTTGTGCAGGTAAAGAGGTGGTACGAACATCTACGCATTGTACGCTTTGAAAAAAACGTTCACCGGGCAAGCTATCTTTTCTGCCCTGCCACAAACTGGGTTTGGGTGCTTGGTAACGTAAGATCTTTGCTAGCAAAGCGAATCCTTATGCGTAGTGATGGAGCCATAATAACCTAGGGTTTGTTGACAATTCTACTCTCATGACCAAATTGAGTTGAATTTCTGTACCCCAATGCTCACACAATGCTAGAGGACTGCTTTTAGGAGATGCAAAAGTAGGATGGCGAATCTCTAGGCAGCTGCAAATTTGCTTTACTAACAAGTAATTTATAAGACTACACACAGACTTATCCACAGAATTTGTGGATAAATATTAAATGAAGAAAAAGTGGTAATCTAAGCTGGCATTGGTGTCAATGGGGAATGAGAAATAAAGTTATTGTGGGATGCTGCGAGTGGGTGGAAATTATCCACAGAATGAAGAATACAAAATGCAGCCTCATATTATCTAAAGAAAGTTATAAAAAACAGTCTTGACTTCAATTTATTTTTTCAATTTATTTACTGATTAGAACATGCATAAATCTAAGCTCGTGGCTATATAAAAGTAGCTCTGGTATTATTTCTTTCATTTAGCCTCTAGGAGCAGCTGTGTTTGTTATTACTGGTGGTGGAAGCGGTATTGGACAGGCTCTGGCTTTAGCATTGTCAAATCGTGGGCAACAAGTCTTTGTTATTGGAAGAAATGAGCAGACACTGCAACAAACGGCTGAGAGCGGTTCTAATATTCAATATTTGGTAGCCGACGTTGCTTCAGGGGCAGGAAGAAGTTCTATCCAAACACGTCTGCAAAATACGTCACTGCGGGGATTTATCCATAACGCGGGTATTCTTGAACCCATCAAGCCCCTCTCTGAAATTACGGTGGCAGAATGGTCACAAATTTTGGCTACTAATCTAAATGCCCCCTTATTTTTAACTCAAATGCTAGGTAAAGAATTAAAGGGAGGGCGAGTTTTGAATATAGGTTCAGGTGCCGCGTATTCTCCCATTAAAGGTTTCTCTGCCTATTGTGTAACAAAAGCAGCATTATCCATGTTAACCCGTTGCTGGCAGATGGAAAGCTCGGATATTGCATTTGCGAGTGTAATGCCAGGTATTATCGATACCAGCATGCAAACTAAAATTCGCACAGCGGATCATATGGATGCAGCTATGCAAGATTTTTTTATTAATTTAAAAAACCAAGGTCAATTATTACGGACGGAAACGGTAGCTCTATTTCTATCTTGGTTGTTGTTGGATCTAGAACGGCAAGAATATTCGACTAAAGAATGGGATATTTATGAAACATCCCATCATCATGCTTGGTTGACAGATGAGCATCAGGTACCTGTCTTGGAGTAAATGGGATATGGAAACTAACTATAAGTTGTTACGTAATGCTACTCTCATTGATAAGTATGGACTTTCGCATAAACAGCAAACTTTGGTGATTGACGGTAATTTAATTGCGTGGAAAGGTGATGATGATAAATTACCCCATGAGTTTACAAAATTGGCGACGAACGTCGAAGATTGTAAGCAAAAATTAATTACCCCTGCATTCATAGATTGTCATACACATTTAGTGTATGGCGGAAATCGAGCTGATGAGTTTCAAAAAAAATTGAAAGGCATTAGTTATACCGAAATTGCTCGAGCTGGTGGAGGAATTTTATCAACCGTGCGCCAAACCAGGGCTGCTTCTGAGGAGCAGTTATTCGAACAATCTCTGCCACGAATTTTAGCGTTAAAAAAGGAAGGCGTTTTAACGGTTGAAATTAAATCAGGATATGGATTGGATTTAGTTAATGAATTAAAAATGCTAAGGGTGGCTAAGCAATTAGGTAAAAGAACAGGGGTTGAAGTAATTACTACGTTCTTAGGTGCGCATGCTATTCCACCTGAGTTTTCTGGCAAAAGCCAAGCTTATGTGGATTACCTTTGTGAAGAAATTTTACCGCAGGTGGTTGAGGAAGGTTTAGCCGATGCAGTCGATGTATTTTGCGAGTCCATCGGGTTTTCTTTACAAGAAACTGAAAAGATATTTATTAAAGCAAAGGAACTGAATTTAAATATCAAATGCCATTCTGATCAATTATCAAATTTAGGCGCGTCTGCTTTGGCTGCGAAAATGGGAGCATTATCGTGCGATCATCTTGAGCATCTTGATGATAGTGGTATCATGGCTATGGCAAAATATAATACGGTAGCAGTAGTTCTCCCAGGAGCCTTCTATTTTCTCCGTGAAACTCGCAAGCCGCCTATTGATTTGTTACGGGATGCAGGTGTTGGGATCGCTATTGCTACGGATTGTAATCCTGGCTCATCCCCAACAGCTTCATTGATGTT
>CAMAYX010000215.1 GCA_945862405.1 Legionella genomosp. 1
TTGAACGATCTCGGGGGTAAAAAAAGGTCAGCATACAAAACGTATGTGAGCATTTTTTTTACCCCCGAGATCGTTCAAGATCCGCCAAAGATGACTGTTCTTTAGCTGGAGGAATCGCGGGTTTTCGTGATCAGACTCTGCAATGTTTCTGCCGTAGACGCTCCAGGGATAAATGAAGGATTGCTGTCAGCTTTGAATTGCCCATCTGGAGTTGCCGCAACAACAAAAGCAGGAGTACCCATTAAATGCATTTTTTCAGCTAATTGGCGATTTGCATCTAAGGTATCAGTAACTTCTTTGCTCTGCATATCTTTCTTCAACTTAGCAACGTCCAGACCTAAAGACTTAGCTGTTTGCATGATAATGTCTTCATTCAAACGCTTATCTTGGCTCAATAAAGCATCGTGCATTTCTTGGTACTTGCCTTGCATTCCAGCCGCTAAAGCTGCTTGCGAAGCTAGCTCAGAGCTTTTACCAAAAATTGGAAACTCTTTGTAGATTACGCGCAAGTTAGGATCTTTAGCGATGAGATCTGCAATTACTGGCTTCATTTTTTTACAATGAATGCACTGATAATCAAAAAACTCTACCAGAGTTACGTTGCCTTTAGGATTGCCGGCCACGGATACTTTTTCGTTGAAGAGCTGAGGAGCATTTTCAGAAATAGCCGCTTTAGCTTGCTCTTGCATGCTTTGCTGCTGTTTTTGTTGTAATGCTTGCGAAGCTTCAACCAAAACCTCGGGATTGTTAACTAAGTAGTCATGGATTACTTGTTCCATTTCCTTTTTTTGCTCTGGTGTCATGTTATCCGCCATAACTACAGGCGATGCCATAACCGTAGCTAACGCTCCTGCCGTCAATATACTTTTAAGTTTCACAGTGTCCCCTTTCTATTTAGTTTTTATATAAATGAATTTAACATTTTATACGGTTAAATTGGCATAAGCCAGCACTAACCATTTTGTACCGTGTTCTGCAAATTTTACCTGTACACGGGTGTGAGCGCCACTACCTTCTACCGCTAACACCACCCCTTGGCCAAATTTCGCGTGCTGCACCGATTGTCCCAATTTAAAACCAGACTCTCCCACGTTTGCCGAAGAAGTTGTAGACCGCTCGCGAGTAGATTGAAATTGAGCTTTGGGACGAATTTCATCCAGAAGGTCGACCGGTAACTCGCGTAAAAATCGCGAAGGACGATGGTACTCTTCTCGGCCATACTGACGACGTATTTCTGCATACGTTATCACCAAGTCTTCCATCGCCCTGGTCAGTCCTACGTAACATAATCTGCGCTCTTCTTCTAATCGACCCGGGTCATCCAGGGATTGCTTGCTGGGGAATAAGCCCTCCTCCATACCTACTAAGAATACCAGAGGAAACTCTAAACCTTTGGCCGCATGCAGGGTCATCAAGTGCACGTATCGTTCATGTTCGCCAGCCTGCATCTCGCCAGCCTCTAAGGAAGCATAGGCTAAAAACGCCACCAGCAAAGGCATTTCTTCTTCATCTTGGTCATAGCGGAATTGTTTGGCCGCGTTCACGAGCTCTTGTAAGTTATCAAGCTTAGACTCTGATTTATCACCTTTCAATTTAGAATAATATTCATATAACCCGCTTGAATTCATAATCTCATGAATTTGCTCATCTAATAGTAAATGTGCAGTTCTTTCTTTTAGTTGCTCTATTAAAGAAACGAACCCAGCTAATGCACTACCGGCTCTGGTTGGTAATAAAGCCGACGCTAACATGTGTTTGGAAGCCTTCCATAGCGATACTTCCTGAGAACGCGCGCACTCTCGTAAATCTTGTAGTGTTTTTTCGCCTAATCCGCGTGTTGGTAAATTAACGATACGTTCAAAAGAAGTATCGTCGTCAGTATTCGCAACTAAACGTACGTAAGCCAAGGTATCTTTAATTTCTGCACGCTCAAAAAAGCGCACACCACCATAAATTCTATAGGCGATGCCCTTGCGCAAAAGAGATTCTTCTAATAAGCGGGATTGAGCATTGGACCGATATAAAATGGCTATTTCGTCTGCATTGCGCCCTCTTTGAATTTCTAGTTGTATGCGCTCGCTGACAAACCGCGCTTCTTCTAACTCATTAAATGCGCTATACGCTACAATCTTTTCGCCTTCCTTGCCTTCTGTCCATAATTCTTTACCCATACGGGATTGATTGTTCATGATTAAAGCATTAGCAGCCTGCAAAATCGTCGAGGTGGAGCGGTAATTTTGTTCTAAGCGTATGAGTTGCGTTTGGGCAAAGTCTTGTTGAAAGCGCTGGATATTTTCAACTTTTGCCCCACGCCATCCATAAATGGATTGATCATCATCCCCTACCGCCATTACCGTAGCGGTAGCTCCAGCCAATAAGCGGATCCATGCGTATTGAATTGCGTTAGTATCTTGAAACTCGTCAACTAAAATAGCGCGAAATCGTTCTTGATATTGAGCTAATAACTGTGGGTTATCACGGAATAATTCATAACAGCGCAGCAGCAACTCGGCAAAATCAACCACACCGGCAGATTGGCATGCTTGCTCATAGGCTTTGTATATTTGTAACCACGTGCGCGAAGGACCATAGGTTTGTGCATTAATATGATGCGCACGTAATCCTTCATCTTTATTGCCATTTATGAAGCCTTGCGCTTGTTTGATAGGCCATTGTTCAGGATCTAAATTTAGAGCGGCTAACACACGTTTAAGCATGCGTGCTTGATCATCACTGTCCAGAATATGAAATTGCTCTGGTAATTTTGCTTCTTGATAGTGTCTGCGTAGAAAACGATGACATAGCCCATGAAATGTGCCAACCCATAAGCCTTGAACGGGTATGGAAAGCAGCGCGTTCAATCGTGCCTTCATTTCTCCAGCAGCTTTATTGGTAAATGTTACCGCAAGAATTGCATGAGGCGATAAGTGTTCCACCTCAATTAACCAGGCTATACGGCTAACTAAAACACGAGTTTTTCCGCTGCCTGCCCCAGCCAACACCAAGGTATTACCAAAGGGAGCCGTCACGGCATTGTGTTGTCTTTCATTAAGCCCATTTAACCAAGGTGTTTTGTTCATAACGTGTTCCGCATAATTCGCTGTGTATGGATTATCATAAATTTAACAGCTATTTCCAGTAAAATTTCACACTTTTAACATTTTTAATCTAATATAAAAGTAAATAAGACAAGAAAAATAACATGCATACACTTTATCCAGCCATCAAGCCTTTCGCCACACATGAACTTCCCGTAGAGAAGCCACATGTTCTATATATAGAAGAGACAGGTATGGCCGACGGGATTCCAGTAATCGTATTGCATCCAGGTCCGGGGGCTGGAGCAGACTGTCATCTTCGTCGCTTCTTTGACCCGCAACGCTACCGAATTATTATCCTCGACCAACGGGGATGTCGCCGTTCAACCCCTCACGCAGAAATTAAAAATAACAGAACCCAAGATTTGTTGAATGACATTGAAGCCATCCGTGATTTCTTAGGATTAGAATCTTTTATATTATTTGGCGGCGGCTGGGGTAGTTTATTAGCGCTACTATATGCACAACTTTACCCGCAGCAAGTTAGAGCCTTATTACTGCACCAAATTTTTTTGGGAAGACTGCAAGACATCAATTGGTTCTATCAGCATGGTGCCAGTCAGATTTATCCCGATTATTGGCATGAGTTCACCGAACATATTCCTGAATTGCATATGATCGACATTCCCAAGTATTACAACCTCTGCTTGCAGGGAGATAATGAATTGGGCAAAGTTTCGGCGGCTAAAAATTGGGCACTTTGGCAAGCCCGTTGCTGCAGCCTGCAACCGCATATTAATCTCATTGATTTACACAGTGATTTGCACTTTGCTTTGGGATTGGCAACGATAGAATCCCATTACCTTATCAATCGTTATTTCATTGAAGAAAATCAAGTACTAGCTAACATCAATAAAATTCGCCATATACCCGCCTATTTAATTCATGGACGCTATGATATCGTAACCCCGCTCGGAGGTGCCTGGGATCTCAATCAAGCTCTGCCAAGTTCCAACTTGAGCATCATAAGAGATGCCGGGCATTCTGAACGAGAGGCCGGTATGATTGATGCCATTGTGCAAGCAAGTATTGAAGTTTTACGCCAGGATCTGGACGCATGCTAACGGTATTACAACGAGTTCGTTCTGCCCATGTTGAAGTCAATCAACGTATCATTGGTAAAATTGATGCGGGTCTGCTTATTTTATGCGGCTTTGAACCACAAGATAACCCACAAGTATTAGAAAAGATGCTCACCTCGTTGCTAGTTTCTAATTATCTTCCAAGTCAGTTCCAATAAGGTTTCCTGCTGTATGATGTTGCTCGGTGCAAAGTTAATAGAATTGGAGAGCCTCCTGGATGAAGCCACG
>CAMAYX010000216.1 GCA_945862405.1 Legionella genomosp. 1
TGTTAGAACAATTGCTCCCTTTCAACGTTAATCCAGATGATCTAGCTCAAATGCGTAATATACCCAGCCTTATTTTCCCGAGCAAGGGGGTCGTTAGTTAAACGCATACGTTTGTACGTCGAGACACGTCGCAATTAGATCAAAAACAACAATATCTTTACTTTGATGTGAATAAGGGTGACAAAGGCACCGCATGGACAACTTCTTATTTGTATTCGTATGAAGTTTTGAAAAAAATGTTGGAGACCTCGGGAATTGTTATAGATGAGTGTAAAAACCAACAGAAGCAAACCATACCCAGACCGTAAGACCTTAATGAAGTTTAGCCTGGTATTTCTCCCATAGATCTTTTACGACTCCAGGATTAGATAATAGTTCTTGAGTTGGACCGTCCGCTATCACTACTCCTTGCTCTAACAATATGATTCGGGTGAACTGCGGCAACAGATGTAAGCGGTGCAAAGAGACGATCATCGTCGCTTCTGAATAATTTTGAATTACTCCGGATAGAATTTTCTTTTCAGTCGCCAAATCCACGCTTGAGGTTGGCTCGTCCATTAAAATTAAAGAACTAAATCGCGCTGCAAATAAGCCGCGTGCTAATGCTAATCGTTGTTTTTGCCCCACGGATAAATTTAATCCTTTTTCACGAATGTCGGTTGCTAAGCCTGATGGCAATTTTTCTAATACCGATGAAAATCCTGATAATTGCACCACATCTTGAATAATTTTAGGCTCTGCTTCCAATGCCATGGTGATATTAAATGCAATGGTATTCTCAAAGATTTCAGGCTCTTGGGGTATTAACGTGGTGATAGCATGCAGAGGCTCCAGCGAGTGAAACTCGGTACCATCAATGTTAAGCCTGACTGAGCGTGGTGTATATAAACCAGATAGCAGATTAAGTAAGGTACTTTTTCCTGCACCGCTGGAACCTATCAAAGCAATTTTTTCTCCGCGCTTAATCGTAAGATGGACGGGTATCAAGCCAGAATCGTTATTTTGATGTGAGAATTGCAGATCATGAATGGTGATAGTGTGCCACTGACGGGCTAGTTGAGCGCCTGGGATTGCATGCGAATGAGCTTGGATGTCATCTAGAATAGGTTTCACGCCTTGAACGTCGGTATGCATACGAACTAATTCACTGTAATGCATGCTTAAACTATAAAAAACCTCGCTTAAACTCCATTGGTACCGAAAGATCATGACTACTGTTCCAATAAGAATGGTATTTGTGGAGTGTAGGTGATACAGAATATAACCAATTAATATGAGCGATTGTGTAACAGACAGTATCATGTTCATAGTAAACCATTTTACTTCATTTAAGACGGCTTCTTTTTTAAAGAATGGCCAAATGGCCGAAAGGCGTTGAAATAAATTGGTTTGGGTTAACTCTGTTAATCTTAACGTTAAAACGGTAGTGATATTACTAATGTAATCAAACAGTCCCGCACCAACATGATTTTCTACTTCATTTTCCGATTGGTACAAAGGGATTAATTTGCGATCAAAAAATAACACCATAAAGGCGCCTAAACTGCAGGAAATCAAATTCAAAAGCCCGATAGGAAAAGAAATCCAAAACAAAAAAACCATGGAAACAAGTAGTTTTATTAAGGTTTCAATATAAATGTATTGGTCACCAGCAAAGCGATTTAAAGATTCAGATGCCCGATTTAGGCGCGTAATGATGTTGCCTGAATGATGGTCTTGATGCCACTTTAATGGTAGCTGCGTTAACTTATTGTAGATGTCCATTAAGAAGCTTTGTTGGATTTTTAAGGCTACTCGTCGCTCTACAACGCGTGACGGACCATGAAATATCCAAAATATTGGTAATAGTGATACACCAAAGATCAACCAAAAAATAACATCTGACATGCGGTTTGCATTGAAATTTTGCAGAACATCAATTGTTTTTCCAAAGGCAAAAGGACTTAAACTTAAGATACCTTGAGCAAGGATGTAGGCAAGGTAATAACCAATGATGAGGTGCCGCCAAGGTTTACCATTCTCCCATACGGTTTGTATTAAATTAAGATAGGGATTTGCCATGGTTTTCTCACATTTAGCTTAAGTAATAGTAATAGAGGTGTATTTTAAAGTAAATTATGCTATCATAATGTTCAATTTTATATCGCTGCCTTTATTTTAATCACATAATTTGGACCCTCCGAACGTCAATGTCCAGCCGGAATTAGGTTCATTCTAGATTATTTAGGATAGCTTTTTTTCGGGATATTTATGTCACAAGAATTTGTTTCTTTTAATTCGCTTGGTTTATCTTCAGCATTACTTACCGCTTTGGATGAATTAAAATTCGAAAAACCTTCTCCAATCCAAGAACAAACTATTCCTTTATTATTGCAAGGTAGGGATTTGATTGGACAAGCACAAACAGGTACTGGTAAAACCGCTGCTTTTGGTTTGCCTATATTACAGCAATTGGATCTAAACCTAAAAGCAACACAAGCGCTTATATTGGCACCTACTCGTGAGTTGGCCATTCAAGTTGCTGAGCATTTTGAAACTCTGAGCAAACATCAAAAAGGCGTTGAGGTTATCGTGTTATGCGGTGGGCAAGATTATCGCCCACAGCTAAAAAAATTACGTGATGGCGCACAAATTGTTGTAGGTACTCCAGGAAGAATTCTTGATCATATACGTCGCGGATCATTACGCTTGGATAGTTTACGAACTTTTGTACTCGATGAAGCTGATGAAATGTTACGTATGGGTTTTATTGAGGATGTAGAAACGATTCTTGCTGAATTACCAAAGCAAAAGCAAATTGCTTTATTCTCAGCAACGATGCCTTCACGCATTCGTCAAATCGCGAATAGCTATTTAAATGATCCTGTTTCGATCGAAATAAAAATGGCAACCGCTACAGTTAAAAGCATTGAGCAGAAATTTATTTTCACGTCTCAAGGGCAAAAACCCGACACTCTATTGCGCATCCTTGCTTCAGAAGAGTCTCAAGGGGTTATCGTTTTCGTACGAACCAAAAGTAGCTCGGAGGAAGTGGCTGAACTGTTACAAATGAATGGTACTCGCGCTATGGCAATCCATGGGGATCTTACCCAACCATTACGTGAGCGTATCATCGCGCAATTTAAACAAGGCGCTATTGATGTTCTTGTAGCTACCGACGTTGCGGCTCGAGGTTTGGACGTGGAGCGTGTTACCCATGTTATCAACTATGATATAGCTCAAGATTGTGAAACTTATGTTCATAGAATTGGACGTACTGGGAGAGCAGGGCGTAGTGGGGTGACTATTTTATTTGTTACACCAAAAGAAAGCCGTATGTTGAGTATGATTGAGCGTCATACGCGTCAACGAATTGAAAAAATTATGGTTCCTAATGATCATATGATTCAACTGGCTAGACAACAACGCTTTATGAACAGCATTTCTGAACGTTTGCAGCATGAGCACGTAGGTGCTTATCGTAAAATGTTGGACGAATATTTAAAGCAAAACGAAGCTTCACCTGTTGATATTGCTGCAGCTCTGGCTTTAATTGCGCATCAAGATAAACCTTGGAAACTTGAATTACCGCAAGCACCAAAAGCTGAGAAAGTAGCTAGAGTTAAAGAACGTGACGGTAAAAGCAATCGTGGATTCGATGGTGGCAATCGTGGATTCGATAAGAGCAATCGCAAAGTCGAAGGTTTCGACCGTAAGAAGTCAAGCGATGCATACCAACAAGAATTGTTCCGCTTAGATGTTGGACGTGTACACGGGGTTAAGCCTGGTAACATTGTTGGCGCCATTGCTAATGAAGCAGGTTTACAAAGTAAATTCATTACTGGATTAAAAATTCACGATGATCATTCTACTGTGCGTTTACCCCAAGGGATTACTAAAGAAATAATGCAAGATCTTACCAAAGCATGGGTATGTGGGCGGCAGTTGAAGCCTGTCTCTCTAGGCGCCGTCTCTTAAAAACCGTCAGATTTGGCGGATCTTGAACGATCTCGGGGGTAAAAAAATGCTCACATACTTTTTGTATGCTGCGCTTTTTTTTTACCCCCGAGATCGTTCAACCTCCACCAAATCTGAACGGTTCTTGGCCCTGTTGGGTTGGTGATTTTCGCTTCGAGCCAATCTATATTTTTGACAGATCTTGTTCAACCTCCACTAAGTCTGAACGGTTCTTGATTCCTTGTGGTTCTTTTTAATTTCGCTTTACTCACTTAAAAGCACTCCCTTACCCCGTCATTGCGAGCGCCCCAGCCCCTTCGGGGCAAACATCTGCAAAGAACTTTTTTGAGTTAAAATCACCAACGATATGTTTGTGTTGTAAAAGCCGGCGTTACATTAGTGCTGAGAGCCTGATTGCGAGTGTGGTTACAGGGGTTT
>CAMAYX010000217.1 GCA_945862405.1 Legionella genomosp. 1
TGATATTTTGACAACGACGTTTCCATGATTCCTCTCCAGTTTTTTTTCAATCCAGAAAGTATCGGCTTAGAAATTTAATTTAAAAAGAGGTGGTTTATTGAGCGCTTACAAATAATCCCTCCTCTTGCTTACTTGAAGAAGGGATTCAACTTCCCCCTAATACACCAATTGAAGCAACTTATAACGCCGGATATGGTCTTTTTTTAGCGTTTGACACACGATTCTGCCAAGAAAAAACAGACTCTAAAACTGTAATTGAGCAAAATATTGATCTAAAAACCCTTCTGCCGATCGTGACCTGTCATGAATTGGATGCCGGACCCTACATTACCAGTGGCTTGGTTCATGGATTAAACCTTGAGACTGGTAAGCAGAACTTATCGATTAATCGTATGTAATTACAAGGTCCTGATAAACTGAGCATTTTAATGCTACCTCGTGATTTGTACGCTTATTATAAAATCGCAGAGCATCGCAATGAGCCCCTGCCAGTTACGATTACCATTGGCCTCGATCCTATACTTGAACTGGCTTCCCAAACGATAGCTCCTCGAGATCTTTGTGAGCTAAACGTAGCTGGAGCTCTAAAAGGACACGCCATCGATGTTGTGAAATCTTATACCCATGATGTCAGAATTCCAGCATCCGCTCAGTTTTCCATTGAATGATCCCTCGATTACGCTGCGCTGCATCAAGGCTACTATGTAAGGGATTCATCAGATCTTTATACCAGCGGAGAGGTGTTGATGCCTCCGCAGGCAATTACGAGAATTGATTGGGCATCGCCCAATATAGGATGATTTTCATAGACGGCCGATAATGCTGCGCCACAGGATGGCTCTACTAGAATGCGTTGTTCTCTTGCAAAATCCATGCAGGTGGACTCTGCCAATGCATCACTGACTACCAAGCTTTTAATCTCATGTCGTGCTGTCCAATCCCATAAATTTTGTGCAATTCTCTTTGCCCCAAGGCTTGTAGCTTTGCTGGTTATTTTATCTAAAGTTATAATTTTATTTGAACGCAACGATTGCGCTAGCGCGTCTGCACCTTCCGTTTCTACAGCAATAAGGGGAACATCTTCCCACCCTTGCTGATGCATACCTTGTAAAACACCACAGGCAAGTCCCCCGCCACCAACAGATAAAATGACAAGATCAGGCTTTCCAATCACCTGCTGTGCCGCTTCTTCGATCATCGTCGCATGACCTCTCCACAACGTTGGATGGTCAAAAGGCGGAATATAAGCGGCATGATGCTCATGTGCGAATGCAGACGCAGCCTGATGTGCTTCGTCCCAAACACTCCCTGCTATAACAACTTCTGCCCCATAAGCCTTGATAGCATTAATATAAATGGCATTGCTGCTGCTGGGTATGAACACGGTTGTGTGAACACCTAATTTCATACCGCAATAGGCGACCGCAATCCCTGCATTTCCGCCCGAAGAAGCTACAAAACAACTCTTGCCTTGTTGTAATTCTTCTTGGCATAACGCGCTAATACCACGGAGCTTAAATGAACCCGAAGGTTGTAGACACTCCAATTTAAAATATACGCGTTTGTGGATTTTGTTTGCTAAGTTGTAAGATTCAATAAGAGGTGTCGTGATGTGTAGAGGAACCATGTCCATCCTTTATTGTTGAAAGGTTTGAATCTATCATACCCAACAAATACATAGCAAGCTATGCAAATGAAATGTTAGTGCCTAAAGATAAAGTAAGCAGCTGCAACCATACACAGCGATGCGTATAAAAAATTAAGACTTAAAGGTTTGTTCATGTAATAAAATGCAAAGCACGCGAATACGCACATGGTAATTATTTCTTGTAGAATTTTTAATTGCTCCAAACTAAATTCTTTATACCCTATCCTATTGGCTGGGACTTGCAGGACATATTCAAAGAAGGCTATTCCCCAACTGACTAAAATTGCAATGATTAAGGGTTTGTTATTTAGATTTTTAAGATGACCGTACCATGCATAGGTCATAAATACATTTGAGCCAATCAACAACAAGATAGTTTTCATCCGAACCTCTTCCCTAAGCAAACAGTAAATAAGTTACAATATCTTTAATTCTCTATAAACTTATCAATATCATTGGCAAGGACGATACCTCTTAGAATGAATCTAAGCTCGCTAGCTCCTTTTTTAAAAAACATTATAAGCATTACGGTTCCGATCAGTGCCGGTAGAATTCTACACGTTCTGATCACGGTTTTGGGAATGATGATGGTAGCTAGATTTGGCGTTGCGCAATTAGCTGCAGGTACGCTAGCCATTTCAAGTCTTGTCATGGTCCAAACCTCAACTCTTACCATATTCTACGCCATTGGCTTGCACATTCGTCATCTTCGTGGACATCCTGATGCGGATGAACATATTGGCTTACTGGTTAAAAATGCTATTTTATTATCGTTTCTAATATGGATACCAGCAGGATTAATCTTAAGCCAAATGGATAAATTCTTACAATTGTTGGGGCAAAATCCACATTTAGTGGCACTCACCAAAGATTTCTTTTTTTACGCAGCTTTTGGAATGTTTCCCTCTTATGTGATTACCATCATTTCTCAATTTTATATAGGAATTGGTAAAACCACTTTCCCATTATTGGTAGAACTCTTTAATTTACCGCTTACCTTAATTTTTGCCTATGGCTTTGTATTAGGAAACTTTGGCTTACCTGCGTTAGGCCTGGGTGGAATTAGCTTAGCCATCGCCGTATCACATTTTATCGTGATGATAGTGATCATAGCCAGTATATATTTACGCAAGTTTCATGAAAAATATCGCTTTTTCAAAAACCCGTTTAGTCTTAATAAAACAATTTGCAAATCCTTATTAAAATTAGGTTTGCCCATAGGTATTCAGTTTGGTGGTGAGCTAACTGCCATAGCTATGGCTAGTTATTTAATGGGGTACATGGGTATAGACGCCCTTGCAGCGATGCAACTGACCAATCAATGTTCTATCATCATCATGCTGACGTTTGGATTGTCACAAGCTTTATCCTTAGTGATCAGTGAATTGCACGGCCAAGGCTCAGCACATCTACGAGATTACCAGCAATGCATCACTGCAACTTTGTTAATATTTTTTATTTATGTCCTACCTGCCATGGCATTTTTCTGCACCTTCTCTCTCCCTTTTGCAGAATGGTATTTGGATAATCATCATTTAGATGATTATTTTGCATATTTAATAACAGCATTTTTTTACTTTGCAGCTGGTTTTATTCTCATTGATGGTCTAAAAAATTTATTATCTGGGGTATTACGGGGCTTACAAGACAGCAAAGCCCCATCTAGAATTAACTTAATATCATTATGGGGACTATCCTTACCCTTAGCCTGGTTCTTCGGGTTTATCGTTGAAGGAGGCCCAATAGGATTACGAGCTGGTTTTATCTGTGGAATTGTTGTCGCTTTAATATGGCTCATTTTCTATTTAGTGAGAAAATTTGAGACAATTGCAAAATAAACTAGGAAGAGTATTCAAATGCACACCTATTCTTTGTTTAATCTAAATATACTGAGTGAGATTAAATTTCCTAATTGGCACCCAGGAAATACCGCTAAAACTTCTTGCGTCTACATAACTTATGGGTCCGTAAATCCTAATGGCTTACAAAGCGCGTGGGCCAGTGGGTTTTCCTATCAAATGAATTCTGATGATTTTTGGGTTTCTATACCAAATATTGCCCGATTTCTAATTTCCCGTGGTACGCACATCATCGTTGATCCCATTCAACGAGATGATGATTCCGCCATCACACTGTTTATAGAAGAAATTTGCATCGACATTTTATTAAGACAACGGCAAATATCAGTTCTTCCAGGGTATTCGTTCTTCCTGCAAAACCAAGGCCTTGCGTTTGCAGGAAGATCTAATCTTGCATCCTCGATTCTAAAAGGAATTTTTTATAAACGTGGTTATGAGTTTATGGGGGATAGGTATTTTGCTTTCTCTAATGATTCACAACTATTACCAGGATTTCCGGAACTGCAATTATCAACTGAGGTCGCCAGTAAATTGGGCCTCAAACCTAATCAGGCAACACCCGTCAGAGAAGGTATTGACAGAGTAAAGCTGCCACTTCACCATCATTCTTTACTTCCCCAACCACTGGACTGTTTGTATTTTATTAAAATGTCTCAAGAAGAGGACGTACGATTTATGTCGATTGAGACGTCGCTGCAACATCGGAATGTGTCAGGAAAAATGAGACAAAATCTTAGAATTACTACATAAGATTTTATGCTCCCATAATAGCCTCCGATTGTCCAATATTTTTTGAAATTCCGATTGTTTGTGGAGGGTTAATATATACCGCTTCTGGTAGCTGTTT
>CAMAYX010000218.1 GCA_945862405.1 Legionella genomosp. 1
ATACAATTCAGTTACTTTTGTATCATCCGCTTCGTAGATGGTCAAGCCATTACTGGAGATTAAGTCCAGCTCGTGTTTAAGCGCAAGCTCCCACACGTCTTGTTCAACTAATTTTGTGTACTGAGTAAGTCCCTTCTGTTGCGCTAGCTCGCAGGCTTCAATTAAAGTTTCTGGATCGTAGTCAAAGCCGTATAAAGTAATGTTGCTGATGTTGTTGTAATTCAGATACAGCAATTCGCCCATTAAACCACAGGGTATGCTGGCCAATTGTGCTCCATCTTTTACTTGTTTTTGATTTTCATTTAAAAAAATGGAAAAGCGTTCTTGAGTAGCTAACATGAGCGGCGAGCGATTTAAAATAAAACTTTCTAACTCCCCCATAGGTTCACCGCGATTATTTTTCCCCGTCTCGCGTCCAAACCATGGGTGAGTTAGCATATAATCTGTCCAATAACCATTTATGCCCTGGTTTTGTAGTAAATATCGACCAAAATCAAATTGACTGAGGTGGGTCAACAACTCCAATTGGCGCGCAACGGAAACGTAAGGTTTATCACCTTCACGTTGAATTCTGTCACGGGCTGATTTTAAAATACTCTCAAGAGTTTCAGAATGAACCTTGTGGGAAATAAGACGATTTTGTTTCATTACACTCAGCCTCGCGATGTCGCACGTGATTTATAAACCTGTTCCAGTGCCTCTAAGAAATCACCGGCAATATCCAATCCAGTTTCAGCGACTATTTCACGTATGCAAGTAGCACTGGTAATGTTGATTTCGGTGAGATAGTCACCAATGACATCAATACCAACAAAATACAAACCTTTTGCTTTAAAGGTTGGTGCTAATTGAGAACAAATCCAACGGTCTCTCTCAGTTAGAGGTACAACCTTTCCAGTTCCCCCAGCCGCTAAATTACCGCGTACCTCTCCTGGCGCAGGGATACGAGCTAATCCATATTCAACCGGCTCTCCATTGATCAATAGAATTCGTTTATCACCTTGGTGAGCAATTTCTTTGATGAAGGTTTGTGCCATAATGGTGGTCGTTTGTTGGTTGGTTAAGGTTTCCAATATAACGACTAAATTATGCCCGTCGTCTTGCACATGAAAAATTGAAGCACCACCATTACCATCCAAAGGTTTAAAAATTACATTCCTATGATGTTCCCAAAATTGATGCAGTCGCTGCATATCACTACTGACTAATGTTTCCGGGCAACATTGAGGGAAATGTAAGGTAAAAAATTTTTCGTTGGCATCGCGCAAAGTTTGTGGATTGTTAGCGATTAAAACCCCTGCTTGTGCTGCTAGATCGAGTGCATATGTAGAATAAATGTACTCCATATCAAACGGAGGATCTTTGCGCATTAATATAATGTCAAAATCCACTAAAGGTTTGCCCCCAACAGGTGTACTAGTAGCCCAGTTTGCAAGATGTTCATCTATAACACGTATTTTAGAAGTGTTAGCGTAAGCTTGACCATGTTCGCAGTACACGTCTTGGGGAGTAAAATATTCGCACTCCCAGCCTTTGGCTTGTGCACTTTGAATCATGGCAACCGTAGAATCCTTATACGGTTTTAACTTGTGCAAAGGATCCATCAAAATCCCTAGTTTCATCTTTCCCTACCCTGTGCTTATTGCGAACAATCGACTGCAAACGATGATTTCTCAAAAACAGCTACCGCAGCTGCCTCACGGGCAGCAGCTAGCGCTGCAAGACGGGCGATCACGCCATAGGCATAAAAGCGGTTTGGACAATCCACAACCGCGCTATCTTCGCAGGGCATATTACACGCTTGTGCAAATGCCAGTGGCTCGAAATGCATGCCCGGTGCATTTAAATTCTCCGTAATACCCCGCCCTTGGTGTACACGGTAAAAGCCGCCTACTACATAAGGTCCTATCATATACACTACCGGCTCAGCTACGGCACCATCGGGCATGGTTTCGAAGGTATAAACACCTTCTTGCAAGATTACCCTGTTTACGGTTTGGCTACCTTTGCTGGCCGACATTCGCGTTCTTTGTTTACGATTCAATTGCAGTAACTCCTTACCTTCATGCACCATCATCACGCTCATCCCATACGTGCCATTGTCCGCTTTAATGGCGATGAACGGAGTTTCTTTAATTTGATAAGTTGCATAATGACCGCGTATCTTTTCTAACAATTCGTCTGCGGTATCTGCAAGCTTTTGCAATCCCTCTTGCGCCATAAAATCAACGCCATCCACAGCGCGGAACAGAGGGTTTATCAACCACCGATCCAAATCTACTAAATTTGCGAATTCAGCGGCCACATCGGCATAGTGTTTGAAATGCGTTGATTTTAAACGTGTGGACCAGCCAAGCATTGGTGAAGGTACAATTTTTTGTTGTAAATCGTTAAGAATTTCAGGAATTCCCGACGACAAATCGTTGTTTAACACAATCAAACATGGCTCAAAACCTTCCACGCGAAGTTTACCGTCCACGCGCTCTGTAGGTTCAATACGTAATACTTCGCCATTATCTAAAGTTAAATCAACGGCTTGCTTCACTTCAGGATCCAAACTACCTACCCGCACTCTAAACCCTGCTTTACTAAATATATTGCGCAGACGATTTAGGCTTTGCAGGTAAAATTGGTTGCGAGTATGACTTTCCGGCAAAATTAGGATCTTAGTGCAATTCGGATTGTGCTGTTCAATCACCGTTTGTGCGGCTTGCACACACAGCGGTAAAAAATCTGGATTTAAATTATTAAAACCTGCCGGAAATAAGTTGGTATCAACCGGTGCTAATTTAAACCCCGCATGGCGCAAATCCACCGAGGTAGTAATGGGAGCTGGAATTTCTTGCCAGCGTTTACGAAACCAAGCTTCAATGGCAGCCACCTGACTCAAAATGGCTTTTTCTACTAACTGGATAGGGCCGGAGTTAGCGGTAATCAAATGCGGAACAGGAATATCCATCACGGCATCCCTAAAAATGAGATTCATTGGATGTTAGCGTAGTTTTCTTTAAAGCTCCATATTGCTATCATGATTTTCCGGATAGTCATATGAGGCCCCCTAATGCTGCCAGAGCTTGCTCAGCAATACAGTAATCAAATACAAACGTTTTATTACCTTATGCTGTTAATTAATGCCATATTGCATGTAATTTTTGCAGGTGCTGTTGCTAGAGATGCGGGTAACTTAAATAAGGTTGGTCAGCGCACAGCCTTAGCCTCAGGACCGACGTGGGCGTTTGCCACGCTTATTGGCGGGGTAATTACTGCGGCCATCTATTGGTTTATCCATCATTCAACGCTTACGCGACCAGTCTCTAGGGAGAATCGTTATGACCTTTGAAATCAACACCATCAGCGTTCACGAACTTAAACGACGATTAGATGAGGACACTAATTTATGTTTAATTGATGTACGCGAACATCATGAATGGGAAGAAAACCGTATCCCTGGAGCTATGCACATTCCTAAAGGTGAATTGTCGCTGCGCATTGAACACAACATACCCGAGCGCACTCATCCAATTTATTTGCATTGCAAAGGCGGAGTACGTTCTTTGGACGCAGCGCAATCTTTGGCAGCTTTAGGTTATCGCGAAGTTTATTCCATTGATGGCGGAATTTCTGCATGGGAAGGGTCAGGATACCCAACGGATCGATAGGAGAAATATGCATGGACTATATACGCCCAGTTCTAGGTCTGCTGCAAGGACTCATAATTTATGCCCTGGTCCATGCAAATTTTAGTCCCGCGACTACCGTTTGCGCAGTGATTATTCTTGCCTTCCCGCTGTTTGCGTTGCAGGTAAAATTGCCCAACAGAAAAAGCCTGCCGCTGGGTTTGTCCTTTCTTGCAGTAATGTCAGTTGTGTATGGAATTGTAGCTTACTATCTTTTTAACGGTATTGCCCAATCACCGTCGTATGTTCCTGCTATTCTGGGTGCGCAAGGTGTTTTAAGTGCTTTTATCATCTTTATATTTTATTGCGTTGCCGTAGAGGAGAACCGTCTTTCATTTCCCTACAGCACGTTGTTCAGCCAATTTTGGCAGGTACAAATCCTACTGATTTTAGGGCACATGCTGGTTTATCTTACCTGGGGGCTATGCTGGCTTGCGGCGAGTCTATTCAGCATATTGGGCATTTCCGCAATTCATGAGTTGGTCAGCAGCCAGGCCTTCTTTTTTATCATGCCCTCGTTCTTTTTTGGAATTTCAATGGCCATCTTGTGCCGTTATGAGTCCATCATTACCAAGCTTCGTGACATCCTTTTGGCCTTCAGCAAATTTCTTTACCCCATCCTTGTGGTTATCAGTTT
>CAMAYX010000219.1 GCA_945862405.1 Legionella genomosp. 1
TGCGATAATTCAGTAGGGATCCAGTTGTAGCGTGGCTTCATCCAGGAGGCTCTCCAATTCTATTAACTTTGCACCGAGCAACATCATACAGCAGGAAACCTTATTGGAACTGACTTGGAAGATAATTAGAAACTAGCAACGAGGTGGAAGTGCCCATTCTGTCGCATCATCCACAGGACTCTTTGCAAGCATGTCATGGATATCTTGATAAATATCATCCTCACATTGCGTTGCATCAATCCATTTTCCGAAGTTTATGCCTTCCTTGTAGGAAGCAAGGCATGCTACGTAAATCTGTGGTGTGTCCATCGTTTCTCCTTAAATAACAGCAGGAGAACATAACCCTAACGGGAGGCTACTCCCGCTGGGGTTATTCGTACTTTTAGTAAGGTATATCTTCAGAACTCTGTGCCAACATAGTATGCATTTGTGCAAGATGCGCTTCTGCATTCATGGATGGAGGTTGTTCTGTCATCTCCTCTTGTTTTGGTTTTGAGTGACCTAATAATTGGACATTGGTGACCACAATATTGGTTGACCGGTGATTGGTACCACTGGAATCAGTCCAGGTGTTTGAACGAAGTTTGCCTTCGATAAACACTTGACTGCCTTTGTGTAAATGTTCGCATACGTTGGTTATCGAACCAAAAAAGATAAGTTGATGCCACTCCACAATGGTTTCCCATTCACCGTTTCGTTTAATGGGTTCATTGGTTGCCAAGGAGGCGGTGACAAAGAGATTACCTGCTTTTGTGGTGATGGATTTAGGCTCCGCACCTATATTGCCAATCAACTGTACTCTGTGTAGCGTTGCTGTCATTTTTACTTCTCCTATGGGTTGATTGAAACATTCGCACAACAGGAGAGCATCCGCACAGGGCAGTTGTTTTCCTGTTGTGCGGAATTTTTTGATGGGCCTGGCTTAGATGAGCTTATAAACCGTGATGTATGGACATTCTTCAAGAGGATTTAAACGAAGTCGTTTGAACTCCTGATCGATGTGATCAATATCCCGTTCTGATAGGTCGCTTTTCAAATTGAGAAGCTCATTTACACAGTAGGATAGTTCAAAAAGCGCTGTTTCCTTTCTTGAGAGAACAGAGGGTAGTTGGTGCATGGTTTTTTCTCCATAAAATCGAGGAAAAACCATGCCCATTCGGGGATGATTTTTCCCCGGGGTGGGTGATACAGATTGATTAGCAAATATTAGTGACTGAAGTGAAGCAATGTAGAAAAATAGGCGGTCATTGATAATCCAATGGTTATCATGGTACCTATCATCCAGCGACGTGATGCCAGAAGCTCGCTTTTGTTATCACGAAGCGATTGCTCGTGATATCTTGCGCTGTCCTTCATACGAGCTTCAAATTCGTATTTGCTATCACAACGTTGTTGCTCATGATACGTTGCGTTCTCTTGCATGCGCTGATCAAACTCACGTCGTTGTTCAGCAAGCTTTTGATCTTGCTTAGCAAACACTTCTTTTACCGCCTCACTTAGCATGCTATCCACCTCATACTTACTGTAAAGGTTGAAGATTTCAATCTCAGTTAGGGTTGACATAAAGCCTTCCGCCAATTCAGATTTAACACCTTTCTTTCTTAACAGTCTAGCATATTTCAGTGTGTTGCATTGAATGTTCATGGTGCATTTCTCCTTAAATATTGCCAGAGAAATGCTCCAATACTGGGAGTTTCTCCAGCATTGAACATGCTCATCACCACAAAATGGTTGAATCACCTGATTTTTAAAGAACGATAGCTATTACAGGGTTTCACTGACAAATAGACAATGAATGATGTCAAACAGTTTAAAACGATGATGTTTTAATGGGGTTCCACTTCAATGAAGTGGTTAGTGATGAACTAAGGTTCCCGACTAACGCTCGGCCATTCGATTGGGGAATGATGATGGCTATTCACAAGACCTTTGCAGGTTTCACCAGGATTGCGCTGGATCATCAGTTGTGTTGTATCTATTATAACCGGATTTTTATGTAAGCAACACCTTGTTTTCATTATTTTTTTAGCCTAAGTAGACTCGGGTAATACTGGATCTTGAATGGCCGAGGGGGCGGGTTATTAGTTGACGAGCCTTTCTATCCATGCTTTTTTCAAGAGCATTAAGCTCATGGTATTTTTTCCCGCCCTCCATGGGGCAGATTAGTCCTTGTCCATTTTTGTCAAACAGTTTGGTTAGTTCTCTATATCTAAGCTGCGCGTAACCATGTCGTAGCCCATGCAATTTTGAGACTCCCATGGCTTTTGTTTGAGTCTGATAGTGACTCAAATGTTGTTTGTAGCTTCTATCGCGGGGGATGAGTGATTCACCTCTGCGAACCAATTTTTCTACCTTGAGAAGCCATTGCCGTTGTTCATCATTGATGATGTGTAAGGTGCGCCCAATCCCACCTTTTGTCCAGCTAGGCATGATGGTTAGAGTATCCCCGTGCCATGCTTCACTTAAGGTAAACTTCATTGATTCTTCACGTCGGAACCCAAATAGGCGTTGTCCTTCCAGCGATAAACGGATATATGGATCGTAGCATTTCGTTAAATCAATGGTATAAATGGCTTTGTTATGGGTTGGAATATAAGAGCGTTTAGTAATGCAATAGGCAGCATTGTCAGGCTTCAACAATTGCGGGTTCCCCAGTCAGCTCGCAGTTTTTCGTAATTTTGACATGTAATTTTTAATGGTTCCAGGGTTTTTACCTTGTTGTTTCCAATGGTTGACTAACACGTGGATGTGCTTAGATTTTAATCCTTTGATATGGCCTAATTTGAAGCCCAGTTCATGCAAATCTTTGATGCATCGAAAGAGCATGTGGCGCATGTCGGCTTGGCTTGCGTAGGCGTGACCTGAGGTTTGTTTGACGAGCTCATTGATGGAGAAGCGTGCGCTTCTTAATTTGGCTTTACTCATGGTGCAAATACCCCCATAAGGTTACGCGTGATTGCAATCCCAGCTCGCGCATTAAAAGCTGTGTTAATTCATAGTTACGGAGGTTAGGGGCTAGTTCTTGATGCATGATTTGAGCGTATAGGTAGCGGTAGGATTTATTTGTTGGCAATTTCAAGCGTATTAAATTTTTACGATAAGTATGTCGGATAGCATCATACCCATGGGATGACATTAAGCACTCTTCAGATCCAATCAGTGTCAATAATTCTTGTAGAATCTTCGCTTGATGAGCTGTACGCCGTGGGATCACTCTATCTTTGCTATTTGAGGCAATTTCTCGAGTAATCCAGAGAGATTGTTGTTGGATATGAACATCGGGTAGGAGATGTATGGCTTCGCTAAAGGTTAGGCCAAAATAGATTTGAAGATTTAATAATAGGGTGGTGATTGGCTCCTCTACCTTTTCTAAAAGATCCAATGAAATACACGCTGATTTTTTTGATGATTTTTCTCGTAGTAGGCCAAGACTTTTATTATCAATACCGGTTGGGTAATGACCAATAGCCTGCAAAAACTGTCTTATCACGGTCATGTATTTCATGATGGTGGCTGGAGTAATATTTTTTTCTTTCCAATATGCCACGAGTTTTTGTAGATGAGTTGACTGCAGGGTATACCATTTAGGTGGTACTTCACCTATTGCAAACAAAGAGTTAATCAGATGATGCAGCACAAATCGACGGTAAGATTTATCGCGGCAAGATCCACGATTATCCTCCTTCAAATATCGATCGGCATGTTGACGCAGTAGACTTTTTCTCATTATTAAAACCTTAAACGCTATTTGCCCAGGCTTTGGTTTAGTGTTGGTAGAGCAGTCCACACAAAGGCAGTACTTGGCTTTCGCCACAAGGCTCAGTTTAGGGGCAAATCAGCAGTTGTATTGCAAACCACATTGATTTAGGACATCAGTTTTTGGGTGTGGGTTTTCTCCTTATGGTTGTTATGATTGAAATGACTCGATGCAATCTTTAAGAATTGTTTGAGTGCGTTTGGTCAATACAGGGCTGTATTGTGAGGTTCAAATCCCGAGGGAGTTGTACTGCTAATTTCGCAGAGGGTCCTGATGAAAATACCAGGTGAAGTTAGGTTCCCGACGAAGCGTTCTGCCATGAGATAAGGGAATGATGATGGCTTGCATAAGACCGTTTTGGTTTCGCCTGAATCGCACAGGTTCATCAGTTATGCTTACACCTCGTTGCTAGTTTCTAATTATCTTCCAAGTCAGTTCCAATAAGGTTTCCTGCTGTATGATGTTGCTCGGTGCAAAGTTAATAGAATTGGAGAGCCTCCTGGATGAAGCCACGCTACAACTGGATCCCTACTGAATTATCGC
>CAMAYX010000220.1 GCA_945862405.1 Legionella genomosp. 1
TTATTTTAGAGGGTATTGAATTAACCCACCGCCAGCGTTTACGAGCCTTGTAAAAACTGAAAAAGATCACCCCTTTATAAGAAAAAGATCAATCAAAAAATTTTTGCGGCATGGTAAAGTGCCGCCCATGAAAACACGAGAAGAACATACGCCAGCTTTAGAGGCATAAATTTATATCGCGTTAAAAGATCCGTTTTATTTTTCTTATCATCTCGAAGCTGGATTGCTTCACTACGTTCGCAATGACGGATTCTCTAGAATTATACAGTCCCCGTCTTTGCGAGGAGCATAGCGACTAAGCAATCCAGATAGGAGTTGGAAATGAGCATCGAAGCTGGATTGCTTCACTGCGTTGGTAATGACATTACGTCCTAAATCCCCGCCTCTCTGCACTCATTCTTCACATTCTCATCGCAAAGCTTGGCACAATCTGCAAGCTTGCTGTTGTCATCGCATTTGTTAACGCACGCTTTAATACGTTGTTGCAGGCAGGTTTCTTGTTCCTCTTGAGTCTGAGGATCTTTGGTAGGTGCATTATCAGCTTGCAAAGTTAAACAACATGTTGCCAAAAAGACAGCCAGAATAAGTCGGTTCATGGATAAACTCCATCTAATCCATATATTTTTAATTGTAGTTTATTTTTACCCAATTTTTGAAATAAACTGAGTTATCCGGCTTTGAAAAGGAACTGTTGCTATAGGCGGCCATGGGAGACTATGAATAAGCGTCTCTAAATTAGCTTGAAATTCTAGCATATTAGGATTCACATCTCATATCAATAAAAAGCCTGTGAATCAAGCCACAGTCTTTAATACACTTACCATTCGGGGGCCACCGGAGCTCGTTTCACTGATAAAAGAGAATAGAACAGGTTAATTATTTTGAATACTGTCTTGCACAGTATGAATACGTTCATCTTGAAAATCAAAATAGGTTAAAAAAGTGGCAGATCTATACTTTCACCATTTCAGTTTTATTAACTTTTCACGCAAATTACATCCAGAAGCATTAAGTAACTACAAAAATTAACGACAGCTTTAGAGGCATAAATTTATATCGCGTTAAAAGATCCGTTTTATTTTTCTTATCATCTACGGCATGTTGCAAAGCGATGATGCTCGCTTAAGTTTTGCCGAGGCTTTCCAAAAATCCCATCCACATTCTGCAGCGCTTAATTTATGTCTGGGGCGCTTATGCGTAATTGGTAATTTATGGGGCAAAGCAAAAAATTATTTTGAAGACAGCATTGAGTATGGTGCATCCCCAGAAGCCTTTTTGGAACTAGGCTCCCTACTCGAAAAGCTAAACGACCACCCCGCCGCTTGCAGTGCTTATCGCAAAGGGTTAAGGATGGTAACGGATTAATACTGAAGTTGACCACTGACCTCTAAATGCTATTTAAGGGGGGGGCAGCAAGTCCAACAAAAACTACCATACCATCTCCCCCGGGATTAACGAGGTCAAGTATAAAACTAGGTTTCCAATTGTTGGCAGCCCAAAGATTCCCTGCTTTATCAATTCTTGACGAGGTCAAACGCATTAATGGACTGAACGAAGGAGGTCCATTTTCTCCATAGAGTGGGGTGCCATTATGAAGCAAAACCTGGCTACCACCTGAGGGCAAGGTATATCCTGTATCAGGAGAAATTGGATCGCCAGTCTTTAGACCAGCAGGGCATTTATTTTGTTGAATACCACAAATTTTTGAAATAGAGTACTGCTCTCCTGAAGGGTTAAAATTTGCGACCCAAACATTATCATCCCCGTCTACTTGCACTCCCCAGGGTCCAGAAATTC
Organism: Legionella genomosp. 1; assembly: GCA_945862405.1. Taxonomy (GTDB): domain Bacteria; phylum Pseudomonadota; class Gammaproteobacteria; order Legionellales; family Legionellaceae; genus Legionella_A. The sequence goes on from CAMAYX010000220.1 coordinate 1,798, forward strand.
CGCCCAATTTTTCGATGGAGCGCAACAACACACCGGACGGGGAAACTTGATAGATGGTACTATCACCTACCGAAGCAACCCATACGTTTCCACCTGAGTCTAACGAAATATCTTTTAGAAAACTCCCTACTGGCAGGTCTATCAATTGAACTAATTGTTGACCCACTATTTTATACTTGTTGAGGGTTGATGAGGTGCTATTGGCAACCCAAGCAGAACCATCTTTGGCAATAACCATACCAAATGGCGCGGTGTTATCAGCCTGTTGATAAAAAAATGCATGTTCAGGACTCGTATTAGGGTATACCACAATTCTATTATTCCCATAACTAGCAATCCAAATATTATTAGCAGGATCAGTTACTACCGATTGAGCACGATAAACAAATTTTGAATAACCATTGGCCGTTATTGGATGGCCCTGAGGAGAAAATACAGAAACACTACCTTTTACAGGATTGCAATCATCACATCCTCCCCAACCGAAATTGCCTATCCACACATTCCCTAAAGCATCTCCCGTAATTCCAAAAGCAGTACCCAATAGGCCTCCACCTAGTATCGGTGAAATAGGCGTATTATTTTTTCCATCTGCTGGTTGACCATTGGGTTTAAGAACTACAATGAAACGCGAAGAATCAGGTGTTCCCTGAACAACATTATTAGTAATCCAAACGAACCCCTTCTCATCAAATATAACATTTGCTGGTCCTCCAAATAGATAATTATCGTCTCCTGTATTGTTAAATTTAATAGCCAATGTCCAAGCATCAGGCGCATTTAATTTTAAATAAGGCGCGTAAATTGCAATTACTTTTGATAATAAAAAAATGTTATTAACATTATTTGCTGGATTATGAGCAATGTTAACGAGAGCTTGGAGAGTATTGGAAGGTGCAATACCATTAATTCTTGTAGCTGAGAATAAAGGGAGACACTTGCTGGTTCTTACACAAGGAGTAATTAGGTTAGCTAGGGACCCAATAGATCTCATGGTGTTTGTTTCATTACCGTTTGGTGAAGAGCGAATGATTTTGGATAAACTACCAGTCCTAGAAGAAACTAAATTTTCGGCCATATAAAAAGCAATTCTAAGCCCTAATGAGTTTCCATAAATTCGTCCATTTTTGTGCAAGAATTGCGCCATTGCATAGGTACCAGCTACCGTAGTCATTTCGTTTAACGTCACAAAACGTGGGATAGTTGTCCCCAAGATAGAGATCAATGTTATGACCTTACCTTTTGTAGCTATTGCATAGTAAACACCATTAAATTTGTTGTTTTTTGGTATATATATATAAAATTTCCCATTCTTGTTCGTTACTCCTCTACCAATTTGTTTAGCAGAAGTACTCCCAGCTTTATAAATAATAACTTTAGCGTTACGTATAGGTATGCTGAGAGCGCCATGACCTGAATGAACAAACCCGCTGATTGTAGGTAATAATAACTCAACATTTAATGGATACAGTGTACCTTCACAAACCGATGAATCAAGAATACACACGCTTAACTGTTGTGAGGGTATTGAGCCGTTAACCTTACCGGAAACTAACAAAACTAAAGTGCAACTAGCGCCTGGGGCTAGGGTAAAGGAGCTTCCACACAGATTTGAATAGTGTTTGTAGAATTTTGTTTGAGTTACATTGGGAGGCAATGATACAAAACCTTTTAAAGTAGAATAATATATGTTGGTTATTGTATAAAACGCATACGCAGTATTCCCTTTAACAATTTGCGTAGGAAGAACTGTCCCTTTTTTTGGGACTACTCTAAAGGATGCCGAAAAACTACTAGCGCAGAAAAATAATGCCAAGAAAATAATAAACAAACGATGGCATTTCATCTTTAAACCTCTTTAGGGTTTATACATAAACTATAGTGGGTATTTGCCGAATTTTCAAAATAAATGACATTATGTTTACATTTTTTGCATTTATGGCACAAGATACCACTCCCCTCAGCGCCGACAATAGCTCTCTACTCGAAAAGCTAAACGACTACCCTAATAGATTACAAATGGCTTTTAAAGGGGGTACTTCCTCAAACAAACTTTGACATCGTTTCCGATGTGGCTAGTTCATTACCTGCGGTGATTTTTCCTAGTGCGAAGATTATTGTGCTAGCTCCAGAAAAAACTTTTTGGGAAAAGATTACACTAATTCATTCTGAGTGTAATAGAACAGTATTAAAAACAGATGCCAATCGAATTTCAAGAAATTGGTATGATATTGTACAGTTGGCGGATAGTCAAATTGGTGCAGATGCAATAAATAATTTAAATATGTTGAAAGATGTGGTAGCTATAAAGCAGGTATTTTTTCGTTCAGCCTATTCAAATTATGATGAATGCTTAAATGGTAAAATTAAGCTTTTACCTAAAAACGAATATTTACATTTGCTCAAAGACGATTTTGATAAAATGTTGGACTCAGAGATCCCCTCATATTTTTAATGAA
>CAMAYX010000221.1 GCA_945862405.1 Legionella genomosp. 1
TTTATTGTACTAGCCACTCTGTTACCGATATTTTCTATGGAACAATTGGTCACATAGACAATACTTCTATACATATGCTGCGCTTCAATACTCGAAAATAAACTGATTTTGGCGCATACTAGCAAATTGTTAAAACACTCTATTAGGCGGAGTTATAAACACATGAATAAGCAACGCGGTTTCTCATTAATTGAAATTATGGTAGTGGTGGTCATCTTAGGTATTTTGGCCTCGATTGTAGTGCCTAAAATTATCAGCAGACCGGATGAGGCTAGAGTTGTAAAAGCTAAACAAGACGTTATAGCGATTCAAAATGCCCTTGATCTCTACAAACTTGATAATGGTTTTTACCCTAGTACAGACCAAGGAATTTTAGCGCTGGTTGAAAAACCCAATACTAGTCCGGAACCCCGGGATTGGAAAAATTATTTAAAATCATTACCTAAAGACCCATGGGGACGAGAATATCTGTATTTAAATCCTGGACAGCATGGTGATGTAGATGTTTTCACCTTAGGTGCTGATGGCCAGCCTGGGGGCACGGGTATTAACGCTGAGGTTGGTAATTGGGATGCACAATAAACGAGGTTTCACCCTAATTGAAATCCTTGTTGTTCTCATCATTATTGGCGTTACATTAGGATTTGCTCTACTCGCCTTTGGGGATTTCGGCGGCAAACGTAAAATGGTGGTTGCCGCCGAAGAATTCGTTAATTTTGCAAAGTTAATTCGTCACCAAGCAATTGTTGAATCGGGTACCTTAGGAATTACGGTTGACCGAACCAGTTACCAAGCATCTCGTTTTCAATTTTCCCGAGGCTGGCAGCCCATGCCAAATCGCAGCATTTTTCGCACTCATCATTTTCCCAAAAACTCGATTGCTTCTCTGGTTACCGGCAAACAACAGCGACCTTCCATAATTATCAATTCGACAGGAGAAATGACGCCGTTTACACTGTATCTTAGTACCAATAAAAACGTACGTTACGCAACTATTATCGGCAGATTTGATGGCAGCATCTTATTGAAGTAGTCTTAATTTATGACGAGAAAACTACAAGGTTTCACCTTAATTGAAGTACTTTTGGCATTAGCAGTTATTGCTATTGCTCTAACTGCTTTATTCAAGGCTTCAGCCCAAGACGTTGCTTACACAGCTCGGGTTAAAGAAAAAACTACGGCTCATTGGGTGGCCATGCAAGCACTGTCCATAATTCAACTGAATCTGGTGGACGTTAACCAACTGCAAGAAAATACCCAAACCATTACCATGTTGAATGAAAACTGGTATTGGCGTGCCAATGTAATTACAACCCCAGTTCAAACCATGCAACAAATTGTGATTTCCGTCAGCAAAAATAAGCAAGGACCGTTCACCGATCCTTTAGTCGGTTTTAGGTATGGAACATGAAGAAATATCGCGGCTATACCTTAATTGAAATACTCATAGCCTTGGCAATTTTTGCTATTCTAGCGGTTCTCACTTCCTCAGCGATGTACCAAGCTTTTAATACCCGAGCACGCGTGAATGCACATGCTGATCGCATGAACGAATTGCAGCTAGCGCTCATCGTAGTAGAGCGCGATATTAAGCAGGCTAACGCTCGTTCAATCCGCGGTAATGAAATGCACTTATTTCCATCGTTTGTTGGGCAAACACAATATTTAGAATTTACACGTGGCGGTTTAGTTAACCCGGGCGCTATTGAACAACGCAGTACATTAAAACGAGTTGCTCTTGCCTGCCGCGGCAATAAACTAGTACGCAGGAGCTGGGCTGTATTGGATACCCCGAAGCGAAATAATTATTCCGAACAAGTATTGCTCAACAATGTTTCCTGCTCGTTCGCCTATCTAACACTTGCACGCGAAGTATTACCTGAATGGCATGAGACGGTAGGGAATGACAGTGAACATGGGGAGCTTCTACCAATTGCAATTCAGTTAACTTTAAACATGTCAGATTGGGGTAAAATGAGTCTTTTATTCATCATTCCCGAGGCACTCTATGTGTAAATTATATTTTACCCGTGGGAGTGCCCTGCTATCCGCTTTATTCATCATGACCATGGTTGCCATTGCCGCAACTGCCATGGGTACTAGGCTGCAGCTTGATATTTATAGAACGCGCTTATCCATATTAAGCGATAAACTATACTTGGCTTCCGAAGCTGTTACTTTCTGGTCCATGAATCAATTAAAACGCAAACAAGCTTTTACGGCTAATAAATATGGGCAAATACTACGACTCCCTGGTAATTTGGCCAACATTTACCCTGAGGTAACCTTGTCAGGTGCAGTTTATGATATGCAAGCATTGTTTAATTTGAACAATTTAACTGAAAAAAACTACAAACCAGTTTTTTTAAGGTTGCTACAACTTAAATTGCCTAAATTAAGTCCACAACAAGGCAATGTTATCTATGAGGCCACAAAATCCTGGATCAGTGATTATCAGCCAGGAAAAGGCCAAGAAAAGTGGATGAATATTTATGCTAGAGCTAAACCACCCTATCTTTCTGGCTGCCAACTCATGGTGAGCGTTTCTGAATTCCGATTAATCAGCGGTATTACCGTTGAAAATTATCAACTGTTGTCGCCATTTATCACGGTCTTACCTGAAGTAACGCCGCTTAACATCAACACCATGCCGCCATCTTTGTTAGGGATCTTAGGTAAAGGTTTAAAAGAAAGTGAGATAGCAGATCTTGTGCAGGCGCGTGGTGCACGTGGATTTAAAAACATAGCGGAAGCAACTCGGGCTTTAGGTAAATTACAAATCCCAACAGAACAGATTACCGTAGAAAGTAAATATTTCTTAACTACTGCGAAAGTTACTTTGGAGGATTTAAATCTAAACGTTTTTGTACTATTAAAACGCATGCCAAATCAAACAGCCACCGACCCCGATATGCCATTTCAAGTGAGCATAATCAGTGAAAGTTATAATACTTTATAGAAAAACCTAATATAATTTTATGGTTCCTGCCCAGTCGGCAGGAACCATTTGACTTAGATAGTAAATTCTTCCAGCTTCAGCGGATTTGTTGTCGTTATTGTTACTTCGCCTTTTGGTTTCGGGAAAGCACCAAACCTTCCTAAAGCAGGTGCCATTTTTACTTTGGAACTGCTTGAATCCTCAATCAATTGGTCAAGCGCTAAATCGCTTTCATCAATGGATGGTACTTTGAATAACTCATCAGATTCCAGCTCTTCAGTTATCACTCCAAATCCATGTCTTTTCTCAGTAAAATAAGAAGGTTCGAAGCTGTGATATACCACATTATTATTCTCAGGAGAGTAACGTCCTATCGTTAATGTGCCTTGAGCATCTAACATCATTACATTGCATTTGGTTTGTAAGCAAGGATGGTTTTTTAACATAATTGCGATATGTTCGGAAAGCTCTTTTTGACTAAGAGATTTAGGTACTTGCATCATTAAATAATACTGTTTAGTTTCAGCGCTGTATTTAACAACACCAAACATGAACTCTGCAGCGTTAACACCGAACTCTTCATTTGCTAAAACATGATAATGCATCGTAGTTTTATCTGACGTTGTAGCTGCCGGTAAATATTGCAGGATATTGTTAATACCAGAGATAAATGCTCTAAAATCATGCTGGTGATCCTTTGAAGAACTGCGCGTCAACAAGGATGATCCAACTCGATAAGAGCTACGTCCGAACTGATCAAATACTTCAGGTTTATGACAAACCCCAAGTTCATCTCCAGCCAAAGAATACCATCCGCCCCCGCAAGTAATTGCTTGCACAAAAAGCTTCTCGCGCATGCGCATGTTCAATTCTAGATATGACTGCTGAGTTTCATGCTTGCTCAAATTAAACGCGGATTGCAAGCGCCCCATAAGTTCGGTTGTGCTTTTAATTCCCTTAATAACATTTTTAAATTTATCGTAGGTTTCATTTACCTTGTCTTTTGCCTCTTGATTGTCACCACAGTTCTGTAAAGCACGACTGAAGGCAATGTCTAACATTGTTTTAGCTTTTAACGTTCCTACATCATGATTTCCCATAACACCAATGAGCCCGCCTCTATTGGCTTGCGATTGCAACATATGAATTGCCTCTTTAAATTTTGCCGATGCTTTTAACCATTTAGCCACCGCTATTTGAGCTTCCCCTTTATCACGTCCTACTGCCTGGCCATAAGTTATTAACAACTCTTTGAGGGTTTTTTCATTGTTTTCATCTTCTAAACATTCAACAC
>CAMAYX010000222.1 GCA_945862405.1 Legionella genomosp. 1
ATCCATCTATGCGCAGTGTGGGTTATCGCCAAGTTCTTGCCTATCTGCAAGGGGAGTTCGAATATTCATCCCTCACGGACAAAGCGATAGCTGCAACGAGGAAGTTAGCAAAGCGGCAATTGACGTGGTTGCGTAACTGGCCTGATGGAGAAGTATTCTTAGCCGATGGTCAGGATGTTTTTAATGAGCTTATGGATTTTATTAGTAAAACACTCGATAATTAGCCCCTATAAAGAATGTTCGCAGGAGAAGGTATGACTGAAGAGAAAAAAGAACCGGCTTGCACGGAAAAAAATTATGTAGTGCATCGCCGTGACTTGCCCTTAAGCTGTCCTACTGATGAAATGGTGCTTTGGAATGCCCATCCTAAGGTTTATTTGCCAATAGAAAAGACAGGTGAGGAAGTTTGTCCCTATTGCAGTGCACGATATGTTTTAAAAGATGATTAATAATATTTGTATTGTTCGCCTTTCTGCATTAGGCGACGTTTTAATGCTGGTGCCTTTAATTAGGACTTTGCAAGCTACGATTCCTAACGTCAAGATTACATGGGTCATCTCTAATCCAGCTTACTATTTGGTAGAAGGTATGGAAGGGGTGGAATTTATTGTAATTTCTAAACCCAACGGCTTAAAAGATTATTGGCGTTTTAAACAACTCATGCGTGGCCGTTCGTTCGATGTTTTGCTCGCGACCCAAGCTAGTTTCCGTGCCAATTTATTATATCCCTTAATTCGGGCCCGCCGTAAGATTGGTTACGATGCTTTACGTGCTAAAGATGGTCATAATTGGTTTGTTAAAGAATCCATTACTCCTGGAAAAGACCATACGCTGGACGGCTTTTTAAAGTTTGCTGAACCTTTGGGTATATCTCAGAAAAAAATTGCATGGGATCTACCAATCTCCGCAGAAGATCAGAATTGGGCGCAAACCCACTTGCCCGCCGGAAAACCATTACTGCTGGTAAATCCTGCTGCAAGTAAGCCTGAACGGTCGTGGCCTATTGATAGATATATTGAAGTCATAAAACATGCACAAACCCGCTGGAATGCTACGGTGGTGCTTACTGGAGGACCGGGAGGATACGACCGTGAATTAGCAGATCGTATACTTGCAGAAGTTAAGGTTCATGATTTAGTTGGCAAAACTAAACCGAAGCAATTATTAGCCGTTATTAAAACGGCCGATGCTTTACTATGTCCCGATACGGGTCCCTCTCATATGGGAGCAGCTGTAGGAACCCCTGTAATTGCTCTACACGCAGTAACCAGTGCCGAAGTATCTGGGCCCTACATCTATCGACATTTAGCCGTAGATTTGTATCCGCAAGCGGTAAATGACATTTTAAAAACTACAGAAGACAAAAATGTTTGGGGAACGCATGCGCATGGGGATAATACCATGGAGTTGATTCCTGTTGATGCTGTTATTGCTAAATTGGATGTGGTACTAGGGTCTGTGGACAACTAACTTTACTACTTTGGTCAAAAACCTTGATTTTCTGCGTTTGCGGTACTCGAAAATCAACGCAGCAGGCCATATGAGAGTAGCCTGCTGCGATTATTATCAATCACCAGATGAACCAGTACTGCTAGAACTACCGCCAGTGCTATCCGTGCTACCTGTGCCATTAGAGAAGCTTGGGGCAGCAGATTTTGCATTCTGCAGCAATAACATAGAGTTGGTTAGCAGAATGCGCTCATCTTGCATACGGTTTAGGTACAATTGATAATTCATTTCTGCCAATAATACTGCGATTTCTTTTTGCACCGTTTCAGGTGAAGATGAATTAACTTTTTCTACCCACTGTGAGTTTTTATCCGTACCTGCAGGATTATATAAACGCCAACTGGCCATATTAAATTCGCTCAGAGCTTGGCTGGTATTGGTTGAATTTCCCCCGCCTTGGTTTTGCGGCATACGCTTTTCTAGGATATAGTAAAGGTTACTGTACCCTACGGAAACTTGCGCTGCGTATACCCGTAAAGATGCTAAGTACGTCTGAATGGTTGTTTGTGCCGCCATCCTTTGAACCGGATTTAGCTTAGTATTGTTTGCTGTCTGCCATACAGCGTCGTAATCGGTCTTGCTAGGCAAATTCAGCGGGGTCACCATGCCAGCCGCGTAACGAATATAATTTGCCGCAAGTTGACCTTGATCCGCTGCGGTTAGTGGTCCGGTAGTATTCTGTTGTTGCCCACTTCCTGAACCACTACCTGAGCCTCCAGCTGAACTTCCTTCAGTAGAGCCTGATTGAACGGTATACATTAACGGCCCTATTAATGAATTAGTGTTGAGCTGAGGTAAGGCATTTTGACTATAGGCGAAGGTATAATAATAATCGTCCGCCGGTAAATCCCCCATAACCCGGTTAACAACTTGGCTGGTATAAATTTGTGTGCATGAACCATAGTCATTCTTATCCGAGTTCAGGCAGTTGGAATCGTCAGGTGTTGCCAATATGTTCAAAATTCCTTGATTAACTGGATCAGGTTGATTCGTTGGCTGATCCATTAAGGCTGAAACCGAAATAGACCCTTGTGAACTGGTGTAGGAATTTGGTTGGGTGAAGGGTTTATTAGCCCCTTGATTTATGTAACTTGCATTCGTAGCATTCTGTGACACTAAAAGGTATTGCTGAGTTCCAGTGCCCAATAATGTGTTTACAGGGATGGCCCCAAGGACGGTATTATAGAGATATTGCTCCAGTAAAAGCATAGGGCTCATATTTATGAGTGACCTTTCAACCTTTGGTGAGGCTGCTGCGTTGGTATCGAACCCATAATAGCTTCCAAAATTCTGCAAATTTTGGAGTATTTGTTGCAGTGTATTATTAGGATTGGTGCTAAATCCTCCCTCTTGCCCCACACTTTCTTGGGCCTGAGCGGGCATAGACAGCGCCATAATACTCGATAATGTAATGTGTAAAACTGCTTTCATTTATTCTTCCCCTTCAAGTGCTCGCGTTACCAATTTTAATCTGTACTCAGAAAAAACACGCGATAACAAACGTAATCGTTCAAACACAATATTTCGTTTCAGAAAAAAACCTGCAGGATCTTGGCTGGACATACTAGTTTCTTCAGCATGAACTAGAATTTTAGAAGCACTTCCCGGATGTACGGTATCAAGAGCTTGTAGTAACCGGAGTCCTCTTCCAGATTTGATGTTTCCTACTAAACGAATAAAATTATCTTCCTGGCCCAACAGATTCATATCGACGGATTCGATATTATCCAGTTCTGCCCCTAGTTTGCGTATTAGCTCCTCTAACTCAGGATTGCTATCCAAAGTCCAGTCCTCAACGCTTTCCATGAAAGTTACAACCCTATAGATCATGGGATCAACGTATTCGTTCCAATATTGAGCAGAGGCTTCATGACTTAAATCAGGCATAATTTACTCTTTTTTTACTCATTTTGTAGTCCATTTGCTAATGCATTGCACCGTTGTTAACTATTATAATATATTAAGAGATATAAAAGTCTATTGGTTAAAAAGTAAAATTTATGAAAAATACTACCGATGAATCAAGAACAGTGAAGGTACTTAAGCGAATTATTAACGTTCGTTCGTGGTCGGATTGGGATAGAATGGGCTCTTTCACTCGATTTTTGGTGGATGGTTTTAAAAAATTCTTTGTTCCACAGGAGAAGGAAGCTAGTGAATCTTTTGTAGAAGCTAAAGTACGGCTCAATTTGTCAGACTCTGAGTTAATAGCTAAGCAAAATGGTTTATGGCGATTGAGCATAATCATGCTTGGTGTTGCGGCTTTAGTGTTTATTTATTTTGGATATCAATTGTTTGTAGGAAATTTAAAATCTTCCTTAATTAGTTTAGTTGTAGTGGGCGTTGCTCTAGTGTTGGCTTTTCGCTATCACTTTTGGTATTACCAAATCAAAGAGCACAAGCTGGGATGCTCAATACGTGAATGGTATAAATACGGTTTAAAAGGTGAAACGCGATGAATAGAATTTCGCTGGGTTTTTTGATGGCGTTGTTTCCACTGGCTGTGTTTGCTGATAGTAGCAGTGCCTTGAGCTTTGCCCCGCCGGCAAGTGACTACTCTGTAGTATTTCTCGGAAACATCTTCGGAATTGTAGATGGCGTTCTTCATGGTACCGGATCACAGATCATGGGTACGATGTTTGGGGTGTTCAATTCTGCAGTGTTAGCCGTTGGCGGTGTCATCATCATGTATA
>CAMAYX010000223.1 GCA_945862405.1 Legionella genomosp. 1
CGACTATAACGCTTATCTCGCCACCGTTGAAATGCTTCCTCTACTGACGCTAAAGTTAAATCGTTCATGCAGTAAACCTCCGCTATTTAAGAAGGTTGTACTTTACAAAATCATGCTAACCCTGTCACACAGCCCTACCGAAAGGTCACTGTAATCCGGTTGGAATTTGCTATCCCACGGACTGACTTCGACAACGGCTCCAGGCAAAGGCGTCATTAAATTACCTTGGAAAATACGTAAAATATTTTTATCCAGGTTTTCGGCCCATTCGTGATTTTGTGCAAGCTTCACCTGGTTTGTATTGCATTGCAGCACGATTTCCGGCTTTTGCAGGTATTCGGGTATTTTTATGGCATCAATGCCGATTTTCAAAGATGAAAATTGCGTATTTTTTGCTGACTTAATGCAGGGTAGCGGGTTCAGTACATACAATTGCGGCGGCTTGCTGCGACAAGCGGCCAATGTCACCAGCAGCAACAGAAAACCAATTTTAATGATGTTCACGCTCGTCCTCGCAATAATGACTCAGGGTATCGAGTTAAATAATCCATAAAGTTCTTAGTTGCAGTGGCAGCTTTAGATACTTGATCCATTCCTTGTGAAAAATTAGCCATGAAGGGCGTAACATTCCTGTCGAGTTGATTGGCTAACTGCTCAATGCGGTCCGTCATTTTATCAATCGATTTGATCATCTCTTTGATTTCTGGCGAACGAATAAATTCGCTAATATCTTTAAAGGTGTGCTCAGCAGATTTTAAGGTTTCATCTACCGAAGTACGTTTTTCAATAATTCGCGTGGTTGGAAATACCGAATAGTTGTAATATTTTGGTCTATACACTTCCAACGCGTTTTGTGGCTGTACGAGTTTAATGCTGGAAACGCCGCTTATAAGATTAGGTTTGGATACATCAGCTATGTATCCTTGCTTAATTAATAGTCGAATTGGATTTTGTTTAAAGCCTATGGTACGTTCCACAAAGAATTGGACATACACCGGAGTTTCTACGCTGTTATTTAATTTATTTTCGGTGAGTTCAATTCTTAACACTTCACCGATTTTCACGCCGCGATAAGTTATGGGAGAGCGGGCATCTAAACCATCGAGAGATCCTTTAAAAAACATGACGTAGGTTTCTCTCTGCTGTTTGATATAGGTTTCGTAGAAAAAAAATGTACTGTATAAAAATAGCGAAAGTGCACCGATCACAAAAATCCCTACCACTGTGTACATCCTTTCATGCATCTTTTCCTGCATTATCGTCCTTACATAAACATGAGCTTATGCATAAAAAACATTTAAATAGGCGCTAAAAAATATTATGAACAGCAGACTCCGAGTCATGATTCTTGAAACGGCTTTTCTCAATGATATTTTACGAATAGCAATTTTATAATAATAGTAACCAGTCGTTGAGGAAATAATACTACAATAAATCCAAACCTTGAAAAGCGAATAGTCCAAAAGATATATTGAAATGTTACTTGCAAGATACGTTATGTTATCGTGGACATCGATGTTGAAAGCATAGTGAAACGTTGAATAAATACTGACAAGAAAAGCAATTAGAGAATAGATGTAGAGTAGAAACCCTGTAATCACTTCACCTAGCATAATCGGAATAATATGATCCCGCATGACTTCTTCAGGGGCATGATGCAATTGATGTACCCTGGCATTGATAAGATTTAGGGCAGATTGTATGGATAAAATTATTCCAATTAATATGGGGGTCAGGTGCTTGATCGCAGCCATTTGGGCGATGGGTAACGCTTTTCTGCCGAGATGAACTTCATTGAAAATTGGAAACAAGGTCATTGAGATAGAAAATCCTAAGACCGCGCTGATGATGATGATAGGTATCATCAATCGGGCACCAGAGAGATAAAGGGTGATAAAGAACATCGACCAGTCAATTTTTAATTTTCTGATTAAGAGTTTGAACAGATGTACTACTAAATGACCTATGAACGTAAAAAAGATTCTTATACTGCTTGCAACCGACAGAGAAGAGCGGCCAACGTCCTGAAATGTAATCATTACTTGTGATCTGCTTATAAGAATTGCACCTGTATGCTTAATCTACACTGTTTTAATCTACCAGGTAAACTTCAGACGGTTTAAAATCAATTGGTTAAATCAGGACGAAGCTGAAAAATAGCGAGCAGTCTTGCTCCCTACTTGTTTATTACCTTACTTAACTGTTTGAAGATAAGCTAGGAGCTGATGGCTTATTTGAACTATCACTTGCAGTTGGGCCACTCTGACCAAACATACCAATTGATTTAATCGAATTGCGCAAACTCTTTATATTGATCACGAACTTTAAATATGAGTTGAATACCCAATCCCCCCTTCATCCAATTTATAAATACCCATAGTTACTTGATCATTGTAAGTTTCATTTATTCTCTATTCACTTACAGTAATGGGACATTTTAAGTCGTTGCTAAGTTATAGTTTAGAGCGAAATGAAATGCACTGGCCAAAACTACAAATACGTGGAAAATTTCATGATATCCAAAATGAGATGGAAAAGGGTTAGGCCATTTGAAAGCATAAATCAAAGCACCTATGGTGTAAGTTAGGCCACCTAATATTAATAATTCAATATTGGTTACATCAAGAGAGGATTTAATGTCTGAAAAGTAAAAGACGCCAATCCATCCTACCAACAGATAAAGCAGCGAGCGTGTCCATTTAGGAACGTGAGGCCAAATCGACGTGGTGCATATACCAATCAGTGCAACCAACCAAATAATACCCAAAAGCTGTAAGCCAATCGTATCTCTCAAACTAAGCAGGCAAATAGGAGTTGCAGAGCCGGCAATTAACACAAAAATTGCTGCATGATCGATACGTCTTAATATTAAATAATTCTTCCGACTCCAAGTTTTAGTATGATAAAACGCACTAACACCATATTGCATGATCAGACTTGCAGTATAAATGAGACTTGCAAAAAGGGCTTGAGTTCCATTGCTATATATAAGAAGCAAGGTGCACGGGAAAAGTATAATAAAAAAAGTAACTAAATGGATGTATCCGCGTGCCATAGGTTTCATTGTTGTTGTCTACCATAGTAAGTTGAGCTGACAGGAGATCCTGTACACCTCTTTTACCGAAAGTTATAAGAAAAGTCACGAATTTATGTTCACTATTTTTTCAAATTATAAAAATTTGTAACCTGGTTATGAGCCACTGGATGTTACCTTATAACGAGGTTTGGCTAAAACAAGGATTGATTCATACTAGCTCTGTCGTGCAACCTTATTTGCTCTTGTTCATCAGCATAGCCGCGTGTTTTTTTCAGTATTTACGCCTAATTGGCAGCGTAGAGGCTCTCGCCATTTATCCCCTGATTGCTAATTAAGCGTAAATTATGATCTAAATATGCGCAATCTGTGTTTTTTACTATAATTATAATGGTGTAGATGGTTTAGATATCGTGGAGGCTGCATGGCCAAGTTTAAATTTGATCGGGAAAAAATTCCCTTAGAGATTGAAGGCAATACTGAATACACTAAGTTCATCAGGGGCTTCAATCGATGCGTTCGCTTGCTCGAAAACAATAGCAATTTATCTGCGGCAGAATATGAAGGTATCAGCCAATTGTTGACGGCTATGCAAAAGGAAATGAAACCGTATAATCCACAAAATCCCATTCCTCAGGCTGGAAAGGAATCTCTTAATTTAATCAATAGCTTAGTAAATGAGATGAGAGACCTGAACCAGATTAATAAAGCAGTTTCCGCAGTCGCGCCTTACATCAGCCCGCAAGAATCCACGCCATTCCCTTCTCGAGAACCTCAACAAGAAGAGGGTAATTTGTCAAAAGGATTAGTAGGAGCCTTAAAAGGAGTTGCCGGAATTGCAGTTACGGCTTTAGGAGCAGGATTAGCATTTATTTCTCTATTCACCCCGGGAGATGGTCTCATGAAAGTTTCGTTCGAACTCATGGGGGCGGGCGTAGAAATAGCGGCCAAAGGTGCAAAAGAAACGTGACCTTTCGGCAGGGCTGCGATAGAAGATATTTTTAAATTTTTTTCATTTAGGGGTTGACAGGCTTTGGGCTGTTTTTTGCAAAATTCTCATGCATTTTAGCCCCCATATAATCTTCCTTATTTGACTTGCTGTTGGATGTGGACAAGACACTATAAACACCCCATTTGATCCCG
>CAMAYX010000224.1 GCA_945862405.1 Legionella genomosp. 1
AAAATATTTTATAAAATGGGTAACTTAAGCGAAGGCGATAAAGCAAACTTGCTGCAGCGCTCACAAGCTATTGTTGGTCACTCTACCGTTGGCCTCTTTACTGATCCGAAACTTGGGACTTATCACCAAATTCAAATGAATCACTTCACATCACTACTGGGTAAATCTAGCTTAAGCACAGCGGGAAGTGAGAATGGAGCTACGGCTCTTGGCCAAGGTTCAACCGGCCAAAGTGTGATGATAGAAATTGATGACCCGCATGGAGTTTTGGGAGCTCAACGTGTAAGCATCCCCAACCAGGACTCAGAACAGGGTTATTCTGTCTACTTACCCGAAGATGTCGCGTTAGTTCCCGTACAAGTAACTAAACGTACGCCACCCGAAATCGACATTGTTCGTGTTGTTGCGGTAAAAAGCCCTGACTTTATGCCGCGTGTTGATAGCGGTTTTGCAGTTGAACCTTATTTGAAGGCACAAAGCGTAAAAGTTACGGAAATTCAAGCTAGCTTAGCTACTGATAAGAAAAAGCTAGATGCTAATTTGACTCAGTTAATATCCACGGCACAAGAACAAGCAGCTAAACCGATTCGCGGCTTTTTCGCCAGACTCTCGCATTGGATCATGAAAACTGATGATGGGATGATTTCACAAGATCGTAAGGATTTTTATAATACTCAAGTACTCCCTGCTTTAAATACAGCAAAAGTCACATTAGAGGCTAATAATATAGAAGGAATGCAAACGGCTTTAAGTAAGCTGCCATCGGACAAATTATGGAGTGCATTTTCCTCCAAAGAAGCGGTCAACATGCAGGGACAAGTTAAAGCAATGAAGGAAACTTTGGAAAAGCAAATGGCGATTCAACGAGAGGCTGTTCCTGCATTAGCGCAATTTCAATCCGCTGTAGATACCAAAGATATTAATGGTGCTCTGCAAGCATTACCTGAGCATGGAGCGTGGGAGCACATGTCACAAGCTGCTGCCTTACGCAGTGTGCGCGAGGGTTTGGTCAGTGTACAACAGGGAACTACGCCTAGTGTCTCTGAAGAACATCGTAGTGCACGGCAATCTCGTTATGATGCCTTGGCTGCTAACATTACCGAACAAGTTAGCGCAGTAGAGAAAAATACAGGCATCTATCTCAGTAATTTTGCGGTTGTGCATGGACAAATTCAAATACTACTCCCGCAAATTGAGGGTCTTAAAGCTGAACTGAAGCGCATCAGTCCCGATCCAAGCACCGTTGATGTGACTCCTTTAACTGCATTGGAGGACAGATTACATACGTTTGCATTAGCAAGAGGTAAAAAACTCATCGCACAAATTGAGGGTGGAATAAAAGGCATTAAAAGTGCAAGTGAGTTTGCTGAGTTAGAGATTGTTATGACCAAAGCCTTTGATTGCATCACAAAACTACAATCCGACTTTCCCATGTCAGAAGAAGCAAATGAACAAAAAGCTAAAGTCGTGGAATTACAAAAGGAATTTGCCGACCTGAAAAAGGCTTACCCTAAATCCATAGAAGTTAGTTTAAAAGCTGAATCCCTTGTGGCGAGTTTACGCGAAAGATGCGTGGAGCATCTGGCCGGGCTAAAACCGCCTACGGTGTCCGATGATAGTTACTACAATCAAGCATGGGAGCAACTTGGATATCAAAGCGAAAATTTAACGCAGATGAAAGTACAATATCAGGGGCTGATGGCTACCAAAACACTATTAACCGATCTTAGCAAAGATCCCGTACGTATTTTGCAAGAGTTATCAACTAAAACTGCTAAACAATTACAAGATGGGTTGGGCATATCTTCGGAAAAAGCAGGTGATGTTTTAGCGGCAATAAAACTAGCGTTTCCCACCCCTGCAGCAAAATATTCCGAAACCCAGGTTACGGCATGCATTGATGCTTTGAATACTGCCGTGGGTAGATTTGGTGCACCAGAAGTTAGGTACGAAGAAGCTGTTGAGGTAGATTATGATGATGACTATAGCAACCCCTATACCGTCTAATATGCCTCGTCGCCTGGATGCAGGCCCAAAGGGCCGTAATTCGGGATCTGTGGCACAGGGACAAAATAGCTCGTCATTGCGAGGGTCAGAGAAGCAATCCAGAAAGATATTCAACTGAGCTCAGTCCTGGATTCTTCAAAAAATGCTCGCAATGACGAGATAGTACCGTAGCCTGGCTCTGATGAATCGGCGCAAAAATTAAAAAATAAGGTAGAAAGAACAATAAGTTATTGATGTTTATAACACAGATTTTTAGGGAACGAAAAGCTTCATGCTGAAATGAATGATTATTACAAAACTATAAGTAATTATTATTTTGCGAACCTATAGAATCCAATTTTAAACGTCGATTGGGCATGTGTTACAAAAAAAGGGTGTTATACATTTTAAGAGCGAGCATGGCATTAAAGGGGCGCGGATTAGTTATTTATCAAAAGACTTATCCCATCGAGTTGGAGAACTCACCCAAGGTTCATCTAGATTTTTTGAAGGAATTAAAGAAAATATTACCTTTCAATTGTCGTCCTATTTTAGTGACCGATGCAGGCTTTAGATGCCCTTGGTTTAAACGTGTTATCGAGATGGATTAGAAGAAAGCTTATCTTCCTAAAAAGGCCTTAACTAAAGCTCTCGCTGCTTTACAACTCTTGTGTGAAAAGCTCAACCATGCCTAATTTGCGCCGATCCCTTAGATCAAGGCTACATTTCGTTTTTTATGCCTTTGTCATTCCAACGCAAAAGGGAATGACAAGGATAGAGGTAAGTTAAAAGGATGGTGTATTTTATCTAAAACTAATATTCGACAGGCCATCCGAAGATACAACAGTAGTCTTAGGCTTCGGTACTTCGGCACGATGCTCTTTCCAAAAATGGTATAACTTGCGCGCAGCATCTTGTTTTTCAACTTTTTCAAAACGAGCATCTAAGTCCGATTCTGATTCTGGGAACTTTTCTTTTACTGATTTGTAATATGAGAGCGCTAAATTCTTTTGGAATGCTGCACCAGGTCTTGCCATATCAAGAAGCTTTGCTACGGCAGAATAGCATTCTTCAGCACTTCTGCTGATTTCTAGCGTGCGTTCTACCAGGTCTATTTGGTCTACGTATTGTTTGTCTAATTGTTTGGTACCTTCAATTAGAGTTACCGTTGCAAATAGAATTTTCTCTAACTCTTTTAATGGGCTTGCTTGATTATATCCACCCAAATCTTGATGTTCGCCATCCATTGCCAAGCCTACATTATCTACCAATCTATCACGCACATCATATCCAGATTCACTACCGTACAACTCAAATTGCTTTGCATTGATCTCTGATTGACTGAGACCGGAATAATCGGGAGTCATCCAGAACGCTGTCTGTTTAGCATGCCTGCCAATATTGGCGCGCTGTTGTAGCAATAACAAGGCTCTGTCTTCTGGCATACCGGTCATTACAGAAACAGCCTGAGCGCATGAGCTAAACATCATTTGACTCAGCTCTCCCCATACTCGCTCTTTATCTCTTGGGCGCATGCCAGCAGTAACAGCATCTCCATAACTTCCCAGTGTTAATTGTAAAACGAGCAAATATTCGGCCATGATGTTAAGGTATAGATAGTTGCCAAATACTCTACGCTTGCCGGTGAATAATGAACTTGCTTCTCCGGTACTTCTATCCATGAACGAAGCGTGCATCATGCCGCCGGACAGCAACTCAGAATAATATTTTCGGGTAAATGCAGAAACAGTTAATAAGTTAGTTAGGGAAGTACTATCACCCAAATCTGCCATACCACTTGAGCGCAAATTGACAAACTTAACCGCTTCTTTCCATTTATCCACACGGCCCATTTCATTTTGCATTACTCTAAGAATGTTAACCAAGGCTTGATATCGTCCAACATCAATGCGTTCATCCTGATGAAGATGAGTATGAAACATATCTGCTAATTGGGGAAAAACTATGCCCTCACGCAGCAATACAAATAAATCATGCACATTTTTACGTACGGCAGCCCCAAATTGTCTTATCGTTTGATCAGAATTATGCAGATAACTAAAGTAAGATGGCGGTGCTTTGTAAACATAAACTTCTAAATCACTTTTACCCGCAATCATTTCGCTGAATTTTGCAAAACCAGGGAC
>CAMAYX010000225.1 GCA_945862405.1 Legionella genomosp. 1
AGTATGGCGTGTCAGTTTTTTGCGATGACCGTTGCGGAAGTATTAAGTGCAGTTACCTATCAAGGCGCACGTGCTTTAGGAATAGCCGACGTAAAGGGCACATTAGAAGCCGGAATGAAAGCTGATTTGTTGCGCTGGTCTGTCGAGGATGAGGCTCAATTACCTTATCACTTCGGTTTACCCATCTCCCATGAAACCATGCAAGCTGGTGAATGGATAAAGATTTAAAACTCCTTTGAAAATGAGGAACACGATGACAAAATTCTTTACACTTATATTGTGTTGTTTTTTAAGTGCTGGTGCATTTTGCAAGGATGTTGATCAAGAAACTATTGATGAAGATAACCCGAAATACAGTATAAAAATTGTATATCCGCAAAATTTTACCCCGGCTATTAATACAGCGGTTACGACGTTTGTGACGGATCAAAAAAATAGTTTTCTGAGCACTGCGGGTAAGGCTACTGATCTTCCAGCTGATGCTCCTGGAAAGGATGGATTGGACATTACCTATAAGGTTGTGTTTCAAAACGACAAGGTTATAAGTTTACTGTTCGATCTTTCAATATATGATCGTGGCGCCGCCCATCCGCGAAATTCTCAGGTTTCTTGGAATTTTATTAATGATATCGAAGTTAAGTTGGATAATATTTTTGTGCCTGGAAATGATTATATGTCTTTTTTAGCGCATTACTGTTCTGCTGAATTTTTAAAAAAAGATATTTCGGAAAAGAACTGGATTATGGAAGGAACAGCTCCTAAGCCTGAAAACTATAAAATTTGGCATTTTTCTAAAAAGGGTCTAGTGATTGTATTCGATACTTATCAAGTAGCGGCTTATGTTTTTGGACCTCAACCCATAGAAATTCCTAGGTCTGTAATTTCTAAATATTTGCAGCCAGATGTAGTCAAAGCGGTTTGGGGCTAGAAATGAGTGCCACTCCGTTTATTAAAGCAGAAGAGTCTATTGCTGAACTAAGCTTCCGCAGCATTGTGTTAGCGGTACTTTTAGCGGTACTACTGGCAATGTCGAATGCCTATTTGGCCCTAAAATTGGGTTTGCTAACCTCAGCTTCTATTCCAGCCGCCATTATTTCAATGGGAATTCTACGCCTATATAAAAATTCAACCATATTAGAAAATAATGCTGTGCAGACGGCTGCCTCAGCCGGAGAAGCGGTTGCAGGGGGTATTGTTTATACAATTCCTGCTTTGATCATTATTGGCTTCTGGAATCATTTTGATTATGTTACCAATTTTCTAATTGCTGCTATTGGTGGAATTTTAGGTGTTTTATTCTCCATTCCATTACGAAGGATTTTAGTGAATGAACGTTCGTTGAAATTTCCTGAAGGGCGAGCCATTGCTGAAGTGCTTAAATCATCCAGTGAGAAGGTAGGGTTAAGTAATATTGTGTGGGGTGGAGCAATAGGTGCGATTCTGGAGCTGTTCCAAGTTGGGTTTAAAGTCATTGGCAGCAGTTGGACTTATTGGTTTGTGGCCAAACGCTCAATTTTTGGTTTTGGCGCAGGATTTTCTGCAACCATGATTGGGGCGGGTTATTTGGTTGGCCATGAAATGGCAATTAGCATATTTATAGGTGCATTGGTCTCATGGCTTATCGCGCTTCCGATTGTCAGCCAATTTTATCCTGAATTCCTTTTGCAGTATCCTCCTGAGCAGGCGGCCATGTCCTTATGGAATTCTGAAATGCGCTATCTAGGCATCGGAGCCATGTTGTTTGCCGGCGTATGGACCTTTATGAAATTAATTAGGCCGCTATTAAAAAGTATGAGTCTTTCTTTCCGGGATTATATTTCCAAAGGAAGATCAGGTGCGAAACTGCCGCGTACCGATAGAGATATTCCGCTGCCCTATATTATTTTTGGAATTTGCGGGATGGCCGTGGTTTTATTTTTGTTTTTCCAATTTATTTTCCCGCTCAAACAGGCAGGATTGCAGGGCGGATACGGACCTAGCATTATTTTTTTTAGTGTAATGTATGTCCTGGTAATGGGTTTCTTAGCCTCTGTAATTACCGCTTACTTCTCGGGTATGGTCGGGGTAACTGCAAGTCCGGGCAGCTCGATTGTAATTGCGGGAATTCTATTTGCAGCTTGGTTATTGTTAAGCTGCATTAAATACATCATTCCAATCCCCTTATCACCAAAGCAACTGCAAGGTGCTGAAGCCATCATCATTATCATCGGCGCTATGGTAACTGGGATTGCAGCAATAGCAAATGACAATACTCAAGATTTGAAGGTAGGGCAGTTGGTGGGGGCTACCCCTTGGAAACAACAAGTTATGTTGCTATTAGGAGTAATCGTTTCTGCATTAGTCATTCCCCCAGTAATGCAGTTATTATTTAATGTTTATGGCATAGCGGGTGTCATGCCGCATGAGGGGATGGATGTAAGTCAATCGTTGCCGGCGCCTACTGCAGCGTTGATGGCTGCTATTACTGAGGCGGTGTTTCGTAATACCTTACCCTGGGCGATGATGTTGATTGGTGCTGGGATCGTATTACTTATCCTCCTGATAAATAAACTGTTACGGTTTGACCGTGTTATACGTCTTTCCATTTTAGGTATCGCCATTGGTATGTATTTACCGATATCCTCCTCATTCCCTCTATTCGTAGGGGGGCTGATTGCAATGGTGGTTCATTGGCGCTTGCATAAAAAGAAATTAGAGGGACAATCCGAAAACGAGCATAAACAAATTGGAACTTTATTGGCTTGTGGATTGGTTGCGGGATCGGCATTAATGGATGTTTTCTTAGCCATCCCATTTTCAATATGGCATAGTCCTGATGCTTTAACCCTCGTGAGCAGTGGGTGGCGTAACTATGGGGTTGTCCTTGGGGTAGTTACCACACTGATTCTAGCGGTATGGATTGATCATCGCGTGCGAAAAGCATAATTCTACGTATTTTCAATTTGTTACATCTGTCCTATACTTTTGCAATAGGGACAGAGGAGGAGATTATGAACGTCATAATTACTGGCGGTTGTGGCTTTATTGGTTCGAACTTAGTAGAGTATCACTTAAGCAAAGGCGACCATGTACATGTTTTAGATGATCTATCGTCGGGTTCACTTCAGAATGTGGATTCTTTTATAAATAATCCAAAGTTCAAATTCACAAAAGCAGACATTGTAACTTGGCCGGGATTGTCCACTGAAGTTGAGTGGGCGGATCGTATTTATAATCTTGCGGCAGTGGTTGGAGTGTTTAAGGCAATATCGGATCCTTCAACTACATTCTCTTCAGGAGTCATCGGGTGTCATCGCTTATTGCAAACAATAGCAGAAAGTAACAAGCGCCCAACTGTATTATTAGCTTCGTCCTCAGCCGTATATGGCGACAGCCGCGATGATGCAGTAAGTGAAAACAGCATTCTCGAGTTACCGCTAGCCAATCATCCCTTGGAATCCTATTCCGTAAGCAAATTGTGCCAAGAAGTCATGGGGCGCAATTTTTATCATCATGCAGGAATTCCCATTTTTATTGCCCGTATCTTCAATACTATAGGACCCCATCAAATCAGCAAGTATGGGATGGTAGTTCCTAGATTTGTGAAGCAAACCATTCAGGGAGAAGAGGTGACTATTTTTGGAGATGGTAAGCAAACACGATCTTTTTGTGATGTGCGTGATTTGGTTATCATGTTGGATCGTCTCTGCCTAAACTCAAAAGCCTTAGGTGAGGTTGTAAATGTAGGATACGACCACCCAATTTCTATCAATGATTTAGCGCTCTTAGTCGGTGATTGTGTACATAAAAAAATCAATGTTGCCTATATTCCTTATGAAAAGGCTTACGGTAAGGAGTTTACCGATATAAGAAAACGCTGCCCTAATTTAAATAAATTAAAAGAATTGATCGAATATCCCCACCATTGGAGTCTACGTGCTACGATTGAGGATTTAGCAAATCATTTTTCTTAATTTACAAACTCCAATAGTTTACATCGTGCAACGTATCTTTTTCATCCACCTCGTTGCTAGTTTGTAACGGATAAAATTTTGATTTTCCCATCTTTCTATTTTTTATCAGGATATGCCGTAGCCTATTTTTTGATTCGTTAATTTTTTGCACTTATGTCATAGAATTAGACC
>CAMAYX010000226.1 GCA_945862405.1 Legionella genomosp. 1
TTACATATTAGCAGGCTACTTACTCAGGTCACACCACCACTCTGAAATAGAGCGCTTTAATTTGGTAACTGAAGCAGTGGCTGATGCAGAGCAGCAACTTGAGGATACCCTAAAAAATGTTAAATCGACTTTAGATAAAGTGCGGACAGTCTCTAACAATGTTCAAAAAATTGCTTTAAAAGCTGATGCCTGCACCGAAGAGCTTATCGAGCAAACCGAAAAAATAAATGCACAGGTAGCCAATGTAGATGAAGTTTCCAGAAAGTTAGATGAAACTCGTATCACTATTGAGGCCAATAATTGTAAGCTTAAAGAAACCACTCAACATATTGATGATAGTTGGGATGATGTTGCTGCCGGTCTTACCAGTAAAATTGACACCTTGGGAAATACTGATACCCATATCTCTGAAGCATGCACTGGCCTACAACAATCCAATACAGCGATAAATACTATTCAGGAAAATCTAGGTGACACAACACGGGAGCTCAACGATTTCTTAAATAGGCTAAAAACCGCTTCCACCCAAAAGCTAGTAGTTTTAGATGAAAAGAAAAAAAGTGCTGATAAATTAGCCGAAGCTATGAGCAAGCTAGATGAAAGGTTTGTAGAATCAAGACGTATTATTGAACACACAAAACAAACGAGCATTATGATTGAAGAGACTATTAAATCATCCATTAGCGAACGATTAATAGTTGCTGAAGCTCATAAAATTGCACTTGCAGATAATGAGTCTGCCCATCAGGAACATGCATTAGCAAGAAAAAAAAATGATGAGTTAAACGCAAAATTTGAAGCTTTAATGAATAAAACCAATCGACGTCGCGCAACAACACCTCAGATTACTTTTTTCTCCGCAAGCACTGAAGAATCTGAGACAACTAAAAACCATATTCCACGATTAGCGATGGTAAAATAAATGCTCTTTGTTTAATTTTTGTTTGGAGAACCGTATGCTTGTTGAAACACAAACGGAATTGTGTAAATCAAATTTTGGCGGTAAGACAGTCCTAGAGTGTTTCGAGGAAGCTGTTGCTCTTTTTAGGGGTTCTGGCCGGCAACCGTCGTAATTTCCGATCGACCTCATTTTGGTAAAAAATAAAGGCATTTTGATATTTGTCGGTCAAAATCAGTACGCAACCGAGCCTATATTAATCAGAATGTGGGTATAATGCAGTCAATATGATTCTGTATTGGCTCAAATTAGCCTCGTCGGAAATTACGACGGTTGCCGGCCAGAACCCTTTTTAAAGAGAAGATTTGGCCCGAATTAAAAACGGGCTCGGGGTATTGGCGTAAAAAATATTACTGTATCATATTGACGCAGTACGCTAATGGCGTATAATTAATACATGGACGAAATAAAAAAATATATTTGGCACGAAGAGAAGCGTAGTTCAAATCTAGAAAAGCATAGTATTGATTTTGAAGACGCAATAATTATTTTCGAAGATCCATTTAGAATTGAGCGCCAGTCCGATAGAAATGGCGAAGAACGCTATGAGGTTATAGGCACAGTTTATGGAAATATTCTTTTGGTTGCTTATGTATGTAAAGAAAGCGACGTTATTAGAATAATTTCCGCGAGGAGGGCTAGCAAAAATGAACGACAAGCATACTACCAAACTTAAAGGTAAAACTGACTGGGATAAAGTTAGCTCTTTAACAGACGAGCAAATTGGGCATGCTGCGGCCTCTGATCCTGATGCTCCTTTATTAACTAATAAAGAATTATCCGAATTTAAGCGCATAAACCCTAATATTGAGTTCGACGTTGGGTTTATAAGGAATAGATTAAGCATGACTCAAGAAGAGTTCGCTTCTAATTTCGGAATAAATAAAAGAACCTTGGAAGGGTGGGAGCAGCATCGTAAAAAGCCATCTCAAACCGAAGCAACCTTTCTTAAGGTAATTGAAATGCATGCTGAGGAAGTAAAAAAAATGGTACTTGAATTAAAGGAATTTAGAGGCCAAAAGTTCAAACATCCCTCTTCGAGAGTTGATAAGGAAGGAATTAAAAAGGGGAAGGCTAGCGGCGCTCACCATAGCAGATAAAAATAAACCCTAAGAAGGGCGTTCGGAATGAGTAATTGAACCATCCCGAACATAGGTTAAAATAAGCCAAATAATTTCTGCTGAGATTTAAAGGATAACATAGATGAAATATCGCGTTCTAGGTAAAAGTGGCATTAAAGTATCAGCTCTTGGTATCGGGTGCATGGGTATGTCGCCCGGCATGTATGGGGAGGTCAATGTTGAACAATCAAAAAAAACGCTGCTTAGAGCTTTCGAGTGTGGAATAAATTTTTTTGATACAGCAGATGTATATGGCGTAGGTCATAATGAAGAACTCATTGGTAAAATATTAAAACCTTTGCGCGACCAGATCATCATTGCCACAAAGTGTGGCGTGGTCGCTGATACCAATGGCCTGTCGAGAAATGGCAGCAAAAAACATATTAAACAGGCATGCGAATCGAGTCTAAAACGTTTAGATATAAGTAAAATTGATGTCTATTACTTGCACCGTGTAGATCCACTAATACCAGTAGAAGAAAGCATGCAAGCAATGAGTGAATTATATCATGAAGGTAAAATTATTAGTGTTGGTTTATCAGAGGTGGATGCGGATATTATCAAAAGAGCAAACGCTATATTTCCGGTCACCGCAGTACAATCGGAGTATTCAATTCTTTTTAGAGAAGCTGCAGAACAGGTACTGCCCATTTGTTCTGCACTAAATATAGCTTTTGTACCACACAGTCCTGTTGGTCGAGGTTTTTTATCAGGTATAATTAAGTCAATAGAACAGTTAGATCCAAATGATTACCGCAGAGGACTAACTTATTTTCATGATGATAATATTACTAATAATTTACAACTTGTACATAGCCTTGCAAGGATTTCCAAACGGCATCAAATGACACCCATACAAATTGCTTTAGCTTGGCTACTAGCACAAGATAACCAAATTATTCCTATCCCTGGTACAACTAAAATAAACCATTTGCTGGAAAATATTGAGTCTGTCGATGTTAGTTTGGGTGAACTTGAGCTTGAAGAGTTAAACGTTGCCAGTCAACAAAATTTAGTTAAAGGGACACGTTATATTGAAGCGCTTAAAGGTTGGTTTGTTGAATAACGCAATTTTTTTCCAGACATTATAAACAATAAAAAAATAATTAGGCTTAAAATGAATGCTTTTATTATAATTAATTTTTTTTTTTCATCTGTAACAACGGTGTCTAACTATTTAGTTAGACATAATATCAAATCGATTTAAGAAGAATCACCTTGTTAAGTATTATAAATGAATGGATATTTTATAGCATAAATTCCATGTTCATAGGGAGCTCATATGTTTCAACAATATATTGCTCATAATAATTTATTACCGTTTTATCTTGCTTGGCAATTAAACCCTCAAGGTAGTAATTATAATCTTTGTTTTTCATATCGCATCAAAAATGAACAGGTTGATCTTTTAATTCATGCCTTACAACAGTTGGTAGCAGAAAAAGCTTATTTACGACAAACTTTTTATTACGAAAACGAACAGCTAGTGACACGACTTCATGAACAACTTCCCCCGGAAATAGAATTTTATAGTGTTGATGAACAACATTTCCCAGCGATAGAAAATAAGCTTGTAAAACAGCCCCATGATATCTTATTAAAATCATCAGTACGGCTTTCATTAGTCGAATTAAGGGACATTAACCAGTGTGTTGCATTGTTTAATATTCATCACATCATTATGGATGGAACCACATTAGATAATTTTACTATCGACTTGAATAAACTACTTAAAAAGCAGCCAATAACGAAAGAGTCGGAAGAGAATTATGCAGTACAGACAAGTCATGTTGCACCCCTTAAAAAAGAAAAAAATAATGTTTTAATTGATGGCTATATTGAAGAGCTTAATCAAGTATCAACTAAGATTGATTATTACGAGGCAAGCAATCATGAAATAAATCACTACACAAACATTCTCCCTAATAAAATTTTTCAAAATTTACAATCGCTTAGTAAAAATAGCTCAATTAGTCCTTTCAACTTATTACTAATTGCACAAGGTATTTT
>CAMAYX010000227.1 GCA_945862405.1 Legionella genomosp. 1
CATCATTTAGCCAATCATTCTTCTGACAAAGCGCTTCAACATCTTTGTGACGAGCTGAATGAAACAAATACGATTTTTCCGGGGACAGCATTGCGGTTAATTTATAAAGTAGGGGCAACTTAAAATCTTCGAGATCAGGTTGTCTGACAGTATTGTCAGAGCAAATCAATTACTTTAAGTGAGGAGCAGGCTACTTCGGTAGCGGGTATTGTCCAGCAACGTTTTTCAGTTTTAACTGGTGGCCCTGGATGTGGAAAAACAACCACTACCTTGGTTATTGTACGCCTTCTTGAGGCGATGAAAAAAAGTGTTTTGCTTGCAGCCCCTACAGGGCGTGCCACACAAAGGATGACTGAAGTGATTGGACGGGAGGCAAAAACAATTCATCGCCTACTGGAGTGGAAAGGAGGCGAGTTTAAAATGAATGAGGACAATCCACTTAAAGCCGATTTTTTAATAGTGGATGAATGCTCCATGCTCGACATCAGTTTGAGTGCGTCCTTGTTAAAAGCAGTGCCAATAAACTGCCACGTTCTTTTTATCGGTGATGCCGATCAGCTTCCATCGATTGGTGCTGGTAATGTGCTTAAGGATATTATTGCATCAGAAGTTGGGGTTCTATGCACAGCCCCCGCCAATGTTCCCAGCGTTTAAAAATTAATCATCAGCAACTTTCATTTGCCTATTTATCAATCAATTCCACTTTGTGGCGTTTTAGATAATTATAGAAGGATGGTCTGCTAATTTCGTAGATTTTACAAATTTCAGCAACAGTATTTTTTTGCTCATTGTACATTTCAATCATGCGCTTAATTTGTCGGTTATCCAGTAAAGATGGCCTACCACCCATATGACCTCTTGCTCTTGCCGCTTTTAATCCAGCATCGGTTCTCTCACGTATTAAGTCACGTTCAAACTCAGCTAACGCACTGAACATATGGAAAATAAGCTTGCCACTGCTGGTTGTGGTATCAATATTTTCTTGCAAACTTTTGAACGCAATTTTTCTTTCATTGAGCAACGAAACAGTATGAATCAAATGCTGAGTCGATCGCCCAAGCCTGTCTAATTTCCACACAACTAACGCATCTCCTTCACGAGCATAAGCCAATGCTTGATCTAATCCAGGACGTTGAGATTTAGATCCGCTCGCAATATCCGTGTATATTTCTTCACAGCCAGCGTTTTTTAAAGCATCTTCTTGCATGCGAAGATGTTGGTCTTTTGTAGAGACTCGCGCATAACCGACATTCATTATTTTTTTCCTCCGGCTTCGAAGCACATTGTATTAAAACCTGGCAATGCAATGTAGATACTTAACATTGATTTCTATACAACATGTTTTACATAAGTTTTGGCAAAAAACAGCTATTCCATGTCACAGCCAATAATGTACAAAATACGACCGTTTTTTAGACGGTAACTTATCAATTAACTTTATGTTGTTAGTCATATCCACGCATTAAAGCTCTAATAGAAATATCTTCATCAATCTTAGACCAATGCACGCCAATGCCATTACCAATAAAACGCCAATCTTTCCGTTCACTGTCATTGGCATCGCGTAGTCTTGGAAACCACTCTAGGGGAGCTGAAATTTCTCGGCCATCAGCTAATACAAAATGCAATGCAGTTTTAGTAAAACTAACGTCAACTGCATGATCGTCAAATTTAATTGCCAAAGTGTTCATGCCATTTCTCCAAAAATAATTCTCTATGTTCAATAACAAGTAATCTAATTTTAGCTAATTCATGACTTCTAAACCCATATGAGCTCGCCAAATTGATTGGATTCAACCAGAACTTACCAACCTTATCACCATGTTCAATATGGATATGCGGTGGTTCATTTCCCTCTAAGCTAAAAAAGAAAAATCGAAAGCCTTTAATAGTTAATACAGTAGGCATGTATTACTTTTCCTTTAGTTTTTTATCAAGAATTTTATTTAATTCATCAACAACCGCATGAAAATTAATTGTTGCCATGTCCTCACTAAATTCATACAAGCCGGCAATATTGAGATGTTGTGATGCAATGGGTGAAATATGCTTTAAAAATTCAATGGCTGCTGTATCCCCCTGTTTTAATTTGAGTTCATATAACTCTGATAAAATGCACATATTGTAAGCAATGATGATTAATGCAATTAATCGAGTACATTCATTCCAAATTTCAACTTCAAGCTCTGACATCCCCCTGAAATCTCCGCTGCCAATGTCGGTAATTTTATCAAGCAACTGGTGATAAGCTTCTCCTCTATTGAGCGCGGTGCGAATATTTCGTCTGTATTCTGGATCATCAATATATTTAAGGATGTGGATGCTTTTTAAAATATTGTTAAGTTCCCAAAAAGCCTCTTTAATATCACTTTTGTATTCATGGGAACTTAATTTGGATACAACAATATGTTGTTTTGTTTCATGAGAAAGAATCGAGACCAATATTGGCAAAAGATCTGGCCATTTTTCCTTAACCAAGCTTTGATTCACTTGTTTTTTTGGCTTAATAAGCAACCCATCATATTCTGCTACTGCCTTAAATCCTGAAATTGTTTCTGCTTTATCGGCTGTTGAACGATAACAAGCAGCATGGGTTTTTCCTATCAAAAAATATAAAAAATCATTTACATTATTGGTTCCGGCTGTATCAGTTGAAATAATAGCCGGATCAATGACAGTAAGATTTTCCATCAGCATGGGATAGGTAAAATGCCCTTCATGCTCATTGGCTCCAATGATATTGGTTACAAAAGGAATATGATTTAAATTCATAGTCATAATCACAACTCCAATATCCAAACCAAAGTATTTTGGAGAATGGCGTGATTTTAAAATTCGTCTTTTGGTTTTTTTCTTTTTTCCATCAATACTGCCATGTTGCTGGTTGTTTATATTGTAAGAGCCAAATATTGGAAGAGCAGCCAGATAATCAACAATAATTTCCGCAGCATTTCGCAATGTTTCTAATCGAATATGATTTTGTTCTGTAGTTTGTAATCGCTGATATTTTAAATTGGAGCGTTTAGAAAATTGATAAGTCCCTTGAGTCGTTCCATTGGCCAATAAGGTGGCTTTAATTCCAAGGTAATCCAGCTTGCTTTTTGAGTAGCGCGGCTTAATGTGTTTGAATGCCTTTATAAATCCGCACCTTTGTTCGATGAAATCGAACACCTCTGAAATAGTAAGTGTTTCTATACTGTTATAAAATGGATTATCGGCTTCATCATTTTTTTTCGGATAAGGAATCGTCCAAGAAGTTGTTCCATCGCGATGAGTCTTAAGTTTGATATGCTTATTTTCACCATTTATTGCTCTTTCATTAACGCGAACAATAAGCGGCTCAAGTTGGTTTTTAAGAGCAAGCAGCGTGTCATCTATATTGGTTAGGAGCACTGGATTGTTTAATTCTTGTAGTATTTTTTCCTTATCTATCTCCCAAGTTGGCGAAATATTGAGATCCACCTCAAAGCTTTTATACTCAACAGAGTTATTAACAAATATTTGTCCATTTTTAATGTGGGTTCTTATTGCATTGTATAGATAAAACTCATACTGATAGGTATTAATTATTTTGCCTTTTTCTGAATTTTCTTCATAAAAATAATTAACTATTTTCTTGGGAGATATGTGTGCAACAGGAACCTTTGTGCTGTCTATTTCATTTATTTTTTTACTTAGTTTAAAAATATTTTCTAAATAATCAATAGCCTCTCTTAAGTTTTCTAATTTAGAGTTGGTTTCAAAATCAATAGACAGAAATAATGGCCTCAAATTAAGTAAAATGCACCGATAGTTATTTTTGTGATACTCCCAAATTAATGTTGTTTCAATATCGTTACTATTATCTTCTAAAAAAGCTTTGCTCAAACCGATCATGTCTTCTTTTGACATAAGATTGTAGGCTTTTTCCTGGATTAAATAACCGGGATCCCAGGAAAAATCGGTGAACAATAATAATTCATAAAACATGAATTCTAGCACAGTTAATATTGATTTAAGTTCCAATTAATATTGGATTCATTCTGTTGGGTGCATTATTTTTCCAGTCAATTGGCTAAAAATAGTACTGGTAATTTAATT
>CAMAYX010000228.1 GCA_945862405.1 Legionella genomosp. 1
AATTGCTGCTCTTTTTGCAGGGATATTTGTTGCTCAGCATGTAAAGTCAGCAGAGCCAGTCCAAATTCATGGGACCTTGCTAAACCAACCTAGGGACGTGCAATCGTTTGCACTGACAGGGATGGACCAGCAGAAATTTGACAATGCCAGTCTAAAAGGCAAATGGACCATGGTATTTTTTGGGTTTACTAACTGTGGCTCCATCTGTCCGACGACAATGGCAGAGTTGGCTAAAATGTACACCATCTTGCAAGAAAATCATGTCAAAGAAATGCCAAGAGTGGTCATGATCTCCATTGATCCGAATCGTGATAGCCTTGAAAAACTAAAAACTTATGTTGCCGCATTCAATCCCAATTTTTATGGTGCGCGCGGAAGTGAAGAATCCATTCAAAGCATGACGCACGAACTAGGGGTTGCATATGCTCGTATAGCCCTTAAGGGTGAGGACCCGGAAAAATATGAAATGGAACATACAGGTACGGTTATGCTGTTTAATCCGGAGGGTCATTTAACTGCATTCTTCACCATGCCTCATCAAGCATCATTTTTAGCGGAAGCTTATCAAGCCATAACCTCTTAATTTTAGTTCTGTTTAAGAATTTGTGGGGAATGTAAATATATTTTTTTTCATTCCCCATGACCTTAGGAAGATAGCCTAAACTTATAAAAAAGGAATTTTCCAGGTCCTCTTCCTGAGAAATAAAAATCTAGTAAGGAATTACCAAGTCATGAAAATCGCAATTTTAGCGACTAATTCTAAATTATATTCGCATCAGCGGTTAATTACCGCCGGGCAAGAAGCGGGTCATGAAGTAAAAGTTATTAATCCTTTGTATTGTTATATGAACGTAGCTGCTTCTAACCCCAAAGTTCATTACCGCGGAGGAGAGACTTTACCAATGTTTGATGCGGTAATTCCTCGTATCGGAGCTTCTAACACATTCTACGGTACGGCAGTTTTACGCCATTTAGAAACCATGGGTATGTACGCCTTGAATGAATCTATTGCAATTTCCCGTTCCCGCGATAAATTCCGCGCTTTGCAGCTGCTGTCGCGAAAAGGGCTTCCTATGCCACTTACAACCTTCGCTCAATCCCCAGACAAAATTGAAGACTTGATTAATATGGTTGGCGGGGCACCCTTGGTGATTAAATTATTAGAAGGGACACAGGGGAAAGGTGTTTTTCTGGCTGACAGTCATCAATCAGCGCTTAGTATTATTAATGCTTTTAAAGAAATGCACGTCAACATTTTGGTCCAAGAGTTCATTGAAGAGTCCAGAGGCACCGACATTCGTTGTCTAGTTGTTGGTGATAAAGTGGTCGCGGCGATCAAGCGCGAAGCTAAAGCTGGAGAGTTCCGAGCTAACGTACATCAAGGTGGGAAAGCTTATAAAGTAAAACTGACATCTCAGGAACGCTTGCTGGCTATTGCAGCTGCAAAAACCATGGGTTTGAAAGTGGCTGGAGTTGATATTTTACGCTCCAAAACTGGGCCATTGATTCTTGAAATAAACTCTTCACCTGGGTTAGAAGCCATTGAAAAAACTACGCAAATCAATATTGCCGGAAAAATCATTCAGTACATTGAGAAGCATGCTAAGCCTATGGGAAAAAACAAACGTTTTCATGGCTAGAGTTGAGAGCAGCGATTCGCAGCTTGGTTGCAATTATCCATTGTAAACAGTTCATAACCAGACCCTCCTAGATCCTAGCCTTCTAAATCTGACCATCCTGATCCATCTGCATTCCGCGGCTAGTCCTCGGGACCCATGAAATCGTGGCTAAAATACTGCCCCGCGGATAAAGCCGAGGGCTGTAGGCTAGAGGTGTGATTAAGACATGGTTGCTTGCAACCTGTGTCTCAGCAAAAACTAACTATGTCGTTTATCGCTTTTACCTATAAGCCAATCAGCACTTACTTCAAATTCTTCAGCAAGTAATTCTAGAAGTGGAGGCTCAAGATTAGCATTACCATTTAATATGGCTTCAGCTTTATAGCGCGGCATCTTAATCAGCTTGGCAAATACTTCCACCCGCTCGTCACTCTTTTGGGGGACTCCAATATCATCAAGCTCTCGATGTAAACGTTCGCAAAATTGTTTATTAACCATTCTGGTCTCCGTAAAGGTCAATAAAGTTATATTTCCTTTGAAATTTTATAGCATATAGAAAATAAAATGCAATAAATAAAATCAAATTGATTAAAATAAATTCGATCTCGGTTGATTAAATTCATTACCGATTCAATCCAGACATCGTCATTGTTCACACATGGCACTAAGGACAAACTTTCGCCTCCTAATGATTGCCATTGCTCACGGGCGCGTATTCCAATTTCCTCCAAAGTTTCCAAACAATAGGCAACAAATGAGGGGCAGGCAATTACTAAACGTTTGATACCCTGACCAGCCAAGACTTTTAACTGTAAATCGTTATAGAGTGCTATCCAAGCAGTCCAACCTAAACGGGACTGGAATGACATTCCAAATTGATGTTTACCCAAGCCTAATTTATTGGCCAATAGCTCAGTCGTTCGCTCACATTGTGCCCGATAACAGGCTTCATTCGTGGGCGATTGAGGTGAGCAAGAAGAGTTGCAAAATAACTGACATTCATTAACAAATAACGTAATGGTGCAGGCAGCGTAATAACTCGTTTATCAACGAGAAACTCAGCCA
The DNA here is from genome assembly GCA_945862405.1 of Legionella genomosp. 1. Taxonomy (GTDB): domain Bacteria; phylum Pseudomonadota; class Gammaproteobacteria; order Legionellales; family Legionellaceae; genus Legionella_A. The sequence goes on from CAMAYX010000228.1 coordinate 2,685, forward strand.
AATATCGTCTGGCCGCAGAAGGCTTTGGTCTATCAGTTGTGCCAAGATTAATTAGCAATAAGCCATTTTTCATGAGAAATTTAATAAAAAAACAAGCCTAGTATCATACACTAAACTTAGCTCTCACAGCAGATATCTGCTGTGACGCTGTGAACCATAGGATTAAGCCATTGCTTCTTCTTGTTCTTCTACTAACTCTTCTGCAAGGGTGGATACATTAATGGCATGGGGCCCGCGGTCACCACGCTCTAATTCGAAGCTAACCGTTTGCCCTGCAATTAAGGTTTTATATCCCGTTCCTTGAATAGCAGAAAAATGAACAAATATGTCGTCACCGCCCCCCTGAGGAACAATAAATCCCCAGCCTTTGGCATTGTTGAACCACTTGACTTCGCCTTTAGCCATGATTCCCTCCTTACGCTAACTTTACCTATGCAGAATAAAGAGCATTCAGCAAAGGGCTTCCCTTAAGAAACAGTAATAACAAAGTTTCAAGCTATTCTATCAACATAACCGAAACTCTAGGGCTGCTCAATACTTTTTTATATAAAAATCCTAACTTTACGAAAGTGATGAACTTACGATGGGCAATATATCCATAGGAAGGTCTATATATTGTTTTACTTTAAGCTTAAAATAAGCAAAAGAAGTCCATTTAAGCCCAATTCCGTAATAAGGATATTGTATGCAACAGCCATACGAAGAAGTACGTATCGATATAGAAGAAGAAACACATGATAAAGTACGAGTTGTCGTAGTTCCTCCAGAACATCCTTACTATCCTTTCGACGAAAACTTAGAGTATTTAGATGAAAGTCGACAACGAATGCTATCCATCCAACAGGATTTAACAGCCGTTATTGGTGCAATGGATTACCCCAGTTACATTTCGCAGCTTGCCAATTATTGGGGAGAAATGCCGGAGTGGAGAAAAATTGTCGGGGGTTTCGGCCTATCCTTCGGGTTATTGACCCTGGGTTTGATTACTCATATCGGTCTGCTGATTACCTTGAGTGCATTTTCCGCCATAAGTTACTTTGGAGGTGGTTTTTTCTTAGATGATCATTACGTATCGAACCAACGCTCAAAGAGCAGTCTGCAACGAGGTATTGTAGCCTTAACTAGCATGCTAGGAACTTTGATGGAGTCCATGGAAAGAGCAGTTCATGAACTTGGCCAACAAAATGTAAAATTCTCCACGAATAACGAAAGATTGGAAGCGCAAGTCAGCGTGCTTAGGGGACACCTCGTTGCTAGTTTGTAACGGATAAAATTTTGATTTTCCCATCTTTCTATTTTTTATCAGGATATGCCACAGCCTATTTTTTGATTCGTTAATTTTTTGCACTTATGTCATAGAATTAGACCGTATCAGGTGTCCTGTGGCAACA
>CAMAYX010000229.1 GCA_945862405.1 Legionella genomosp. 1
ATAACCACCAGCAACATCACATGCCCCATTTATAAATTGGCAAAAATAGTTAGCCAAGGGGTCCCTGTTGCCACAGGACACCTGATACGGTCTAATTCTATGACATAAGTGCAAAAAATTAACGAATCAAAAAATAGGCTACGGCATAATCGAAAGATGCGCCCTGTTTTTTTTTGAATAGATAGAGATCTTGCTTATTTTCTTCCAACTGACCTTCTAAGTAGATTTTTTATCTTTGACTCACCAACTCCATATTTTCGCTAGCTAGAATGCTCTTAGGAAGAAGAATGTTAGTAGAGGTAAAATCCCAACACCCAGTGGCTCGCCATCGGCGAACTTCACGATTTAAAGCCGATTCACCAGTACGAACAAATTCATCACTGGAAAACGGATCTTGCAGAGGAGGAATGACACGATCACGTAAATTATGAGCTCTAAGAACAAAATGATGTTGAAATTTCCTCATACCAATCCTTCATCCATTCATTTTCTACTAACCATACTCGCTGCCGCCTGATCGGTAGGCATAATGATGATTTCACTAATATTGACGTGGGGAGGGAAAGATGCGCAATACAATACTGCATTTGCAACATCATCCGCCGCCAATGGTGTCATCCCCGTGTAGACAGCCTCTGAGCGGACTGTATCGCCTTTGAAACGCACCACGCTAAAATTAGTTTCTACCGCGCCTGGGTCGACGGTGCTAACTCTAATTTTTTTTCCTAGTAAATCCATACGTAAACCCTGAGTGATTGAATTTACGGCCGCTTTGGTTGCGCAGTATACGGCACCTTTAGGATACACTTGGTGTCCGGCAATCGAGCCTATATTGATAATATGACCAGAATCGCGCTCGATCATAATTGGTAAAATTTCCTTTGTAATATAGAGCAAGCCCTTTAGGTTGGTATCAATCATAGCCTCCCAATCATCGATTGCCCCTTCCGCTACGGTATCCAGGCCTGCTGCTAATCCTGCATTATTGAGCAACACATCAATGTCTTTCCAATCACAGGGCAAGTGTTGCAGTGTAGTTTTTATCTGCCCTAAATCACGAACATCCAATTCAAAAACCTTGCATTCAGTTTGATATTGGCGATGTAATTCATCGGCAAGCTCATGTACTTTATCCATTCTTCTTGCACACAAGATTAACTTTGCTCCCGCTTTAGCAAATTGTTGCGCACAAGCTTTGCCAATTCCACTGGATGCACCGGTTATGAATACTATTTTATTTTCTAGCATGAACTCCCCTCAGTTAGATTGTTTCGGCAATGACTTGCGCTTGCACCACAGCCGCCAAGGTGGCCGTCAATCGAATTACTGATTGCACCGCTGTCCGGCTAAAGCCATGTTGCAATAACTGGTGCATGTGCGACGTGATGCATAACCCGCAACCATTAATTGCAGACACTGCCAGTGAATACAACTCAAAATCAACTTGTTCAACCCCATGCGAGCGCAAAGCATTCATTCTTAGATTGGCAGGCATAGCGCTTAATTCAGCATCTTTCGCTAAATGTATAAATCGATAATATACATTATTCATGGCCATCATAGTTGCTGCAATCTTAGCGGCTGAATCCACGCGCTGTACAATGGTTTCCCCAGCCTCTGTTTGTACGGCTGCGATTAACACTTGATTCTTCAAGCTATAGGCTACTGCTAAGGCGGTCCCATAAAATTGTTCTTCGCTTAAGCCGCTTTGATTAATATTGCCAAATAAATTACTTACATTTAAGCGTATATCTTTGGCAAAGTCCGGTAAATTATCTTTTAATTGTTCAAGATTCATGATGTTTCTCAGTTTTATATATTTGTTTATATATTTGCGGCCGGAATATCGTAGAGTTCCGAAAACCTTACGCCTGCGGCTTCATCAAGGCTGCGTGAACACCCAAACCAGCAGAGTTCGCTAGCTTAAGTCGAAATAGTGAGATTAGCGAGCACCGTAGTGGAGCATAAGTTAAAGTATGTGAGCAACGTAGCGCAGATAATCTCATCAGTTCGGCCAAGATAGTAGAATTCCCTACACTAAAGAGTTTGGCCTCCTATGGATCGGTTACAAGGACACAACTCATCCGTCTGTAATCCGTCTAATATTCTTAAGATTTCTTGTGGGTTACGCCCTACGTTTAATGAGTTGACGCTTACGTGTTGAATGGTATTTTCTGGATCCACAATGAAAGTTGCTCTAAGTGCAACTCCTGATGGATCACGCACGCCTAAAGAATCAATCAATTTCCCTTGCGGATCAGCGAAACTATATTGATCCAAGCGATTTAAATCCTTGTGCTCTCGGCGCCAAGCGAGTTTTACAAACTCATTATCGCCGCTTCCACCAATTACTACGGTATCTCTCTCGGAAAATTCACGGTTTAATTTGGCAAATTCTACAATTTCCGTGGGACATACAAAGGTAAAATCTTTGGGATAGAAGAAAACAACTTTCCATTTTCCCGGAAAACTACCTTCCGTGAGAGCTTCAAACGCACTTTCTCCATTTTCTTCATGTTGATTGAACCCTGGTTTTACACCTACCACATTAAATTTTGGGAATTTTTGGCCTACGGTTAACATTTAAATCTCCTCTTGTTTTAATCTACATGTTAACTATAGAATGATTGTTCAATCATTTAAAATGATTAAAATTAATTGATATAATCGAAAATAACGATGAAAAGATTACCGAGTGTTCGTCAGTTACAATACCTTTTAGCGTTGCACCACCATCAACATTTTGGTCGTGCCGCTGAAGCCTGTTTCATTAGTCAATCTACGTTGAGTGCTTCAATCACCAATCTTGAAGAAATCTTAGAGGCTCGACTTTTAGAGCGTGATCATAAAACGTTCCTATTTACACCTTTAGGTGAAGCCATTGTGCTCCAAAGTCGTTTGATTCTTGAAGAACTAGAAACATTAACCGATTATGCTCAATTTCAAGGACAACCCATGGCGGGAATAGTGCGCTTGGGTTGTATTCCAACCATAGCTCCGTTCGTATTAAGTGATATAGTAACCGCAGTACGAACTAGCTTTCCCAAAATTCAATTACGCTTACGCGAAGACACTACCGATAATTTACTGGGTGCTGTTCAGGAAGGAAGTATTGATGTTTTATTACTTGCACTTCCATACCCAACCTCAGGATTGCACACTGAAATTTTAGCTGCCGATGCTTTTAAGCAGGTCATGCACAAAGAATGGCTGCAGCAAGGTTTTACGGAAGATATTTCAACTTGGCCGAATGAAAGTATTTATTTGTTACAGCGAGAACATTGTTTAACTGAGCAAGCTTTACAAGGCTGCGAGGTGAAAGATCAGCAAAAACTACATCCCTTTTTTGCTACAAGCCTCCACACATTGACCCAAATGGTGAATAGCCAATTTGGTGTGACATTCTTACCGCAGATGGCCATCAACGATGGGATATTGGAAAATACCGATTTAATTTATCGTAATCCTGCACCTGAAAATGCCCATCGAGACATTGGCTTAGCATGGCGCACTACATCAAGCAAACAAACCACGTTTTTGCAATTAGCAAAGCTTATTAAAGACATCGTGATTTTGAAGTGCAAACAAGATTAGAGAAAATTCGCAACCCGCTCTTCTGCTAAGTCATCTAAAGCCTTACCCGTCACTCGGAAAACAGTCCATTCGTCCATGGGTTGAGCCCCTAGGCGTTTGTAAAAATTAATCGCGGTTTCATTCCAATCTAAAACCCACCATTCCAAGCGCCCGCAGTTTCGTTCTTTAGCGAGTTTGGCCAAATGTTGTAGCATAAGCTGACCTATACCCTTACCACGCGCTTGCGGCTTTACAAATAAATCTTCCAGATAAATTCCAGGCTTGCCTACACCTCGTTGCTAGTTTGTAACGGATAAAATTTTGATTTTCCCATCTTTCTATTTTTTATCAGGATATGCCGTAGCCTATTTTTTGATTCGTTAATTTTTTGCACTTATGTCATAGAATTAGACCGTATCAGGTGTCCTGTGGCAAC
>CAMAYX010000230.1 GCA_945862405.1 Legionella genomosp. 1
AAAATTGAACTAGAAGGAGACTCCATGAGAAAAGAAAAAAATTGACTGATCGTGAACGCTAGGTTTAAATAATCACACCAGCAATTCCAAAGTTATGGCACCGTTCACCATCAGTTAGAATCACCGTTCACGTTCAGTGGAATACGCAACATAAGGTGTTATATCTTCATGCGCCTGATGTATTAATGAATCGGAAAAAACGATACCCGCCAATACAATGGCGATGGTTAAACTAGCATTTAGCAAAGAAAAAACTACAAATCCGCTGATCAGTGTGAATGCGATCCGTCGCTGTACAGAACATTGATTTTCCTCATGAAATGCAAGCGTATGGTTTTCATGACCATTTCGCCACTCACGGCGAAATGTGTCCAAACGCTCATCGGCAGCGAGATTACCAATGGGAGCATTCGAGCGATATGTGTTGTCTTCAATGTAGTGTGAAGGATTAAATCGATTTAGAATATGGGTGCTTAGTCTTAACATAAGTGCCGCACCACCAATAATCCACACTGGTGGGCCGCCCCAAATTAACGCAACTGCCATGGACGCGGTGAGGGTGGTTTTAACACTGTATTCAACCAATCTGCGACGAAAATAAAATTGCTGAGTTTGCCCTTGAATTAAAGCTCTACGCGAATGAGAATCACGAAGCTCGCGGATCCATTCTCTCGTATCTACTCTTTCATCACAGGCTGAGTCATAAAAATCATCGCTTATGCTCATGGCTTTTATTCCAAATATGGACAAATTATAAGCACTTATTGTATATTTTTAATTTTGATTGGTCAATTAAAATAAAATTTTGTTATTATAATCATCCATTTGTACGATTTTTACCTTCTTGCCCAAACATTTATTTCAACCCATAATGAACTAAATCAAGTTTGTGGAGGATTGCTGCATGCCAGGTATTTTCTATCAACTAGAAAAACGCTCCAATGCGTTAATGCGAGTCATTGAACTCACGAACCGTACTCAACGAGAAAAGGAACTCAAAGAGTTTATTACTGAGGAAAAGGCTATTCTCATAGGTATGGCTCCTCCATGCTCTCGGTCTAAAGCCTTGGATACAGCAAATTTGATGTTGAAAACTCTGCAAATGGAAAACTCCTTAATTGTAAACCCTATTCCCAAATTAAATAGTAAATCACATGCTCCCTAAAGTTATTTTAATCACAGGATGCTCTAGTGGCATCGGATATGAAGCTGCAATTACATTATCCAAACGTGGGCATAAGGTCATTTGTTCTTGTCGACGTCAGGAAGATGTAGATACTTTAATTCAACAAGGTTTATCAACAGTGCAACTGGATGTCACCGACGCGATATCCGTCGGCACGGCCATAGAAGAAACCTTAAAAATGACCAATGGCCGAATTGACGTTCTTATTAATAACGCAGGTTATGGGCAAGGCGGTGCACTTGAAGATATTCCTACCCATGTTTTATTTGAACAATTCTCGACTAATGTGTTTGGTATTATGGAAGTGATTCGCCATGTTATCCCCATCATGCGCAAACAACAGTCGGGTCGTATCATTAACATGAGTTCTGTTTTAGGCCTGGTAAGTTTGCCGTTTCGCGGCGCTTACAATGCCTCTAAATATGCCGTGGAAGGTCTAAGTGATACCCTGCGCTTGGAATTGAAATCTTCTGGCATTGATGTGATTTCCATTGAGCCTGGTCCTATTGAGAGCCGATTTCGCGATACAGTAGTTGATTTTTCTTTAAAAAAGATCGATGTGGACAAAAGCTATTTTAAACCGCAATACGAACAAATGCTGAAAGAGTTTAGGCAAAAAAAAACAGATTCTAGATTTACTAAAAAACCCAATGTGGTCATCAACAAAATCATTCATGCCATTGAGAGCAAGCGCCCAAAAGCCAAGTATCCAGTTACGATTCCTGCGCATGGGTTAGGAATATTAAAACGTGTGTTGCCCGTTAAAGTTTTGGATTATTTATTACGCTACATTTCAAAAAAAGAATTGCAGTAACCAATTTAAATGCTCATATAGGCAATGGTGCCAGCGCCATTTGCTCTTCATCTTGAAGTACATTGACAACCATCCTCCATGTATGACGGATAATGAAAACAACGGACTGTAATATGCTTAAAGTAGAACCCTGATCCATTCCATATAACCTATAGAGCAAAGCTCGTTGTTGCTCTACCGAAGCGTTGTGCAAAACAGGGTTTCTTACTATTTCATCCAAAAATCTCTGCTCGCTTTGTGCTATAGCTTGATCCTGAACGTTGGCGGCAATTATTCTTTGCAACTGCGCCCTGTTCATCACTGGGGTTAAAGTAGTTAACATTTGCTGAATGACTGCAACGTCCAATACCTGCGCATTTTCCTGCGCCGGTCCCATACTCCAGGCACAACAAGTTTCAAGATTCTCTAGGGCGTAAATATAATCTGCATAAACCTGCTGCCGTTTTGCTAATTGGTATGCGCCATAAGAAAATCCACTCACTGCCAAGTAGGTCAGCGGAAATATCCACGTTGCCACAAAAGCCGCTATGCCTAAAGCGAAAGCTCCAACAATTTTTATATCAATGGTTTGTAGCATCCTTGATTTATCACCAACCAAATCAGTACAGTCGCGAATCAATGCAATGTGCTCAGGATTATCAGCAGAAAATGGAATACGAACTTGAAGTTGTTCATTGTCATCATTCCATACGGTTAAGAGCTGTTCCCGTAATCGAATCATTAAAGGTGTGGGCGATTTAAAAAGTTTTGTCATTTCAATAATATATCTTTACTCAAAGTTGTATTATATTAGCAATTTTTGACTATTTCAAACTATTTTAGAGAAAAGCAGGATAGATGAACAAAAAACCATCGCAGTGGTTCTGCGATGGTTTATGAGAATAATTATTGGTGACTTGGAATCACACGTTGGTCGTGATCTTCGTCGTGTTGTTGTTGGAAACTGTTACTAACAGATTTCCAAGCATTTTGAATGATCAACGCAGCCGCTTGGAAAATGTACAAGTAGCTTCCTTGATCTTTTCCGTAAAGCTTGAACATCAATTCTTTTTGCTCTGCAGCAGAAAAATCTTTAATTAAAGGATTTGTTTCCAATTCTGCATTTACATCCAGTTCGCCTTGAGCAATGGTTTCATCTTCAATTTTGATGTGTTTCATTTGCTCTTTGCTCATTACAGGCGTTAATGCATTTACCATGCCACGAACAACTGGGTTACGTAGTAAAGCTGTTTCTGCTTCAACATCAGCATCAATAAAACACCAAGCAGCAGCAGTTTCTAAGTTTTCAAATGCGTAAGTGTATTCTGCATAAGCAGTTTGTCGTTTTGCCATTTCATAACCAGCATAAGCAAAAGCACCAATAGCAATAAATGTCACAGGTAAAATCCAAGATGCCACAAACGCAGCAAGTCCTAATGCAAAAGCTCCAACAATTTTCTTATCAATTGCTTGTACAACAGCTAACTTATCCAGCATCGTATCAGTACAGTCTTTAGCAAGAGTTCTAGCATCTTCATTGTCTACATTGAACGGTGTACGCACTTGTCTTGCTTGCGCATCATCATTCCATACAGTTGACAATTTACGACGCTGTTCAACCATAGCTGGTGTTGGAGATTTAAAAAGTTTTGGCATGTTAACCTCAAATTTAATTTAGACGAGCATATTATAGACTACTTTTTGAACAATATCAACGCAATAAAAACACATTGAAAGCGAAAAATCTACATTCGTGCAAGTGGTAGATTTTTTTCCACGGGCGTATTTTCGTCGCATTGTGGATAATTTTCAATAGATTTTCGCAGTAATTCTTCACAGAGGTATCCTACGGCAACCAACGGTAGTGAAAACCATATAGCGTTTGTAATCAATAGATAAAAACTAAGGGGAAATAGAAGCTGACTGCTCACAATTTGCATAGGAATTGAGTATTTTTGTTGCGCACAGAGCTTTTGTT
>CAMAYX010000231.1 GCA_945862405.1 Legionella genomosp. 1
CTTTTAGTGAAAGCTTCATCCCTTTCGTTGTGGTGTTGCTGATGCTGATGCGATATTTTACCGTCGCGCTCTGGTTCGACGGCACCTGTAGGGTCGTTGCCGTTAGTGCCGAAAAACTCACCGCAGGTGTTGCCATTGCCGCATGCATCCCAGTGACCCACCCCATCAATAGCCACGTGGCTAGACTTATTCCTCGTCTAGTAACCATCTTTGCACCATTATTCAATGTCCTGATATTTCAATTATAGTGCATTTTGTTTAATTAAAACCCTAATCAAGTTTTTTTATTTTCTTGAGGACGCCTAAACCACTCCAGATTCGTCCCATAATGTCAACGTTGCCCCGTAAATGCTCGGAGAAATCGTCAGTGTCATGATGGCCTGGGACTAAAGATCGTGCTGTGAACCGCCATTTCAAGGCCTGGTTTGATGATTGTCTTACGCAAAACCCTGCAAAAGGAGAATATTTAAGAGACTGGAGAACCCAAACTCACTTATGTTGGCAGACGATTCATCATAGCCCTGATTCATAATTAATGCTCAATATTCGCATTAGTACTAAAATATAGCCTCAAAATTTACGCTGTAGGTTTAGAACAATAATAGATGTATAGGACTTTAGGTAAAATCTGGAATATTGCTAAAGATTTGTTGGGTAATTACGCGGACCCGGATTACGGGTTCGCCTTCATCCAAGCTCCGTTAGTGCTTCGTCTGGCATGGTTACATTCAATTCCAGCACCGCACTGTCACCCATACGCTCCAAATTCACACTAACTTGATCGCGACTTATAGGAACGTATTTAGCAATTACCGCAAGAATTTCTTCCTGCAACTGTGGTAAGTAATCCGGGGTATTACGTTGAGTACGTTCATGAGAAATGATAATTTGCAGCCGCTCTTTAGCAACTTTAGCGGTTGAACTACGTCTTCTTAAGTAGTTTAGGATACTCATGCTGGTACATCCTCCTTGTTTTTACCGAATAATCGACGCAATATGCCTTTACGCTCTTGTTGTATAAAGCGCATGGGTCTTTCTTCTCCAAGAAAGCGAGCAACAGCGTCTTGGTAAGCTATGCCTGCATCACTTTGTTCATCTAGAGTAACAGGTGTTCCAGTGTTAGATGCTTTTAGAACAGCTTTTGACTCAGGGATAACGCCAATGAGGGGAATCGCAAGAATTTCTTTTACGTCTTGTACCGATAGCATTTCACCTTTTTCAACACGGTCGATATCATAACGAGTCAAAAGTAGATGCTCTTTAATAGGCTCTTTACCGTCGACTGCACGTTTGGATTTACTAGCTAATATCCCAAGAATTCGGTCAGAATCGCGAACTGAAGAAACCTCAGGGTTTGTTACTACGATAGCGTGATCAGCAAAATACAGTGCCATAAGTGCACCAGCCTCAATTCCTGCGGGTGAATCACAAATGATGTACTCAAATTCTTCCGCCAATTCGTTAAGAATCTTTTCAACACCTTCAATTTTCAATGCATCTTTGTCACGCGTCTGTGAAGCGGGCAAAATGAAAAGGTCAGGAAGACGTTTGTCTTTAATTAGGGCTTGTTTAAGACTAGCTTCACCATTAATAACATTGATAAAATCATAAACTACACGGCGTTCACAACCCATAATAATGTCTAAATTTCTGAGACCTATATCAAAATCGATTACCACAGTTTTGTGACCACGCATGGCTAAGCCTGAAGAAATTGCTGCAGAAGAAGTGGTCTTACCCACGCCGCCCTTACCGGAAGTAACGACAATAATTTTGGCCAACGCATACCCCTTGCATTTTTAAATTGACGAAATATAATCCAGTTTACACGTTCTTACCGTGATTGTTCAACTTATTCTTACATTAAATAAACAGTATTCTGCACATGTGAATTGTCAGTTGCGTGCATTAATTGTATAATGTTTTGTTAACTTAATTTGCCGGAGGGTGGAATGCCACTTTCTATCGTACAACAAGGGTTAACATTTGATGATGTTCTGTTAGTTCCAGCACACTCAACCATTCTTCCCAAAGAAGTTTCTTTAACCACTCGCCTAACTCGCGGCATTGAATTGAATATGCCATTAATTTCAGCTGCTATGGATACAGTAACTGAAGCTCGTCTTGCCATTGCATTAGCTCAAGAAGGCGGCATTGGTATTATTCACAAAAATATGAGCGTTGATGCTCAAGCCAACGAAGTTCGCAAAGTCAAAAAATTTGAAAGTGGTATGGTCAAAGATCCTATTTCTGTTTCTCCTAGCCTAAGTGTTAAAGAGTTACTCAATGTCATGGGTAAATATAATTTTTCTGGTGTTCCTGTAGTGGAAGGTGACCGTTTGATCGGAATTGTAACCAGTCGGGATATTCGATTTGAGACAAATTTATCGTTGCCTGTTTCTGCGGTTATGACGCCTAAAGAGCGCTTAGTAACCGTTAAAGAAGGTGCCTCTAGAGAGGAAATTAGAAGTCTGTTACACAAACATCGTTTAGAGAAATTATTGGTGGTAAATGATGCGTTTTGTTTACGCGGCCTTATTACGGTAAAAGATATACAAAAAGCCAAAGAAAACCCATTTGCTTGCAAAGATTCCTTTGAACAATTACGCGTTGGCGCAGCTGTGGGGGTAGGTGAGGGAACGGAAGACCGTGTTGCAGCTCTGATTGACGCAGGAGTTGATGTCTTGGTTGTTGATACGGCACATGGACACTCACAAGGTGTTTTGGATAGAGTACGCTGGATTAAAAAGCAATACCCAGAAATTCAAATTATCGGCGGGAATATTGCAACAGGTACTGCCGGCAAAGATTTGGTAGCGGCCGGTGTGGATGCAGTAAAAGTAGGCATAGGCCCTGGCTCTATCTGTACGACTAGAATTGTAACCGGTGTGGGTGTGCCGCAAATTACAGCAATAGCAAATGTCGCTGCAGAACTAAAAGGTGAGGTTCCAATTATTGCAGATGGCGGAATACGCTTTTCAGGTGATATTTGTAAAGCACTTGCTGCCGGAGCGGATACCGTGATGTTAGGCGGGATGTTTGCTGGAACGGAAGAGTCGCCCGGTGAAATTGAATTATACCAAGGAAGAACTTATAAAGGTTATCGTGGCATGGGGTCGATTGGCGCCATGGCTCAGGCACAAGGTTCTAGCGATCGTTATTTTCAGGACTCAGCTCAAGGCGCAGAAAAATTAGTGCCTGAAGGTATAGAAGGGCGGGTTCCATATAAAGGTCCGGTACAAACCATCATTCATCAGATGCTTGGAGGTTTGCGCTCATGTATGGGGTATACAGGATGCAGTCAGATATCTTTACTGCACAAGAATGCAGAATTCGTCCGGGTAACTAATGCGGGTATGCGAGAGTCTCATGTACATGATGTCAGCATTACCAAGCAAGCTCCTAATTATCAAATTGACGAGTAACCTAATCACATCATCATTGCATAGGTCTTATGAAAAACATTAAATCGAAAGCTCTAATTATTTTAGATTTTGGTTCTCAATACACGCAACTCATCGGCAGACGCATAAGAGAGATGGGCGTATATTGCGAAATCTATCCTTATGATATAGCCCTTGAACAACTTGCCACGCCGCCTTGCGGTATCATCTTATCAGGTGGCCCCTCTACAGTTACGCTTGCCGAGAATCCTCGTGCTCCGCAATGGGTATTTTCATTAGGATTACCGATCTTAGGAATTTGTTATGGCATGCAAACTATGGCAGCACAACTTGGCGGAGCGGTGGAGTCCTCTCCATTGCGGGAATTTGGTCACGCAGAACTGCGTCTGCATGAACATTGTTCGTTATTAAATGACATTGAGGATAGAACCTCAACCCAAGGTGATGCGCTCTTAGATGTTTGGATGAGTCATGGTGATAAAGTAACTAAGTTACCTCCCGGA
>CAMAYX010000232.1 GCA_945862405.1 Legionella genomosp. 1
ATTGTACCTTGGTGACGCTAAGGCGGCTTTGGCAAAGGCTGATGAATTATTCAAACGAAGCGCGTTTAACATGTCGCTGTTCAGCTCCAGAAGTTCGTAAACACCTACGCGTCCGAGATATCCACGATAGCTGCAGCGGGAACACCCTACTCCCACCTTATATTTTATGGAGCTGTCCAATCCCATGGAGTCTAACCAAACTTTATCCGTTGGCTCAGGAATCTTATCTTCAATACAAGAAGGACATAAAGTACGAATTAAACGTTGTCCGATAATTGCTTTAACCGCAGAAGCTACCATGTAACCTTCCGCTCCCATATCAATAAGACGCAAAGCAGAGCTTAAGGCATCATTGGTGTGCAAGGTAGCAACTACAAAGTGACCCGTTACCGCAGCACGCATAGCAATTCGTGCGGTTTCAGCATCGCGAATTTCACCCACCATGATGACATCAGGGTCCTGGCGTAAGATGGACCTAAGTACACGCGCAAACGTTAATTCAATTTTAGGATTCACTTGCACTTGGATAATACGGCTTAATCGATACTCTACTGGATCTTCTACGGTAATAATTTTGCGTTCAGCAATGTTTAAGCGCGACAAAACACTGTACAAGGTTGTTGTTTTACCGCTTCCCGTTGGACCGGTCACTAACAACATTCCAAAAGGGCGGTTATAAATGGTTTCGATGCGTTTGATCATGGCAGGTGCAATACCTAATTGTAATAGATCGGTTACCGGAGCAGATTGATCCAATAAACGCATTACCAGCGATTCACCATTTGCTGTAGGTAAGGTTGATACCCGCACATCGTAAGCATGTGTTTTAATTTTAAAATGAAAGCGGCCGTCTTGCGGGATACGGCGTTCGGAAATATCCAAATGTGCGCGTAATTTTAGACGCTGTACTAAAGCATTAACAATACGCTTATTCTCAATAATGTTTTCCGTGAGCACGCCGTCGATACGAAAACGAATGCGCAGAACCTTATCATCTGGTTCTATGTGAATATCAGAAGCTCTGGCTTGTACCGCATCGCGGAATAATGAATTCAACAGTTTTACAACGGGAGCTTGTTCTTCGCTTTCTTGCGACTCATCAAATAGTTCGTCAACTGCTACGTATTCTTCAACCATTTCACCCGAAAGCTCTTCGGCAAAGTGCGTGATTTCTTGGGTTCTTCTGTACAAACGATCTAAAAGAGCTAACAAGGCATCTTCACTAACCACAGCACGGGTGATGGGTTGCTTGAGGATTTTGCCAATGGCGTCAAACGCGTTAATGTCCTGAGGATCCGCCATACCCACCAGAAGATGGCCATGTTGCCGTTCCAGCGCTACTGTTCGATAGCGTCGCGCGTAGGTTTCAGGGAGAAGTGTGGCAACCGATTGGTCAATTTCAAAGAAATTTAAATCGATGTAGGGAATTTCAAGCTGCTTGGCGAGAAGTCTTAATAATACGTTCTCGTCAACAACACCCATGTTGATTAGGATACGACCAAACTTATCCCCAGACTTTTTTTGTATCTCGCTGGCTTGTTCAAGTGTTTGTTGATCAATTAAATTTTCTTGAAGTAAAATATCTCCAAGTCGTATCCTTTTCATGTTTACCCTTGTAAGGTTTTCAGCCTTTCTTCTGCGTAGCTGCGTACGGAAGGTTCAACATCAAAGCTTTCACTAACTCGTTTGTAGGCAGCTGCAGCCTGCTGCATTGCATTCTTTTGTTCAAGTGCAATCGCATACCCTAACCAATATTGGCCGTTTCCAGGTTGGAACTCTACTAAAGCCTTATACAAACTGCCGGCCTCATTGGTGCGCCCTAAAGATTGTAGTAGGGCAGCGCGTAAACCGTAAAAATCGGTTTCTTCTTTAAATTCTGGATGAAATTTATTTAACAAATTAAGTGCTTCTGCTGCTTTATTCTGATCGTATAAAATTCTAGCTTTCATAATATTTAAATTTAGCGCATTAGGCTGAATCCGCAAACCTTCATTAATGATGTTTTCGGCTTGATTTACTTCGCCTTCGGAAAAATAGATTGCAGCTAGACTTTCTCGTGCATCATTAGAACCAGGGAATTTAACTAAAATTAATTCAAGTACATAGATAGCTTCATGATTATTACCAGCCTCAATGTAATCCAAGGCTTTGTTAAATTGGTCGTCATACCATTCTTTAGGTGACATACCTGAAAAAACTTTGCTGACTCCATCGTTTTCATCCATAAAGGGATCTTGCAAGTTATCGAAAAAAACAACATCGGCAGGAATTTGCTTAAACGCAGGGACAGGAACCAGTACGGAAGGTCTCCAGTCTAAGGAGGACTCCTGAACCTTATCCGTCACCAAATGGGTACTTACTTGCTGTGATACCGTTGCGGATAAAACACTTTGCGTTATCCCTGTCGTCAAATCCGTTGATCGATTTAAGTGAATCGTAGAATCAGCAGAATTCTGTGCTAACTTACCCTTGTAAGAAAAAAACAGTAATAAAAAAATGAGGCAACTGAAGATAAAGAAAATCAGCGGTAATGATTTTTTTAAAGTCTTTATATAATTGGATTTTTCATGAACCACTAAAGAAAAAGGTAGCTTATCTCGTGATTTATCGTTGCTAAGATCTTTAAGCATTTGGTTCAATAAGCTCATCGGTACCCTACCTCAAAAATAGGATTAGAGATACTAGAAGCATAAAACCGCCCAAAGCCCATAATACTATTTGCGGGTTAATTCGAGTACGCACAGCGACTGCACTTTCCGTATCCGCGATTGCCCGTTTAACCGATTGCAGATCGACTTTCTTTAGCCCTCGACCGTAACTCACCAGAAGTGACTTATGACAAAGTACGTTTAACAAGCGCGGCAAACCTTTACTTGCACGAAATAATTTCTTTTTGGCACCATCTGAAAACAAAGTCCCGTAGGTATACCCTGCTTTTGCCATGCGATGGCAAAGATAATTGTCCATTTCTTCGCGACTTAAAGGTTCAAGATAATATGAAAAGGTAATACGTTGCTTTAGTTGACGCAAACAGGGTTGATTCAACTTTACATCCAACTCCGGTTGGCCAAAAAGAACCACTTGCAGTAATTTACGCTCTTCGGTTTCCAGATTGGTTAATAAGCGAATGGCTTCTAAACAGTTGTCTGGCAAAGCTTGTGCTTCGTCAATAATAAGTACAATCTTTTTGCCAGCTTTATGTAAATCCAGCAAACGATTGGTAATCGCTTCTAACAATTGATGCTGCGGCCAATCAGGCTCGGGATGTAAGCCCAACTCCGCTGCCAAGGACATGCGTAAACTTTCAGGGGTCTGGTCAGGATTCGGCATGTAAGCGCTAACGTAGCCATCATCCAGCGAATTCAACAACAACCGACACAGTAAGGTTTTACCAGTGCCGACTTCACCAAGAATCTTGATAAAACCTTCGCCTTGCTGCAATCCAAAGAGCAATACGTTAAGAGCTTCTTGGTGAGCCGAAAGTTCACAATAAAATTCAGTATTCGGTGTCAGCGAAAAAGGCGGCTTAGTTAATTTAAAATGTTCCAAATACATCGTTTTCCCCTCAGCCTATCTCGGTTGTCCGTAAGCTCCCGCGGTGGGGCCAAAGGTAACCGGAGCTTCTCCTTCAGTTCCATATATATCAGGTCTACCACCAATATGAAAGCCACGCTTCAAACTAGCCATACGCTGGCTAGCCTCAGCCAAATCTCTATTGACCACTTTAGGATTAACCACACTAGCCCTTAATAATATTACCAACTCGCTTTTTTGCGACGTTTGCTTGGTATTGCGGAACAGCGTCCCCAGAAAAGGAATGTTGCCAAACACCGGCAGCTGGGCAACATCCTCTTCCGTTTGGTTTTGCATCAATCCGCCAATGATGATCACTTGGCC
>CAMAYX010000233.1 GCA_945862405.1 Legionella genomosp. 1
TTTTAAATGTCGATTCTGCAACGTGAACGCGGATTCTAAAATTTTCATCAAAATCGTTCACGTTCGCATAGAATCACCGTTCACAATCAATTAGAATCGGCGTTCATCTTCCCTTGGAATCACCGTTCACGTTGGCGTGGAATACGCACTTGCTGAACATTTCAACGTATCAGGGGTTATTTCTACTGTGGTTTGCGGTATTTTATATGGCGTATGTTTCCCAAAGTACACAACCTCGCGTACTAGAATTCATGCCAAAGCGAGTTGGGACACTGTTATTTTTGTTCTAAATGGTCTTGCGTTTACTTTGATTGGTCTTGAGCTTCCTTCCATCATGAACAATATGCCCTATAACTTTGGGCATTTAATTACCTATGGAGTGCTGATCAGCTTATTGGTTATAGCGGCTCGAATTGTCTGGGTTTTTGTTGGAGCGCATTTGGTTCGATTGATTCCTGCAGTCGCACGAACGGATCCTTTACCGCCGTGGCCCATTCTTTTTATTCTTGGATGGTGTGGCATGCGGGGTATTATATCTTTAGCTGCAGCGCTTTCTCTTCCCTTTGTTATCGTCCCAGGAATTACATTTCCTCATCGAGATGTCATTTTATTCATTACCTATTGTGTGATTGTAGTGACCTTAATTTTGCCAGCGTTTACGCTTCCTTTTTTGTTCCGGTTGTTTAAATTGACCAATCTAGAAGACAAAATGAAACAAGAAGCGGTTGCCAGACTAAATTCCTTGGAAGGAATTCTGGATAAGTTGTGTGATGTAGGTAAAAAACAAAATATACCGGATGGTGTGTTTCATGAATTTAAAAAGCAAATAGAGCGACGGATTAGCGTAATTCAAACACAACTTGATGAAGTTTCGCATTCGACCTTAAATCCAGAATATCAAGCGTTTAAATTACTGACTCACGTTGCTATTGAAAGTGAGAAAAAGACCTTATTTAAACTAAGAAAATCCGGCGAAATTAATGATGATATTTTCCATTCGCTTTTGAGAGAGTTAGACATAGAAGAAATGCGTGCCAAAACATTAAGGATTTAAAATCAATCAAGACGAGCAAACTCTAAAGACTGCGTTTAGTGTCGCACAAAATTAAAACATCATCTTGATAACGGAAATAATGGGTGTCTGTGGCATCGAAGGCATCTTCGAGGGCTTTTAAATAGATGCCACTAAAGAAAGCGGACACCACGTAAGCTATTGATTTTATGGTGGCCAGAGACGGAATCGAACCGCCGACACGAGGATTTTCAATCCTCTGCTCTACCGACTGAGCTATCTGGCCTTGTGGGTTGCTATTAAACTCCGAGAACGATTTGGAGTCAAGGGAGAAGTAAATTATTTTTTTTACTTTGGTGAAAATCCTGCCGGTTTTGCCGATCCGTCACCAAAAAAGAATTTTTCCATTTCATCTTGTAGGAATTCTCGGGCTTTGGGATCTAACAAATTTAAACGGTATTCATTGATCAGCATAGTTTGATGTTCTAACCACATTCTCCACGCAACTTTTGAAACATTTGCGAAAATTCTTTCGCCTAAAGGGCCTGGGAACGGAGCGGCATTAAGTCCTTCCGTAGTTTGTTTTAATTTACTGCAAAATATTTCTCGGGTCATGATCACGTCGCTCAAAAAGTCGGATTATGCGCTAACTTATGCTTTGACATCAACCTTAGTAATGGCTGGTTGACCTGGAGTTGGCAAAATCGAAGGTAATTTAGAGGGCCTGACTAAATAGATATCTGGCGGTAATACATCGGTAATGTTGACAAAGGTATAGCCGTTGTCCTTGTAGATTTTGATAATGTCGCCCAAACAATAGCTATTTAATAAATTGGCATGAATCAATAAAATTTGTGGTTTGTCGGGGTGAAGCTTTTCGGCTCTTAGCGTTTGCTTCCATATAAAATCCAAATACCGCTTTTTAAAAGACGTAACGTTTTGTTCACGATTTCGCCAATTAATTGCCAGAAGTTGAGCATTAAATTCAAAGTCTTTACTGTCTATGGTTACCGGAGCAATGATGTACTGATTTTCAGCTAGGAATGAGTGAGCTCTTTCTCTCGTCGTTCCTTGTCCCTCAGCTAAGTAAGGGTAGCGAAAATATTTAGGACCAGTGATTAGTGGAGTTAAAGTCTTGTCAGCTTTTGCAATATCGTCCATGTACTTTTGCACATTGGAATTATTAAGGCAGAGATGAGTATTGGTATGATTGCCAAGCATAAAACCAGCATTTTGAAATTCTTGCAATAGTTGCCATTGCCCATGCTCGATAGTACCTGCGACCACAAAGCCTATTGCCGGTACTTTATTGTCCACTAAGGCTTGCATGATCTTCATAAATCGATCGCTTTCCCGTTTAAGATTTCCTTCTTTATTATTGGTAGTACCAACAAAGGGTAGATCGTCTATGGTAATTACGACTTCGCGGATTTGAGAAAAAGTGGGGGGGCTCAATAAAAAAAACAAAATAGCAAAACAAAAGCTGAATAGTTTTAACATAGCTAGCCTCGGGTAAATACCCTTATTTTTCTATTAGCGTAGCCTTGATGCAGCGTAGCGTAATCAAGGAATATCTTCGCCCAATCGTTAATTTGTTGAACGAATGCAAATCAACTCATCTTCTTGGTCATGTACACCTTGATCTCTGGAGCTCAATTTCTTGCTCGTTTCCAATTTATTATTTGCTTTAGGATTATTACTTTTTTCTTTCTTCAGATCATTTGAAAATGCCTTCCTGGCGTCTTTAGTTTTCATAAAGGTTCCTTATTGATTGTTGGTAACTTAACTATAGTGCAAATATAGTCAATTTTACAAAAAAACTTTTCATTTGAACTATTTTTCCAAAAGATAGCTTCAAATTTAAACTTAACTCTTTGTAAAATAATGGTCTATTATATACATTAAGTCTTACTTTGTTGTTGAGTTATTAAAATACATGGAGGATGTTATGGAAGATTTAAAAGATTGTAACACAAGTTGTTATTGGACTTATCGATTGGAAATACTAGGTTTGCTTCTAGTATTCATTGCTACAATTCTTACCATAGTTAGCTTTAATAGCTTAGGTATAGCGGCTATGTTTGTTGTAGGCGGTGCTCTGTGTTGCCATAAATATTTTTCCTGCAACGCGTGTAATGTTTGTCATCCTGAATGCGTCATTGAGGAAAAAACAACCCTATCGCTTGAGCCTGAACCCAAAAAGCGTACGGTAAAAAAGACTACTGATTTATAATTTCTTGCATTCAAATTAATAATCCACCCTCTGTTGATGGTAGGTGGATTATTGCTAAAATTAGCTATTGCAAGGAGCATTTGCATGCACAACATAATTCCGCATTTATGGTTTGATACAGAAGCCAAGGAGGCAGTTGATTTCTATGTTTCTTTGCTTCCTAATTCTCACATCACTACTATCAAAACTTTGCATGATACTCCATCAGGAGATTGCGAAGTGCTGTCATTTGAGCTTAGCGGCCAAAAATTTATGGCGATAAGTGCTGGACCCTATTTCAAATTCAATCCAGCTATTTCTTTACTGTTAAATTTCAATCAGGCTAAGGACAGCAATGCGTTAGCTAAGCTTGATGAATTGTGGAAAAAGCTAATGGTGGATGGGATTGAACTCATGCTTTTGGAGGAATACCCATTTGGTGATCGTTGTGGATGGGTGCAAGATAAATATGGACTTTCTTGGCAGTTATCGTTAACAAATTCTACGGATGATGAGAGCCCGTTTATTTCTCCTGCGTTGATGTAGACTATTTTTGGGGAAAGTTATCTGATGTTCCGGAGGCGGAGCAATGCGGTTGGCTTAAAGATAAGTTCGGTGTTTCATGGCAAATTGTGCCAACTGTGTTGGGCGACATGATGAAGCATGGAA
>CAMAYX010000234.1 GCA_945862405.1 Legionella genomosp. 1
TAAATAAAAAGAAAACTGTTTTGTAAGACTACGGAAAGGAAATGTTGAAATTATCGTTCTCTAACCCGTGGAGACACTTGACACAAGAGTTCATAGGGACTGGTTTTTGAAGAAGCAGCAACGGTTTCTACCGCAATTTTTTTTCCCCAAAGCTCCACTGGATCTCCGAGTTTCGCATCGGGATGATGGGTTAAATCGACGGTAAGTGTGTCCATGGAAACTCGGCCGACAATAGGACAAATTACACCATTTACCCATGCAGGAGTGTTCTCAGCAATATGTCGGGGATAACCATCGCCATAACCAACCGGGACTACACCTATGATTGCTGGCGCATCGCTCTGCCATATTCGCCCATACCCCACAGGGGAATTTGCAGGTAAACGATGAATGGCACTAATAATCGACTGAAAATGCATTACGGGCAGCAAACCTAAACTCCTTCCCGTTTGATTGGCAAATGGTGAAACGCCATAAATCATAATTCCTGGCCTTACAGCATCTGCATGGCTATCACTTAAGGAGATGATAGCGGCTGAATTAGCCATACTACGGATAAAATTGGCCTCTGGTAGATTTAATGCATTAAAAACACGTATCTGTTCTTGGTTGATGAAAAGCTCTGGCTGATCCGCTGAGGCAAAATGACCAATCAAACCAATTTCATCGTCAACCCACGGGCAGCTTAATAATGCTGAAGCTACTTCTGCCACATTTTCTGGCGGCAAACCTAGGCGATTCATACCCGTATTAACCTTGATCCAGACTTTAATTTTTTTGCTTAAGGGCGTTGCCAACAACCATGCTAATTGTTGCTGCTGATGTATTACGCATTGAACGTCATATTGTACAACAGAGAGCAGTTCTTCGGAACTAAAAACCCCTTGGAATAAAATGCAATCGGTCCGACTTCCGAGCTTACGCAGGGTGATGGCTTCCTCCAGACAGGCGACCCCAAACGCATCAACTTGTCCGTTGAGCACGGGTACAACAGCAGGGACACCACAACCATAAGCATTAGCTTTTACCATGGCAATGATTTTTTTCCCAGGTGCTAAGCGGCGCACGCAACAGACGTTGTGCAGCAAGGCATGAGCATCAATGTAAACACGTGTAGGTCTGGTCATTCATCAAACCCTTGGTAACCATTGAATGCTAAGTCTTCAAAGCGGGTATATTTTCCTAAGAAGGCCACTCTAACCCTTCCTATCGGGCCATTACGCTGCTTAGCCACAATGATTTCAGCAGTACCCTTATCAGGACTGTCTTCGTTATAAACTTCATCGCGATAAATAAAGCAAATCAAATCGGCGTCTTGCTCAATTGCGCCTGATTCACGCAAGTCGGACATAATAGGACGCTTATCTTGGCGTTGCTCCAAGCTACGATTTAACTGCGATAAAGCAATCACTGGAGCCTTTAACTCTTTTGCTAAGGATTTTAAGCTGCGTGAAATTTCAGAAATTTCTGCCGTACGGTTATCGGCTTTAAAGCCAGGTACCTTCATCAGCTGCAGGTAATCCACGACGATTAAACCGATCTGCCCATGCTCTTTCATCAAGCGTCGTGCTCTAGCCCTCATTTCACTAGGACTTAAACCCGGGGTATCGTCAATGAACAATGGGGCTTCAGATAACATATGCACCGCCGAGGTTACTCGCGGCCAATCTTCATCGTCGAGTTTTCCCGTACGAATTTTATGTTGATCAATGCGTCCCAATGAAGACATCATCCGCATGGCCAGGGAATCAGCAGGCATTTCCATGGAAAAGACGAGTACCGGTTTGCCCGCTTTAATAGCTGCATGCTCGGCCATATTCATAACTAAGGTGGTTTTCCCCATAGAGGGTCGCCCAGCCACGATGATCAAATCCGAATTTTGCAATCCGGAGGTCATATTGTCTAAATCTGACAAGCCAGTAGCCAAACCGGTAATTGAATCACCGCTATGATACAAAGCATCAATTCGCTCTACTGCACGAACTAAAACAGATTTTATGGCCTCAGGCCCCCCTTCGGCGGCTGTTTGTTCCGCAATAGCGAATACTTTGGTTTCGGCTAAATCTAAAAGATCACTGACTTCACGTCCATCGGGATTGTAAGCCGAGTCCGCAATATCATTAGCTACTTCAATCAATTGGCGCTGCACCGATTTTTCACGAACAATATCGGCATAAGCTGATACGTTCGCTATGCTAGGAGTATTATTTGCTAGCTCAAATAAATACGCTTCTCCGCCAGCTTCGTCTAAAGTTTGATTGGATTTTAAATTATCCAGTAAGGTGACCACATCAAATGGTTGTTCCTTACTGTAAAGATCGGAGATGGCACGAAAAAGTATTCGGTGTTCACTGCGGTAGAAATCGGCTTCGCAGAGTTTTGTAGCTATTTTATCCCAAACTTGGTTTTCCAGCATAAGCCCGCCAATAATCGCTTGCTCAGCTTCTGCTGAATGCGGAGGCCGCTTTAAAGTTTCAACCGATTTCTTACGGGCAGGTGTTTCTAGCATAGTAGTTTAACGCACCCACACTTGAGTACGTCCTAGCATTGATAAGCCCACGTATCCACGTACGTACATTTTATGTCCTTTTAACGTTAATTTAGCTCGGTAGATTTTGCCAGTTTTGGGATCTAGAATATTGCCGCCACTCCATACACCATCGCCTTTATCCTTTAATCCCCACAAAATTCTTAAGCCTTCAACAGGTTTATTTTTTAATTCTCCCTGACATTTTCCGCAAATTCCAGTATCACCAGGATGGGGAAAAACGCGGACTACAGTACCGTTTAACACACCATTTTGCACGTCCAAACGCACTTCCGCACGCTTTTTTCCAGTCTTATCATCAATGGTAGTCCACAAGCCCGTAGGTGCATGGGCAAAAGCAAATGGAAGATAGAGCAGCGCAAAAAACAGCGTTGCTAATCGTATACCTTGTTTCATATAGGTTTCTCCGCAATTTCGATGCTCAAAAGGATATGCGATGATGTTATTTTTTGCAATGAGTAAAACACTAGACCGCCCAGGGATTTTATAATTAATAGCCGGATAAATTGAAATTCAAAGTTCAATTTTTTAACTATTTATAGTAGTGTTAGTAATTCATACGGAAACTGTACGAACATCAAGGAGCTGTAAAATGCCACAAGGTCAAAATGTAAATGGCTATGAATTAACGAAAGTTGGAATGCAATCTCTGTTTACGCAAATGGGGTATGCCGACATTGGTGTTGGTGAAATGATTGCAAGAGATGTTGACTTTGATGCAAGTAAATTAGCGCGACAAGGCTTTATGCCTATACACGCTAACAGCGGCAGACCTCCACAAGATGAAGGCCATTGGATCATGCTTCTCAAAGGTAATGGTAATCATTATTTTCTTTTTGATCCCATGGGTGCTGAGTCTGCAGACCATTATAGAAGAGCACTTCATGCAACCTTACCGCCAGGGGCTTCACTTGTAGTCATTCCTACTACGCCAGGCCTGCATCATGGGTTTACCGGATATTGGCTTGCTTCAGCTGGAATGCGGGCACAACAGCTTCTCCAGCAAGATGACACGGTACCATTAGACGACCTTGCAAATACGATGAACATGGAGATGCAAACTGAGGCACACCAGGATTTACCCAACATTTTAAAATGGCTAGGAACCATTGCAGATACCTTTACAGATTTACCCTCAACCGCCCCCATAGATGCAACACAATTGCGCGCCCAAATGGAACGAAATTACCCTCACCTCGTTGCTAGTTTCTAATTATCTTCCAAGTCAGTTCCAATAAGGTTTCCTGCTGTATGATGTTGCTCGGTGCAAAGTTAATAGAATTGGAGAGCCTCCTGGATGAAGCCACGCTACAACTGGATCCCTACTGAATTATCGCAA
>CAMAYX010000235.1 GCA_945862405.1 Legionella genomosp. 1
TCGGAATTTCAAAAAATATTGGACAATCGGAGGCTATTATGGGAGCATAAAATCTTATGTAGTAATTCTAAGATTTTGTCTCATTTTTCCTGACACATTCCGGAGTATAATGTGAGAATTATGGCGCCAATGGAGCGCTATGTTGGGCAAATCAACAAAGCTGATCTCACGAAAGATGAAAGCATCGATATAAGTTACGCAACTGTATTAGAAAAAGCTCAAACGCTACATACACAACTCGAAGCATCACGCGTCACGTTGGAAACTTATTATAAAGAACTTGATAAAACACCTAAAGCTGACCCTGGTGAAGAAACCATTCGTCAGGAAAATTTGGAGCACATGAATCGGGCACTCAAAGTTCTGCAGCAGCAAGTTGATAGCCTGGACGCACAAGTGGAAAGATTAAGAGAAGGACAAGATGCTGCTGTCCGTCCGGCACTTACAGCCATCGTTTCAGCGTGCGAAATTATACAAGCCACAGTAAGGGATGATATTAAACCCATCAAAAATGAACCGCATATCAAAGGTATTGGCGAAAAAATCCTCAACACCATTTTATATTTCTTTGGCGGCTGGAAGAGTGAAGCTACCCAAAAAGCAGAACAAAGGGAAGGATTAGCTGCGACCGTGGAGGCTTCGATTCAGGCCTCAAAGATAATTAAAAATCAGTTGAAAGAAACAGTTCCAGAACGAGCCCCCGAAACCACACAGCCAGAAGATGTCGAACTTGCCGATTTTCGCAATTCATCATCGCCAAAGAACGGCTAGGAGTGCATTACCACTTATGGCAAAATACGACTTCTGTGTTCCGTGAGAAGTTGTATTTTGTCGATTCAGTTTAAAAATATCCCTATTGAATGGCTGCAGCCGGGAAAATATCAGCCGCGGCAAGATTTTTGCGAAAGTTCCTTACAAGAGCTTGCAGCCTCTATTCGGCAGCAAGGATTAATTGAACCTTTGGTAGTGCGTGAATTACAAGCTCAACGATATGAAATTATCGCCGGAGAACGTCGTTGGCGCGCAGCGATGATGGTCGGATTAAGCGAACTACCCTGCACCATTGGCAATTATACGGATCAACAAGCAGCTGCAGTAACTTTAATTGAGAATATTCAAAGAGAAGATTTAAACCTAATTGAGGAGGCTATTGGCTATAATCGTCTACTGCAAGAGTTTCATTTCAAGCAAGATGAAATAGCAGCATTGGTTGGAAAATCGCGTAGCCACATTGCTAATATTTTACGTCTACTTTCTTTGACAGAGCCGGTGCAAGAATTGATTCGCGCGCGATCTTTATCGCTAGGTCATGCACGTGTGCTAGTAGGCTTAAACTCCAATTTGCAAAAAAATCTGGCCCAACAATGTTATCAACATGATTGGTCTGTACGTTATTTAGAAGATAAGGTTCGCAGACATAAGCAAGGAGAAGAACACCAATCCGCTTCACCAAGCGCAGATGTCGCACGTTTGCAAGCCATTCTCTCTCATCAGATGGGTGCTCCAGTTGAAATTGACGTTGAAGGAAGCCAAGGTGGTTGGTTAAAAATCAAATTTTTTGATAATGATACGCTCACAGGGCTTCTAGAGAAGATGGGCTTAAGTTATGATTGAGTTCTGTCCAAATGTTCGATAAAAAGGCTTAATTGATGAAACGGATTTTTTTAGCAACTTCATTAGCTATTAGTTTAAATGCATCAGCCGCCAGCATACAAAATAGTGTCGATAGCCTGATTAATAAAATTGATCCTAATATGAACATTGGTGTTCAAGTGGTTGATTTAAGCACCGGGGAAGAGCTCTATCAACGGAATGCAACGCGCTCATTTATTCCCGCCAGCAATATGAAGTTATTTTCTGATGCAGCAGCATTAATGGCCTTAGGCCCTGACTATCGATTTAAGACCCAATTAAGCACCAACGCTCCTGTCTTAGAGCAAGGCGTTTTAAAAGGCTCCATCTACATTCATTTTCCAGGAGATCCTTCATTCACCTCCAGTGATTTAGAGGGTTTGCTCGCACAGCTAAGACATTGGGGAGTGCGACGAATTCAAGGAAATGTAGTTTTAGTCAGCAATAATAGCAATGTGAACCCGTATGGACCAGGATGGACTCCAAAAGATTTCAAATACAGTTATGGAGCACCTGTTGCCCCTTTGGCTTTAGATGAAAATCGACTCTTGGTAACGGTTAATCCCTCACATCAAGTAGGATTGCCTGCCTTAATTGAATTCCCATACCCTGGGGCCATTCATTTAAATAATCAGGTAAAAACTTCTGGAAAAGCAAAAGGTTGTGGCATTGACGTGAACATGGACCATGACAATAACTTAACAGTTCGTGGTTGTATAGGCATAGGGCAATGGGCAGAACAAGCCAAAATAGCCATTCAAAATCCATTAGTTTATGCGCAAGGCGTAATTCGACAACAACTGAACAATTTACAAATTGGGTTTGATGGTCAGGTGGTCTTAGGCAGTGCACCCTCAGGCTCTTTATTAATTGCTACCCACGATTCAAAACCTATTGCATACCTACTAGCTGATACACTAAAACCATCGGATAACCTCTATGCTGACAGTTTATTTTTGCATGCAGCAGCCAAAATTAATGGCGCTCCGTTAAATTGGCAACAAGCTCAACCAGTAGTAAAGAATTTCTTGCAGCAGCAAACCGGTGTCAACTTACAAAATGCAGTACTCAATGACGGCTCAGGTTTGTCTAGACAAGACCAGCTAACCCCACAACAGACCGTTGGATTATTACAATTCTTACATGAGCGCTTCCCCTTATCTTATGAGTACATTTCAGCCCTGCCTGTGGCAGGTAGAGATGGTACTCTGCAAAGGCGTTTACGTTTACCTTCGCAACAAGGGTTTGTGCGGGCAAAAACAGGAACAATGTCCGGCATCATAGGATTGTCAGGGTATTTGTATACTGCCAATGGACACACTCTAGCGTTTGCAATTTTTGCTAACCGAACCTCTAAAACAAAAGCAGAAGTAGCTTGGGGTTTTCGTCCTTTAGTAGATACATTATGTGACTTCTTTTTAAAACAGCACTTAGACGGACGCTTCTACGATGCAGCCAAGGCGCATGCACGTGTAGCATTCCAACTAAAACCTGCAGCAGCGGAACAACTGCGTACTAAAAAAGCTCGGTGGAGAGGTTTAGAATCTTCAGTCAAGCGTGCCTTGAACGGTCAACCAGTTTCAGTATTGTTCCAGGATGATCAATTAGTACTGAACGATCATAATGCCGATCCCAATAAAGTCTGGGCAGCTTTACAAAGCGTTCGTCGAAAACAATCGTTTGCAGTTGCTTTGCAGAGTAAAACAGCACCACGTGGAAATAGTTCCCCATTTTTATTGTGGATTAAGACACCGGTGGGGGGGGCGTTGCGCGTCTGGACTATCCGCGAATCAGCTTAGAACAGCCATATTTGGCGGATCTTGAACGATCTCGGGGGTAAAAAATGCTCACATACTTTTTGTATGCTACGCTTTTTTTACCCCCGAGATCGTTCAACCTCCACCAAATCTGATCTGTTCTCGTAATTTTTTGGTTTGGTTTGTCCTCTTTCATTTTGCTTTGCTTAATTAACTCCGTCTTGGTGATCACATCTTGATTTCGTTTAATTTTCTGAAAAACCGATTAAAAACAACCCCTCTTTGACAATATTTAATCTACACCTTCACCTTTTTTCAAATTAGTGATCGAAATTATGCCGGTTTGTTCTATAATGTTTTTTTAAACTGTTTAGGAGTGGAAAATGCAATCTCCTGTAGAAGTACAAAAACTATTGGTGCGTGAACGTATTGCTCAGTCGATCAATGTTTCTGGCGCTTTTGATAATTGC
>CAMAYX010000236.1 GCA_945862405.1 Legionella genomosp. 1
AGCGCGGGTATAAAAACTTTATCTTTTACTTCTTTGGGTACATTAGGGTTAAACAAAGGCCCAAAACCTTTATGAAGTTCAGTGGTTGTATAATTAACCCACTCTAAAACTCTATACCTTTTGAAGTTACCAACCGCAGGCAGAAGAGTCTCCGCTTTTGCAGTATCAGCAAGGTATTGCAAAATTACCGCATTTTCAGTCAGAATTTCCCCGTCTTCCAAAACTAAAACAGGTACTGCGCCTTTGGGGTTAATCCGCATAAAATCATCATCTTTTTCAGTTCGCTTTGTTTTCAAATCAACGGATTCAAACTCGGCTTTTAAGCCCAGTTCATTCATGATAATTCTGACCACTAAAGAACATGCACCTTTTGAAAAATATAATTTCATTTTTAGCTCCTTAATCCTTGAGTATATTTGTACAGTCTAGTATACAGCTTGGGTATCTACCATATCATTTTTTGCAGTAGGATAACATTCATGAACGCAGCAAAAATCTTACGAAATTTTCTTTTAGCTTTTGGTTTGATATTTAGTACCTGCGGTCAAGCCGGAGTATACTGGGGTGTTGGCGGAGGCTATGGCGGCGGATATTATGGTGGCGGAAACTATCATGGCTACCCTGGTGGACCCGGATGTTGTGGTGGTGGTTATGGATGGGGTTGGGGAGCACCCAATGTAATTATTACCGTTCCAGTAGCGCCTCCACCACCACCGACTTATGTAGTTGAATGTGAAACGGTCGAGGTATGTGATAATTATACCGATGAATGCTGGTTAGAGCGCCGTTGCAATTAATCATGTAAATAAGGATATTTATGATACGACATATAGTATTAATTCAATTTAAAAGTACGCTCTCTTCACCGGAAATTGAGGAAGTGTTTACGAAGCTTGCTAATTTACAAAAAGTTATTCCTCAAATTCTTAAATTTACTTGGGGAGAAAACAATAGTCCTGAAAATTTGCACCAAGGATACATGTACGGTTTTGCCATGGATTTTAAAAATCATATCGATCGGGACATTTATCTGGAGCATCCTGAACATCTAAAAATTGCTGAATATATTCTGCCACGCTTACAGGATGGCCTCAATTCGGTGGTAGTGTTCGACTATTCTCATGAGTAGTTGTAGGTAACATGTTGACATAACTTTAACCATTATGTTTGGTTGTTAGCAAAAAATAAAAAACGCACTATAATTAACTGTGTAAAGATGAAAACTAATTAACTGTGTAAAGATGACAACTTAGGGAGAAGTTATGAAAACAAATTCAATTTCATATTCTAAAATTATAGGTCCCATAGCTTTAGGCTTGATGTTAGTGTTTGGTGTTTTCTACACTTCATCTTCACAAGCGGCTGACGGCTGTGGATTTGGATATCATTCAACCGCTTTTGGTAGATGTGTACCCAATAGTCCAGGACCTAATGCATCACCCGCCCCTGGCCGCCCAGATTGCTGGTATAACGGTGCAGGCGAGTTGCGTTGCTGGAGATAATTCCTAGGCTTTGAGAAGCATCGCTTCTTAAAGCCGTTTAAATACCACAATTGTGTTTATGAACTTCACGCTTTCTTTCTGATATACATTCATTCGGAGGCCCCCATGAATCGGGCCATCTTTGATATAGAGGCCTTCCTTGCACAACACAACAAGGCGCTCTGTGTATACTTTTATGCACAACTCGCTGTTTTGGTTGTGCATGTTTTTGACACGAGGAATATACGGCATGGCTCATCATCCCTAAACTTGTACCTAGGATGAAAGCACGAATAAGTGTTTTCATAGGATATCCTCAAAGTCCTTTTTTAAAGGGTAGCATAATTACAAACATATTGCGCTTTGCAAGCCCATTAAGAGTTTCTCTTAAACTTGACTACTAATGAGCCTTTAATACCAGGTATGATCTGCACCCTACCCTTAGCCTCGCCGCCGAATTTTCCCAACGTACCGTATAAGTCGCCTCTACCCGTGTGGATAATAATATTTTCATGCTCACATTGCCCCGGAAACTTAGTCTTGCCGCTTTTGGGACAAAAAATATTACCAGATTTCTTTTTTACGGTTACACGCAATAAGAATCGACGCTGCTGTTCTAAAGGTTCACTAGTCCAAACACCTTCATAAACACACTCACCCGTTAGCCAACTTGAAAATTTACCTACCCCGATCCATTTAACATTCAATCGGTTGCAAGATTCCTGCGTGTTTTTATGATGGGTTAGCTTGTCAAACTTTGCTGATGCAAAAGTTGTAGAAATGAATAGAGCAACAGCAACATAAAAGGCTTTCTTCATACGTTGATGCACAATGGATACATCTCCTTGGATGTGTCGTGTTCTCTGCACATGATTAGATGGCGATGGTTTCTATTACTTTAATTTCATCAAGATTTAACTCAAAATCATGCAGTTTTAAATCTTCTTGCATGTGTTGCGATTTGGTAGTTCCAGTTAATGGCAGCATCCCCAAAGCAACTGCAAACCGAAATATAATTTGCGGTATTGTCCTTTTATACTTTGCAGCAATGGCTTTAATTAAAGGATTTACAATATAAGGAGCATTAGCAGTTAACAACGAAAAGCCCTGATAGGTAATAGAGTGCTTATTGCAAAATTGCCTCATTTCCCAGTCCCATCCATTGACTGCAAAACAACGATTTTGTACGAAAGTAGGTTTAATCGAAGCTTGTTGGCATAGTATTTCTAATTGTTGGAGGTTCACATTTGAAACCCCAAGGTATCTAACCTTCTCTGAATGTGCCAAGTGTTCCATTGTTCGCCAAATTTCGATATCGGCTTCGTTAATACCCTGATTTAAGCTGGGCCCGTGTAAAATGAACGAATCCATATAATGGGTTTGAAAATGCCCTAATGAGCTTGCAAATGATTGCTGTACTTGTTCGCTTAGAGCTGCGGATTCATCATAAGGAAGGCGCTCATCCTGGCTGCTCAAAGAGGTAAACTTTGTTTGTAGAAAGAGTTCTGATCTCGGTAAATGAACTGCGGATAAAAATTTTTGAATGGATCTGCCAACCGCTTCTTCAAAATAATGTTTGCGTTGATTTGCAGTATCAATACCTCTATACCCTAGTTGTAAAGCCTCAAAGACAAGAGCTTCTGTAGTATCTTCTTTCCAAGCTGTACCATACAATATAAGAGGTATTGCAGCATGTTTTATCTGAGTCCCCTGCTCCTGCATGTTTGACATCCCTGTTTTTACTTCTAAATAAGGTAACGGTCGTTAAAAACTCCAAATTTGGATAGACCAGCCCGAGTTCAATGTATATTCAATGTATAATAGACATTAATCAATAAATATAATCCAAGTATAAGTAAAATCACAGCAGATGCCATAACCTTACGCGGATGATTTATAAAAGACGCCGCCATTTTCAGCGTCAATTCTGGAAACCATAGCCGTAAATAGCAGCCATTTCAATCTCCTAGATCCCTACACTATAATTTTAGTTCACTGGGGTAATTAAATGTGACTTTTCAGGGGATTAAAGGCCATTTTTTTTAAAAAAACGGTTGCGGTTCCGATTCTACTCCGCGAAAATTATTGACCAAATCTTCTAAGATTTTATCGTTGCATTCATCGTCAAAACACTCACCCAAAAAAGCATGTTCATCTTCTGTGTGGTAATTGAATAACGTAGCAAGCGAACGCGTAAAGATTGCAATTGTAGCTAAAACCACGGTTGCAACCTTAAGAAAAAAACTAGCTACATCCAAGGCCAGAGCAACGAATGTGCTAGGGAATTGTGTGCGTATTCCACGCCAACGTGAACGGTGATTCCAAGGGAAGATGAACGCCGATTCTAATTGAT
>CAMAYX010000237.1 GCA_945862405.1 Legionella genomosp. 1
AGAGCTTTAGTTAAGGCCTTTTTTGGGAAGATAAGCTTTCTTCTAATCCATCTCGATAACACGTTTAAACCAAGGGCATCTAAAGCCTGCATCGGTCACTAAAATAGGACGACAATTGAAAGGTAATATTTTCTTTAATTCCTTCAAAAAATCTAGATGAGCCTTGGGTGAGTTCTCCAACTCGATGGGATAAGTCTTTTGATAAATAACTAATCCGCGCCCCTTTAATGCCATGCTCGCTCTTCAAATGTATAACCCCCTTTTTTTGTTAACACATGCCCAATCGACGTTTAAAATTGGATTCTGTAGGTTCGCTAAATAATAATTACTTATAGTTTTGTAATAATCATTCATTTCAGCATGAAGCTTTTCGTTCCCTAAAAGTCTGTGTTATAAACATCAATAACTTATTGTTCTTTCTACCTTATTTTTTAATTTTTGCGCCGATTCCTCAGGGCCTGGATGCAGTGAAACGTAACCAAGGTTTTCCTTAATATTTTTCAAAAAAAAATTAAGGAAATTATTCAATTAATTTGTGCAAATTTTAACTGATAAAAAATTACCTAACCCCTGGGTTTTTTGAACAAAAAGCCGAAAATTAGTTGACGATTTCCTGCGGTTATTTCATAATTAGAATCTCTGGGATTTGACAGTGAGCGTGACCATGCTTAATGAACTTTTTTCCTGGATTATCAGCGGTGAACAAGTCGATCGCTCTTGGCGACCATTTTTTGGTGAAATCCCAGCTGAAAATCGAACAAAGAATCGCTGCTGAAACTCATCGAAGGTTAATTGCCGATGTCCGTGTAGAACGTCTAAACAGTTCCTTAGACTCCCCTCAGTTTCAAGAAAAATCCAATCGTGAACTCGCACAAAGTGCCTACGTAAATTTCTTGAATTTTCTAATTGTAAAATTATCGGTTAAAGATTCCGTTTCCGCCCTTGATTTGTCGTTGGAATTTTGTCTTACCGACGATAGCAGCGACTTAATTTATTTTGAAAATATACCCAGGATTTTTGCTAAAATTCTTGAGCTCAACCCCGAAGGCGCTATAGATTTTTATCAAACTCATCAATCCGAATTGGATAAAATTGATGGCATTAAGCTCATCCTAAAGAAAGCTACGGTGAAGCTGGCACTTGCTAAATTTTCTGACACAATGGCTTTGCAATCAAATCCTTTAGGCGTACTACCTTTAATAAGATTTTCCATTGATTCACCCGATGAATTTGCAGTAGTGTTGCTGTGGTTATTGCAAAGAGATGTCACGGAAAAAGCCATTTTTGAAACTCATTTATTACATGATTTTCTAAGCTATTATTTATTCACGATTGGACAATCTGACAGTCCAGTTTTGCAGTTGTATACCATCCTTGCTCAATTCCCCAAGGGAAGACAATTCATCGAACAAGCACAGAAAATTCGTTGTGAAGAGCGAGGAATTCAGAGCTATTCTTTGACCGGAGAAGTGGTTGTTGTTAGAGAGGGCGAAGGACTTGATGAAAGTCCAAAAGTAGAATTGCAAAGTGTAAAAAAGCGTGAGATTCCTCTGGACATTAGCCCTACAAAAGCGAATTTTACATCTCTCTACGGCTTATATGGTCTAGCCTTTTTGCAAGTTGCTTTAGTTTGGTACCAAGCTGTAGAGGAAGATGATGACATAGAAGCGGTTTTCGTCCAAGTTATCAATGATAAATTAACCATTGAGCAACTGTCCGCTTTAATTAATCAAATCGCCAGCGGAAATACACCAAAAACTTTAGAACTTTTAGCGTCATTTATTAGCGAAATAGCTGTTGATAGACTGATTAAAAATAATCAAGGTTCTGTGCTGCATTTATTGCCTCATAAAGACATTTTTTATCGCAAAATTAGTGATTTAAATGTCGCGGAATTTTTAAGGCAATATGCTGAGGAAAATGTTCCTGATTTAGACGCAATTCCGCAATTAATGGCGATGTTTAATGTATTCCGCTTGGTAAACGATGATATTGCGGGTTTGGTCTACGAAGCTATTTTAGAACGCATGTTACAAAACCCAATGTTGTTTGATGATGAAACGCTGGTAAAAAGACTGAAAAAATTCGGCGAACGCGATGCTTTGCTTAAAAAGAAGTTGGCTCAATTTGAAAGCCAACTGGATCGCTGTATTTCGCGGCAGTCACAAAGTATTGAATTTACCGTTGAAGGCTACCACACCATAAATGAAACTTCATTGCGAACGCAATGAAGCATATCCAGTTCTGAGCTTCAATTGAAACTGGATTGCTGCGCCTTTGGCTTGCAATGTCGTTGCTGCTCGAACCCATCTGTGGGATAATTTTTCGATTCGAACGTCCTCACAGGTGAACTATGGAAGAAAACAAAAACAAGGCTCTCGGCGCCGCTCTCGCACAAATCGAACGCCAATTTGGTAAAGGTTCCGTAATGCGCATGGGCGATAGCACAGCAATTCGCGACATCGAAGCTATTTCCACAGGTTCTCTAGGATTAGACATAGCTCTGGGGATTGGTGGCCTGCCTAAAGGACGGGTTGTTGAAATTTATGGCCCTGAGTCTTCAGGGAAAACCACTTTAACACTACAAGTAATTGCTGAGTGTCAGAAGAAAGGTGGCACGGCAGCATTCATTGATGCAGAACATGCTTTGGATCCAAGTTATGCAGCGAAACTTGGGGTGAAAGTAGAAGAATTACTAATATCCCAGCCGGATACTGGAGAGCAGGCATTAGAAATTACCGATATGTTAGTGCGTTCTGCTGCAGTTGACGTGATCATCATTGACTCGGTGGCTGCATTAACGCCTAAGGCTGAAATTGAAGGCGAAATGGGAGATACCCATGTTGGCTTGCAAGCACGTTTGATGTCACAAGCTTTACGCAAGTTAACCGCAAACATTAAGCGCTCTAATACCCTAGTTATCTTTATCAACCAAATCCGGATGAAAATTGGGGTTATGTTTGGTAATCCAGAAACTACCACGGGTGGTAATGCCCTTAAATTTTATGCTTCCGTGCGTTTGGACATTAGAAGAACGGGAGCTATTAAAAAAGGTGAAGAAATTCTCGGCAATGAAACGCAAGTAAAAGTTGTTAAGAATAAAGTTGCCCCTCCTTTTCGCCGTGCTGAATTCGATATTCTTTATAACGAAGGTATTTCGCGTGAGAGCGAAATCATTAACTTGGCAACCGAGTTGGGTTACATTGAAAAATCTGGCGCCTGGTATAGTTATAAACAAGAAAAAATTGGCCAGGGTAAAGAAAATGTACGCCAATATTTAAAAGAGAATCCTGCGCTTGCAGCCCTATTAGAAAAGCAAATTCGCGCGGAGTTACTGACGAAAAAGCCCGTGCTTGTTACTGAGCCTGCAGACGTGCCTGAAATGGCTGATGAAGAGTAAAGCGTTTACCTCCGCCTTAAACCTTTTAACTCGGCGCGAGCATGGTGCTGCCGAGTTGAAAGGAAAGCTCAAGCAAAAAGGATTTGCACAAGAGGAAATCCAAGAAGCAATAGCGGAATGCCAAAGCCTAGACTTACAAAGTGATGTCCGTTTTAGCGAGTCACTTTGTCGGGCTCGTATCCTCCAGGGGTATGGACCTCTTAGAATTCGCCGAGAGCTGCAAGAAAAATGCATAGCTGATGAAATTATTGATGCAGCTCTAGCATTGGAACACGAAAATTGGTTAACTTACGCGCAAGATGTAAGAAAGAAGAAATACAAAGAAGCATCATCAATCGAGTACCAAGAACGGCAAAAGCAGAAACAATTTTTGTATTATCGCGGGTTTGCTCTTGCAACCATAGAGCAAGTTTTTAAAGAAA
>CAMAYX010000238.1 GCA_945862405.1 Legionella genomosp. 1
ATGGACGATTACCAGGGAGGACAATGTCTAGTTGGTTAACGATTTGGTTTAGTGGTATATGGCGGAACAAAGCCATTCCAATAACACTCCACACCATCATCTCTAATGGTAAACGCCTTTTTCTTATTGTGGTAGTGCCGCTTTTCTCTAAACAATCCTTTATAAGTTCTGGAGATAAATATTCTGATAAACTTTCAAAATGTTCAGTAGAAAATGATTGAATGGTATCTAGTGCTTGGCTTAAAAACATAAAAAAAATCCGGTGACCTTACAATCACCGGATTTTGATCCTTTTTGCTGATCTTGCAAGTAGTTTCTACTTAACTGATCGGCATTACGGCATAAGCCGCGTTTTTTAAGCGCTACAGATTTCAAGAACCCATGCCCAAACCTGTGGTTGCAGTAGGCTCTAGGTCCTTATCCCGAGGTGGTGGAGATTGACGACCAAATAGATCTAAAGTTTCACCTGTGTGCAGTTCAGAACCTAAATCAGTTCCAGGAACACGTTTTTGTGTGCCTAAACCAAAACCCATTGTGTTTGTGCTATCAGCACCTAAGTCAAAATCATCTTCGTCGTTAGATGTACTTTTAGGATTAGAACCATTTCCACGGATACGGCTCAAGCAAGCAGAAACTAAACGGCTAGCTAGGTTGAAACCAGCATTTAACACAGCAGCAGCTAAAAAGGTTGAAGCAGCAGCAGCTAAAGCAACAGTTGCTGTAGCGGCTTGAGCAGCGTACGCACCGAAAACAGCGAATACCGGTGAAGAAGTTAATCCAACGATGCTAGCAGCAATGAATGCAGGTGGGTTGAAAATACAAGCAGCAGCAGCGGCAGTTGCCAAGGTACTAACAAGTAACATTTTCCAGTTATTACGTACAAATTTGATCATGTGTGTTCTCCAAGTTAAAAATCGACGGCATTTTAGCACTAGTTGTTCATAAAGTGAATCAAATATTATGCAACCATTTGTAAGAAAACTGTAAGTTCATGATTATACATCAAAAAACTATGAATCTTATTCTGCAGCATGACAAAAAAAATCACTATTGTCGATATAAAGTCGGATCGTTTATTCCTGCCTGCTGGAATCCTTTTGTGCGGAATGTACAACTATCGCACCGTCCGCAGGCCGCACCATATTCATCCAATTTGTAACAAGAAACCGTCAAGCCATAATCGATTCCAAGGTTGACTCCGGTTTTAATAATTTCAGCCTTGGTCAAATCCATCAGCGGGGCAT
Organism: Legionella genomosp. 1; assembly: GCA_945862405.1. Lineage (GTDB taxonomy): Bacteria > Pseudomonadota > Gammaproteobacteria > Legionellales > Legionellaceae > Legionella_A. Next base: position 1,245 of record CAMAYX010000238.1, read on the forward strand.
GGATATTAAATTTCCGCCCTTCTACCCCAGCTTTGGTAGCAACGTTTGCTAAATTTTCAAAGGCACGAATGAATTGTGGACGGCAATCTGGGTAAAACGAGTAATCCACAGCATTAGCCCCAATAAAAATGTCATACGCTTCAATGACTTCTGCAAATCCCAGGGCATAAGATAAAAATATGGTGTTTCGTGCTGGTACATAGGTGACTGGAATTTCGGTCGATTCTTGATAATCAGGAACATCGATGGATTCGTCGGTTAAAGCAGAACCGCCGAATTGCCCTATATCAATCGTGATTATGCGATGGTCAACTGCTTCCATAACCTTGGCAAGTCGTTGCGCTGCTTCTAATTCATGCACATGACGTTGACCATACGTAAAGCTTAATGCATAACAAGCAAAACCCTGATCTTTGGCAATTGCCAAACAAGTGGTGGAGTCCAGGCCTCCAGATAAAAGAACGACAGCTTTCTTCATGATCGAGCCAGAGTAATAGTTAGGGGCGCAGAATTATAATCGAAACTATCCTGCAATTGCTACCCGCGATGACTTGTTGCTACAATGCTAGCTGATCGTTTTTGAGCAAAGGGTACATGACAAAGATTTTTCCAGTAATTTTAGCCGGTGGTTCTGGAACCCGTTTATGGCCATTGTCGCGTAAAAATTACCCTAAACAATTTCTACGCCTGCAAAGTGAATTATCCTTGTTGCAGCAGACCTTGCGTCGTGCGCTTACCTTGCCATATCAAGAAATTCTTACAATCAGCAACGAAGCACATTATTTTCTTTGCCAAGAGCAACTGCAGGAATTTGCTGTCCCCATAACCTATTTGTTGGAACCTTGTGCACGAAATACAGCTCCGGCGATTGCAAGTGCGGCGCATTATTTGGCGACCGAAGCTGGCCCGGATGCGGTGATGGTGATCCTTCCTTCGGATCATTGGATTGGTGATGAAACTGCTTGGCGTGAAGCCATGCTGCAAGGGGCGGAATGGGCCGCCAAGCATGATGCATTGGTAACTTTTGGAATCAAACCTACACGTGCTGAAACAGGCTACGGTTACATCGAAGCTTACCAGAATAACACCCCTATCCTTCCCGTGAACCGCTTTCTGGAAAAACCTGACGAACCTACGGCTGAAGCGTTTGTTGCCAGCGGCAATTTTTATTGGAACAGCGGCATGTTCATCGTGCGTGTGGGAACATTGCTGGATGAGCTGCACAAACATGCCACTGAAATTTATAAATACAGTGAATTAGCAGTACAGGATCTGCAGCGGCAAAATGACTATCTGCGTTTAAAGTCCGACAGTTTTCGCCAATGTCCAGAAGATTCTATTGATTATGCGGTGATGGAAAAAACAGACAAAGCCGTTACTATGCCTTTGAATATTTCATGGAGCGATTTGGGATGTTGGACCGCAGTGGCTGAAGCAAACCCATTGGATGCCAATGGGAATGCCTTACATGGTAAAGTTATTGCCAAGGATAGCCATGACTGTTTAGTAAGCAGTGAAGATATTTTAGTTACCACCTTAGGGATCCGTGACCAAATCATTGTAGCTACACACGATGCAGTCCTGGTAGCCGACAAAAGATACACGCAACAAGTGAAAGACATAGTAGCTGATTTGGCAAAAGAACATCAGCAGTTAGCCCTAGATCATGTTAAAGCTTCTCGCCCCTGGGGGTATTTTGAAGTCTTAGTTGAAAGACCAACCTTTAAAGTAAAACGTTTGATGATCAAGCCTGGTGCGAAATTGTCATTACAAATGCACCAGCATCGTGCTGAGCATTGGGTGGTTGTGGAAGGTATTGCTGAAGTAGTCAATGACCAACAGGTGTTTCAATTGGGGGTGAATCAGTCCACCTATATTCCGCAACAAACCCTCCATAGATTGAGCAATCCTGGAACCCAGCCTTTATTTGTCATCGAAGTCCAAAGTGGGAGCTACTTAGGCGAAGATGATATCACCCGCTTTGATGATATGTACCAGCGCTAAATGTTGTGTTAAAATAGCGCAGTCAGCTCAATAATTACATTATATATTTCCGCGAACGTAAAGCAACCATCAATAATGTAAAGATAGCGTAAGCAACCTTGTGTGCTTAATTAATGCTATGTTATTAGTATGTAGTAAAAAAGAGCAATCTGATCGAAACAACAAATTAACTAAATCAGCGGACGATTTACTACTAGGAGTAAAATCATGACCGACAGTATTTTCGATAGCACATCGTATAGTTCACTTGATGGCGCTGGAAAATTTGCTGTGCGTTATGCTTTTGATCTTTATGACGCTGGTAAAAAAACTAGTTGGGATTATGAGGACATATTCCGTCGACGAAAAACATTAGCTACTCTTCTCAGTGCATATAGCAATAAAATGGCGCAAACAAATCCTGCTGCTTTTAAATATTTAGACAATGAGGAAAGAGTAGTACTGAAGGATGAGTTATTGTTTACCTTCTATCTTCTATCGGCGCAATACCAGCTAGACGAGATGGAGCATCGACGACAAGATCTTAAGTCGCAGAGTGAGC
>CAMAYX010000239.1 GCA_945862405.1 Legionella genomosp. 1
ACACTAGATCGCCGCGGACAATAGGATCGGCATCGATATCTAATAATCGTTCAACATCGCTGGAGCCATTAGGATATCCAATGCTTCTTTGCCAAACTACAGTGCCTGTCTGCAAATCTACCGCGTCCAATTTACCATCTGAAAATCCAACTAAGGCCAATTTATCCATAATAATTGGCGAAGCGCTTGCTTTTAAAATTAAATTTGGCGCGCCATGGTCGGCCACCCACAATTTTTCGCCGGTTTTAACATTAAAGGCATATAAGTTGCCGTCAATGGTTTTAACAATCAATTTTCCATTTGCAATTACCGGCTTTGAAAGTGAGTCACCCGAAACATTTGCTTGCCATAATTCTTTACCATCGGTTTGATTAACTACAGCAACCGTTGCAGCATCCGTTCCAACTGCTATAAAGCCATCGCCAACACTAGGACCACTGATAACATTTTCTTTTAGTTGAGTAGACCAAACTTGTTCGCCGTTTTGCTTATTGCGCGCTTCAAGCGTACCGCTAGCTGATGCCGTGTAAATTATATTCCCTTTTACCACGGGTTTGAGCTTTAAGTGGGCGTTGGTGGATTTGCCTTTTCCTACGGGTACCGACCAGTCGGTTGCCAAGTTTAATTTTGGTGTGATTTTTTCTAAAGGAGCAGGAGGGGGTGTATTGTCCTTTCCCAGCATTAAATCATCAATTTGTGTACAACCTGCCAGTATACATCCTAGCACTAATAGACTGCTTATTTTTTTACAAACGGTCATGACTCACCTTAAGTTATGCGGATTGCGGCCCTTCTTTATTATTCATAGATTGAGTAATAGCTGCTAATTCATTTGTTTTCATTTCTAGGAATAAATTACCCATACCTTTAGTTTGCACTTCATCAATTGCTAATCGGTAAGAAGTCATCGCTTCAGCGTATTGACCTTTGGCTGCGTAAATATCACCCTTAATTTCATTGATAACAGAAAGATAAGCACTGTCTTGTACTGTACTCAGCTTTTCAAGAGCTTTATCGTAAGATTGCTCGACAATCAATAATCGCGCTGAGCGAATTTGCGCGATCTGCTGAAATGCTGGAATTTTAGAATGTTCAGCAACATAGGATAACTGTTCTTGTGCTTGAGGGTATTTAGCGCGCGAAATGTACAGCTTGGCCAGTGTGAAATGGGCAGCATCAGCGTACACGCTATCCTTGTAATCTTTAATCAGTTCATTTGCATAAGAACGTATGCTTTTATTATCTTGATTTGAAAATGCGACCATCATGTGTTCATAGGCGTTTGAGGCTTGCTGATTGATTTTTGCTTGGTGCCAATTCCAGTATTTATAACCGGAAATTGCTAATAAAATCAGTGAAACCACTACAGTAATAATACCATTGTAGCGTTTCCACCATTTTTTTATCATATCAATCTGTTCTTCTTCAGTCCTATAAACCGACATTTTGTTCTCCTGCCTTTACTAGTGCGTCTTTGAGATGAGTTTCTAGAAACGTCATCAACTGCTGTTGTGGAATGGTGGTTTGCTCACCTGAAATACGTAAATTCTTTAACCCAATCGTTTGATTTTTTAACTCATCTTCTCCCAAGACAAGAGCATATTGAGCTCGACTTTTGTCAGCTCTTTTAAACTGACTTTTAAAACTTCCCCCGCTTATATTTACCAAAACTTGCCACTGAGGATTTTGGGTGCGAATAGCTTCTGCAATAACCATGGCTTGTAATTGAGCATCAGTACCAAATGGTATTATAAATAATTCGGGCGCTACTTCATTATCTGTAGGTGTATGAATCGTTTCTTGCAGTAGCATAAGCCGCTCTATTCCCATTGCAAAACCAACTGCAAACGTGGCATTACCGCCTAACTGTTCAACTAGTTTGTCGTATCGCCCACCAGCACATACGGTTGCTTGACTCCCTAGTTTATCAGTAATCCATTCAAACACAGTATGGCCGTAATAATCTAGGCCTCTTACCAAAAATGGATTAATACGGTATGGAATTCCTAAAAACTCTAATCCAGAGCATAAATCTTGAAATTTTTGCCTACTTTTTTCACCCAATTGATCTATGAATTTCGGTACATTGGCAATGATAGATTGCATCTGTGGATTTTTACTATCTAAAATCCGTAAAGGGTTTCGCTCTAATCTTCGTTTGCTGTCTTCATCAAGTTGATGGAAGTGTGGTTTAAAGTAATCAACTAAAGAATTACGGTAAGCTTGTCGCTCATCCAGTTCTCCCAGGGTATTAATCTCTAGATGGACGTGCTCGGAAATACCCAAAATGTTCCACAGACGTTTGCACAAAGCTATTAATTCAAGTTCGATTCCTACGCCTTCAAAGCCAAACGCTTCCACACCCAATTGATTAAATTGTCGATAACGGCCTTTCTGTGGTTTTTCATGACGAAACATTGGACCTGCATACCATAGCTTTTGCTGCTGATTGTGCAATAAACCATGCTCTAGACATGCCCTAACACAACCGGCTGTTCCTTCAGGTCTTAGGGTAATGCTATCTCCATTTAAATCATTAAATGTGTACATTTCCTTTTCAACAATATCCGTTACTTCACCAATAGTACGTTTAAAAAGTTGGGTACTTTCGACAAGCGGTAAGCGAATTTGTTGATATCCATATTGAGTTAGGCAGTTTGCAAATGTGTTTTCTAAGTTTCTCCACGCAAAACTTTCATTGGGCAATACGTCATTCATGCCACGTATTGCTTGAATCTTTTCACTCACCTGCTTCTTCTCCAATCTTGCTGTACTGAGTTTCAGTTGTATATTGATGTGTTGATGATAACAACGAGCGCATTTTTGAAAGATCCGTTAAACGTATTTCATTTTCTGATTTGGCTGGTTGTTGTGGTTCATTGCGACTTATATTTGTCGGCAATATACGTTCATTATCCTTATTGGTATGCCACCAAATCGCAACTGCTATAATAACCCCAATGGCAAAAAAAACGGTTATCCAACGAACTGCATGTTCAGCTTTATGAGTTTCTCGGCGGCTTTGCCATAATTTTTCTACCCTGCGGTCACGAGTGTATATGCTGTTGAATGCCTCGAGTAAAGGTTCTGGTGCAATGTCCAATAATTTCGCATAAGCACGCAAGTAACCCTTAATGAAAACAGGCTCTGGCATATTGTCATAGTCATCGGCTTCTAAAAGCTCGATGAGGCGTACCCTTAAGTGCAGTTTCCCTGCTACATAATCTGTACTATACCCTTTTTGCTTACGAAATGAGGACAATAGTGCACCGGGCTTTTGTGTGTCTTTGTCTTCAATTTCATCCGTTATCACTGTTGTATTCATTTCTTACTCCGGCGTTGTCCGATAAATTTAACTGCTGTAAACGACGTTTGTAATCTGCTTCTACCTCAACTTTACCAGCTTGGCGTGCAGCATCGATTCCTAATGTGAGTAAGGAGCGATCCTGAAGAGAAAGCATAGGATATTTTTGTAAATAAGCCAGTGCTTCTACTGCGTGGTTTTGTTTCAGTTCAATGCTGACAAGTTCATACAAAGATTGTTTGCGTGATGGATCTTGTTCCAATGCTTTAGAAAAATAAATAATAGCTTTACTGTAATCAGGAACAGCTATTGCACACAGACCTGCATTTTCATAAGCACCCGATGTACGTTCGTAGTGCATATCTTTTACGGCTTGCATAAAATATTTTTCAGCTTGTGTGTATTGTCCTTGCCTACATAGGAAAGTG
>CAMAYX010000240.1 GCA_945862405.1 Legionella genomosp. 1
CTAAACCCCTGTAACCACACTCGCAATCAGGCTCTCAGCACTAATGTAACGCCGGCTTTTACAACACAAACATATCGTTGGTGATTTTAACTCAAAAAAGTTCTTTGCAGATGTTTGCCCCGAAGGGGCTGGGGCGCTCGCAATGACAGCCGTTAGTGAGCAAGGCGAAACGTGAGGATCAAGGAACATCTCCCGGACAAAAACAGAAAACCCCAAAAACCTGGCATGGGCATGGGCACGAAAAACAAAACCGACTTCGGTGAGCAAAGCGAAACGAGAGGCACGCAAGGGATTAAACCGTCAGATTTGGTGGAGGTTGAATGATCTCGGGGGTAAAAAAAGCGCAGCATACACCAGGTATGTGAGCATTTTTTTACCCCCGAGATCATTCAAGATCCGCCAAATATGCCGGTTTAAAAAGGTTTAGTTGTAGGCGGGGGAATATGGAGGACCTAAAATCTTCATCGCCGTAATCGCATCCGGCTGCCCCACCTTAGCGGCGGCGCTAATCCAAGAAAAAGCTTGCTTTCTATCTTCTGTTATTCCTTGACCATAATAATACATATAGCCAACCGCATACTGAGCATCAGGATTTCCTTTGATAGCTTCGGGCTTTAAAAGAATAAAAGCTTTCCTATAGTCTTGTGCTTGGAAACTATAAATACCTTGTTGCAAATTGTATTGTGTGAAACAACCTGCCAATAGGAATGAACCTATACACAGCACTAAAACACGAGATCTCATGCTAAGAATTCGCTTGCTATTTTCATGCACTGATAAAAGTCCTGCCCACATAAACTCTATTCCTTAAAAAGGGGCTGCTGTTGTTTTTCAAAGAGTAATTCATTTTTTGGAAAACTTAAACTCTCTAATTGCCCTTGATTTTCTACCATAACTCCCTCAGGAGTAATCCGTTTAACGACTACGCCATCGGAAATGGTCTCACCAATACCTACTGGTTTTTCTTCACCATCTGCAGTTCTCAGTATCACTTCAGAATTTTCTTCCTTATCAGAAAAAATAATACCAACGATGTTAAGGTCCAACATAGATCGTTTAACATTCGAGTCGCTAATCGTCTTAGGCACAAATTCCCCAAAAATTGGCGCTCGTAGTTCCTTACCTACGGTATTTTTAGGAATATTGGAGTCCGCAGGAACTTTACTTGCTATGGTTTGATGGTTCAAACCCCATAAATCATGCACACCATCATAAATTTCCCAAATCAATAATAAAAGCAAAATTAAACCAATAAGCCTGGGTACCCAAGGCTTTAGCAGGACCGCTCGGACTTCAGCTAACACGAGCTGGTTCTCCGAAATGGGAACAGCTGAGAACAAAAAATGTTGGCAGGATCATAATTTAATTTCGTATTATTTCTTTCTTCCCAGAGAGAACCGTAATGATTTTTCCAAAAAGCCTCATCACACTCCTGGGGAATCCATCCTGAAATATAACGTTTACCACCTATGCTAAGCAATAAGCGATCAACTTCTATAAGCGCTGCAATTGCTTTTGGTAATTTGTCCGCGGTCACTCCAGGTGCAAGTACGTTAAACGTTACGTCGTGTTGACTGTTGGGCAGCATAAAATACTTGGGGTGATGTGTTGCTATAGGAAATACATGATAAATACCTCCTATTGCTTCATCGAGCAAAGCCACGATGGCTGGTAAATGGGGTAGGAGTAAGCGGACATCCAGGTAACACTCGTACCAAGGGTGATGCTCCTCCCATGCTCCGGTCTCTCTCATCGCGGAAAGCCGTCCATCGTGACGAGTAACATAGTCCCAAATGGGTTTATTTTCTGTTGATAATTCTTTTACAAAATTTAGTTCTTTAAAAAACTGAAGGCTAGGAGCTTGCTCATCAAACTCAATACCTAATTGCAGCACGCAAGCTTTTTGATGCTCGCTAAGATATTCTGGTGAAATGTAAGCTTCTAAATAATCGCAATGGTGTTTTAACAAAAATTGATCATTAAGCCAATGCTGATAATTATCGTAGAGTAAATTGATTACTCTAACCTGAGATTTGCAAGGTCTTACATCTAAAACAGCATTATAAATCACACCAAATAAGCCTGCTCCGCTTAGACAGGCATTGAATAAATCGGCATGATCTTCCTTTGTGCAAATAACCAATTCGCCATTCGCTAAAATTACTTCTAATTGCGAGACATGTGCAGCTAGAATTCCTCTTTTAAACGAGGATGAACCCACTCCCCCTACTGATAAAACCCCGCCTAAGGTTAGATTAGTATTATATGGAAAGACCAGAGGGAGTGTTTTTTTTTGCAGCGTATGTTCAATAATTTCTTTCCAAGTTGCACTGCATCCTGCTCTAACTCCTGGTGCTTCCAGACCAATTTTTGCGTTTAATTCGCGAATCTCTAGACTTACTCCACCTTTTATCGCCAAAGATTGCCCTGATTGACTAAGCCCATTTGCACGTATGGTTATGGGCAATTGGTGCTGTGCTGCAAATTGCAGAAATTTCTGCAACGGCGCCAACTCCTTAAAGGAACAAACCGCCAATGCTTCACCTGTAGTAACTCGGCCAAAATCCTGATTAACAAAAAAAAGCTCTTGCTCATCACTGAGCAAGAGCTGACCTAACTGGCTTTTACATTGTTTGAGTTGAGGTGTATTCCACAGCATGTTGCAAATTCCTTTGTTTTGCACTGTTCAAGCGTGCGTTGCAGGCTTCAATCAATCCATCAAACATACGGCTAAATGCATCATAACATCTATCTATCATTTTTAATGCATCTCTCTGAATGTTCACAGGAATTTTTCGTACGTACAGTTTTGTCTCCATTTCTTCTTCGAATATTGCATGTGCCATTTCAACTTCTAGATGTGAGCTTGAAAAATATTTTAGGTTTTTATCTTCCCCAGTTTTCGTCACTTGTTGGACAATCTTTTCAAAGAATACGTGACCAGATGATTCAAGTGTTAGTAGTAATGCAACATTAAGTAACTCATTCTCAATTTTATACACTTCTGAGATGATGGAGTATGCTGCATCTCGAGTAACTTGAGATTCTCTACTGTATAACCAAGCCACATCATCTTTATTACAAGAGGGGTTACTGTTTAAACTACTGCCCATGTATTTTTTGTCATGAAGAAACCATTTTTCATGTCCAGCATCTTCTAAACGATGGTGCCGAGCAATTTTCTTCAAATAAGGGTCCTTTACCCGTTCTTCATTTAATCGCAATATATCTTGAAAAGTCATTGCCCAAAAAGTTAGCTCAGGTACGAAATAACTTATTTCTTCTAAACTGTTGAGTTGCTCTAAAACTTCAAAAAATGGATGGTTCATAAACTCTTGTTGTTTAGATTCGATATATGCTTCGATAACTTTCATGTTCATAATAGCCTCCAAGGCATGTAATTTTTTAGTCAATTACACTCTTGCAGCTATCGTGCCAATTTTTTAATCAATTTGAATTTTTTTAATCACAATTTTATCTTCACGAAAAACGTTACAAAAAAAGCCCATGCCCGTCCCCTTGTCCGTCTTTCTGTTTTTTAAAACCCGGGCATGGGCATAGGCACGAGCCAAACCAGTATATTTTTTTTGACAGCGACAAATTTTTGACGGTAAAGAACCCGTTGAAAATGAATAACTTGAATTTATGATTATAATTTAGCCAATTTTTTGTC
>CAMAYX010000241.1 GCA_945862405.1 Legionella genomosp. 1
ACCCCTGACAACTGTGATTCAAAATCCGTCTATACCTATTTGAAGCAGTTTTTAAATGATCCTCGAGTCATTGATTTACCAACAGTCGTACGGTACGTTTTGGTTAATTGGGTCATCATACCGTTTCGATATAAGCAATCTGCTCATGCTTATCAGAAAATATGGAGTGATAAAGGCTCCCCATTATTAACCAATAGCCAGGATTTAGTGAATGCTGTAAGAAAAGAATTCGATACATCAATACAGATTGAGTTAGGCATGAGGTATGGAAATCCTAGTATTGAATCTGCTTTTAATATACTTAAAGACTGTCAAAAGATAATTGCTATTCCTTTATTTCCACAATATTCATCAGCAGCAACAGGATCTGCAACAGAAGAGTTATTGAGGGTGCTTGGTGACCAATGGAATATTCCAGAAATTAGCGTAAAAAGAGATTTTTTCAACAACTCCAATTTTATTGCCGCTTATGCGAGCCTTATTAAAGAACATTTGAACGATAAAAAAATCGATGCCCTTATTTTTAGCTTTCATGGATTACCAGAACGACATATCGATAAAAGTGCATGTCGCTCTGTATGTTCAAGATCAGAACCTTGCCCTAAGCCCGATCAATTGAACATTTATTGTTATCGAGCGCAATGCTATGAAACCTCTCGTCTCATTGCAAAAGAGTTACATTTAAGTTCATCAGAATATGTCGTTTCTTTTCAATCACGGCTTGGTAAAACACCTTGGATAAAACCCTATACTGATTTGATTTTAGAGGACTTAAGACAAAAAAAGGTAGAAAATATCGCTATAGTTTGCCCATCATTTGTTTCTGATTGTTTGGAAACGCTGGAAGAAATTAACATTCGCGCCAGGTCCCAATGGCTAGAGCTTGGAGGGCGTGATTTTGTTTTTATTCCCTGCATTAATACTCATGTCACTTGGGTCGAAGGGCTTGTGAAAATGATAAAAAGGCAAGCCTTTGAAGATGAAAATTAACGTATCAAGTGCTGCGTTGTTACTTCAAACGGAATACTCGCTAAATTTTTATTTTTGGCTTCAACCATAATATCAAAATGGTTCCTAAAGGTTCCTGCCCAGGCATTGCATGCGCTATTCCACATCAAGTCACTATGCTGCCTGAGCTGGCTTTTATTGTATCCTTGATAAAGTAGCTTATTTAAATCAGGGAGAACATCAGGCGGAGCTAAAGAAAATAGAATGGAATATAAAGACGGTTGTATATAGAAGGGTTCGGGAGAACATTGATGAGTTGGAAAAGACCCACAGACAACTAGAGCGTATTATTTCAGCACGATACTCTATGGGTTATAAAGACGAAGGCGAGGATGAAAGCTCAACGCAAAAAAATTACTTCAGTCCTATAGGTGTGTCGCTAATATGTACGAATCCATTATTTAGAAATAAATTTGAAAAAGATTTGTAGATGGCTCGCTTTGAGGGCTGCTTACTGAAGCTTTGGCATCTTTAATGATTTGAATAAAAATTACTTTTTTATTTTGCCAGTTCTTGATTACTTCGTTGTTTAATTGTGGACAACTTTCGCCAAGCCAGGGACCAAATTGAATTAAAAGCAGCGGAACCATACTGTTTAAGCAATTAGAAAATTCTTCCCTATCGTGTTGTAGGCATAGATTTTTTTTGGCTAAACAAGTTTGTAAAATATCATGACTTAGTGATTGCCACCCCGGGGGTGGCTCGACCCCCAAAAAGCTTTTATTCATAAGGCGGGGTAAAGCACTATTGGCCATTTGAGAATAGGATTCGGGTGCTATTGTTTGTGTACAAAATTCATTTCTTAGAATGGTTTCCATGTCTCTGCCCATGGCTTTAGTGTTACTCATGTCAAAGCAAGGCGTTAAATTCACTTTCAACGTTACGGCGTTTAGCGTGGTTGATACAGTAAATATAATAAAAAGAAACAGCAGTTTGCGCATAGGACTTACCTTTTAGAAATTACTTCTCATGTCTCAGTATAGGATAGACAGGGAGAACGGAGTATGTACTAAACTATAACTATGAAGATAGTTATGATTACTCAATTGCGATAATACCATGGCTCGAATTTTGGTTTTACAACACTCTCCTTACGAACCATTAGGTATGATCATATATACTTTGAAACGGATGAAATTTAGAGTCCGTTATGTCAATTTTGCACGAGAACCGCTTCGCCAGGTGGATGTACGAAATTATCACGGTATTGTTTTACTGGGTGGGGCTATGCATCCCAATGAGATGGATTTATACCCACACTTGGCGCATGAAGTAGAGTTATTGCAAACAGCAATTGCAAAACAAATACCAATATTAGGTATTTGTTTGGGCTCTCAACTTTTAAATCTAGCTTTGGGTGGGCGCTGTTATGCTTTGGAAAAGCCTGAACTTGGCTGGGTCCGGGTAAATTTGCGCGGGGAGCAGGCTTTGTTTGAACCGTTTGCTCAACCCATGCATGTATTTCAATGGCATCAGTTTGCAAATGAGACGGCCGCTGGAGTAGAAGTGATTTTAGAAAATACGCAATGTTCGCAGGCATTTTCTTATCAGCAAAATTGCATAGGGCTGCAATTCCATTTGGAAGTTGATGTTAATTTGATTCAAAGATGGCTAGAACATCCCGATTATTTGGAGCACCTTCATCGCCATTTGCATCCTGAAGATATTCGAGCTATCCATGCTGAGACTAAGTTACATTTAGCAAACTCCATGAACGTCGCCAATCAGTTTTTTGTAAATTTTTGCCGCTTATTTAATAAAAGAATCTATGCCTTATCGTCCCAAAGGGCAGGGGGAAAACTATATTAGAGCTGTGGTTAATAAAATGTTAATGTTTCTAAGATACTATTGCTGTTTTGTTTTCATATATTCCACATGGCTGATTCACCTCATTCCACTCGCAATGGGCATCATAATGCAAATTCTCCCGTAGTGGGTTCTAGAGCACATGAGTTGCAATTGATTTATCGTTATAAAAAAGTATTCGTTGAATATCAAAGAGTGGTGTACGACCAACAAAAACTTAACGTAATTCCAGTTGCACATAAAGAGGTGGCAGATGAGATATCCAAAGGAATATACGCTGCCTATATTATGAAATACTCAGCTTATGGTTTAACCATTGAAAACTCAGTAGATTGGAGTGATAGCGGTCTTACCAGAACCTATTTGTCTGACTTAGAAAATGAATGGAACACCTGGAAGGTTCAAGCTATCGTGGCGAATCCTGATCATAGTTCCCATATTGATAGTGGAATGTATAGACCAGCCTATATTTGCGCGTTGCATGAGTTAATGCATGTGGAAGAAACAATCCCAGGAATTTTAAAATATAACTATGATCAATTTGAGGATGTAATTGAGGTGTTAACAGTAACTAGAACCTTAATTTTAATGGATGAAGTGTATAAGAAAACGTTCAATCTCCCTATGGACGCTGAAGTGGACTATGGGAATTCGTTCAATCTGTTTGGAAAAACAATAACGCAGGGTGCGCTTGCAAATTTTTACCGCACACCTCGTTGCTAGTTTGTAACGGATAAAATTTTGATTTTCCCATCTTTCTATTTTTTATCAGGATATGCCGTAGCCTATTTTTTGATTCGTTAATTTTTTGCACTTATGTCATAGAATTAGACCGTATCAGGTGTCCTGTGGCAAC
>CAMAYX010000242.1 GCA_945862405.1 Legionella genomosp. 1
AGTGCTGCAAAAATGGAGTACCCATCATCCGCGCCCCCTCTACCGTACAATTTTCCATCTTTCATTACCGGAGTCCATGGGCCTAAACCCTCGTCCCAACCTGACATTTCCGGCTGCTTATCAAAATGGCCATACAGCAGTACGGTTTCATCTTTATTTCCAGGTATTTCCATAAAAATTAACGGAGTGCGACCCTCAAGCCTTACCACTTCCATGCTCATATTTCGCGGTGCATGCTGTTTACACCATTGACTCAGCAACTCTACCGTTTGTTCCATGTGGCCATGCTCTTGCCACTTTTTATCAAAACTTGGGGACTTGTTGGGAATTTTTATGTAGTCACAAAGACTGGGCAGAATTTCACTCTCCCATTGCTTATCAATATAGTCATACAGTCTTTGCGGGTTCAGCATGTAAGGTCTCCTGAATAATGGCAATAATTGTGTCGGTTGCGGACTGAATATTTAAAGCAGTAATTTTAGCTTTAATCTTATCTTGGTTTGCCATCACTTCATGAATTGAAGATAAGAGCTGATTGGGAGACAAGTTTTCTTCTTCAATCACTACACTAATATCTTGTTGCTTGAAGTACTGTGCATTTTGAATTTGGTCTCCGCGACTTGCGTTTTTAGATAAAGGAATTAAAACGTGGGGTTTGCCTAACGCTAAGATTTCATACAAAGAATTAGCTCCGGCGCGCGACACAATCAATTCACTCGCGGCAAATAAATCAGCCAACTCCTCTCGTGCATATTCCAATTGGCAATACCCTTCGCGATGAATATTAAGATCAACTTTACCTTTGCCGCATAAGTGGATAATTTGGAACTCTCTGCACAACTCATCTAAAGTGTTTCTAACGCAGGCGTTTAATACATTCGCCCCTTGGCTACCACCAATGACTAAGATGCAAGGCTTTTTATCATCAAGACCACAGAGTGCCAAGCCTCGTTCTTTATTCCCTTGAAAAAGGGTTTTACGAATGGGCGTACCCGTAACTTTGATCTTATCTTTGCGTTTGAAATGATCTTCTGCTGCGGCAAACGTTACACAAATTTTGTTTGCAAACGGTAAACTTAAACGGTTGGCAAGACCTGGTGTGATATCAGACTCGTGCGCAACAATGGGTATACGATTTAACCATGCACCAACGACCACAGGGAAAGCTACAAATCCTCCCTTGGAAAAAACCACATCAGCTTTCAGCTTGCGAAATAAGCGATACGATTGAAAAATTCCCATGCTGACTCGTATAGGCTCAAGAAACGTTTGCCAACTGAAATAACGACGCAGTTTGCCACTATTAACCGAGTGATAGGGTATTTGAATGGCTTCGATCATATTTTTTTCTACTCCATCTCTGGAGCCTACGTAGTCGATCTGCCATCCTGCTTTTTGTAATACCTCAATTAGCGCGAGATTCGGCGTTACGTGTCCAGCCGTCCCACCACCGGTTAATACAATTTTATGCGTCATAGGAGTTTACTCGATGCCTTTTGGATTTATTCTACACTATTGTTGGCTCAAGGACCTGAGGGATCGTCACTTTTTTAGAAGAAATTGAAAGAGTTTGAACTTTTAAGCCAGCATCTAAGTAGATTAGTTTCGGTCTCCTACTGAACGCTAATCCACCTGGCCAACTATCTTATCTGCTCCGAATGCACAATCCCTGTGCATTATGGAGTAAATAAACCTAGGGGGTATAAGCTTTAGCGGTTTGCAAAGCTAGGATCTTCTACACCTAAGGTTTGGATTCTGGCTCAATTTCTAACCACTTTTGGTTCTATCTAAAAGTGACGATAACCCAGGTCAAAGGACCCAACCTACTGCATTGATTTTAGCAATAGACTTAGATCAATCGCCTCAATTGATTTAGTTATTGCACCAATGGAAATGAAATCAACGCCGGTATCCGCATATTCAGCAAGATTAGCAAGGTTTATACCGCCGGAAGCCTCCAGTTCACATTGCTTGTGTTTATTCATGGATACAGCTTGAACCAACATTTCAGGGGTGAAATTGTCCAATAAGATCCTATCGGGTCCAGCATCCAGGGCTTCCTTTAATTCATTTAGGTTTTCAACCTCAACCTCAACGAATAAATGCCTTTGGGCAGCACGAGCTTTTTCAATCGCCGATTTAATGGAACCACAGGCCATAATATGATTTTCTTTAATCAAGAAAGCATCATAGAGTCCCATGCGATGATTTACTCCGCCTGCACATGCAACCGCATATTTTTGGGCAACACGCAGCCCCGGGATTGTTTTTCTAGTATCTAGCAAGCGTGTTTTCTTGCCCTTTAATTCTTCTAAATAGTGATGGGTTTTCGTTGCAGTACCAGAAAGCGTTTGAAGAAAATTTAAAGCACATCGTTCGGCCGTTAGAATTGTTCGCGCATTCCCCTTGATACGACAAAGCTCTATAGGGTGGTCAAGCCAACTGCCCTCGCTTACCAACCATTGCAGTTTGATATCAGCATCAACTTGTGCAAATACTTCTTCTACCCAAGCTTGCCCGCATACGATCATGGGCTCACGAGATAAAATTACTGCTTCGGTCAACCGCGATTCAGGTAATAAAGCCGCAGTAACATCACCACTGCCAATATCCTCTGCCAACGCTAAGCTAACTTCACGTTTAATTTGTTCTGCATTCGTCATCATGATGCATCGCTTTGTCGTTTATATCTGGATTTTAACCAGACAGGTGCTATGAAAGTGGTTACCATTACCATCATGACAATAGCGGAAAATAATTGATCGGATATAACCCCAAGTGTTATTCCTATTGAGGCAAATACCAAACCCACCTCCCCTCGCGGTAACATGCCAACCCCAATTAGAATACGATCATCTTTACGATTCCCACCAAAACCGCTTACCAACTTGCCTAAGATAGCAGCAACAATTAGGGCAGTCGCCATTAAAACTACTTCCCAATTTAAAAATGACTCCAGCTTAACTTGAATACCAATTAGCACAAAAAATAATGGTGCTAAAAGGGATTCGAACGGAGCGACCATATCCTTAATTTTCAAAGAAGTGGTTTTATCCGATTCCCCATCAAAAAAACCATCATGGATGATTACACCAGCGGCAAAAGCACCAATAATTGGTGCCAGTTGCACCAAAGCCGCCAGCCAAGCTAGACACATTACGAAAGCAAATGAAACGATAAGTTTTGCTTCCCAAGGCTCCAAAAATCCTAAAAGCTTAATTGCTTTTTTCAACAACCAAGGACCCGTCAAAAGGACTATGGCTAAGAAAGCAAATGCTAATACGATAATACCGCTTATTTTAACCATATCTACGACATCACTGATCACGATGCTACTGACGATTGCTAGGATAATTAAACCTAAAATATCATCAATCATCGCTGCACCAAGAATGGTACGCGCCTCACGTGTACGTAGTTTCTTCATTTCTTTAAGTACGCGTGCTGTAATACCGACACTGGTTGCAGATAGTGTGGCTGCGACAAAAAGGCTTGCTTTAAAGGTTGCGTCAGGAATTAATACGTACATGCATAATAAACCGAGGCAAATCGGAGCTATTACCCCGATTATCGCAACTTGAAATGATTCGCGG
>CAMAYX010000243.1 GCA_945862405.1 Legionella genomosp. 1
GATTACGCGCAAGGTTTTGAGCAAGGAAATACCTTTCACGATGTCATTGAAACACAATTAATTGATCGCTTAGTACAATTTGCAAGAACCTATCTTGCAGCACTAGCCCAAACACCTGATTTACAAGAAGAGGGGCGATTAACGGCAGCGGGAGAAAAGGTTCGCGACAATATCCTCAATGAAATTAACGCGCAACAGCCTCTGCCCGCCAAATTAGCAAGCTTCATGACATCATTTGGCGAGATGAATGCCCAACTATCGAACATCAATGATCAATTACAAAAGGGCTCCCCGTTTGCAAAAGGTTCTGAAGAACACACTGCATTGCAATGCTTTTATGATAAAGTTAATACGGCGCTTTCTTCACTTAAAAGTGCAGAACCAATAAAGTTTCCTGATGGCTTACTACATCCCTATAAGTTATCGCATTTCCGTAATGCCTGCGAAATAGCCTTTAAAGAAGCCGAAGAATCGGTATTGAGCCATCATCGTGGTTGGTGGGCCAATGTATTTAAACCTCTTTTGATAACCATTGGAATCTGTTGTACTGGTGGTTTAGCACTCTTATCCGAAACCGTAAGAAATTATGCATATGCAGGTTTCTTTAACATCAGTAAAGAAACTGCAGGCATGAAGAGTGTATTAGCTGTGCAAACACCTTTCGAAGACATGACAGATGAAACTTATGAAGATCTCAAAATTAACTATGGTATATATGCACAATAAGCACTCTAAAGGTAAGACCATCCTACGCTTTTTAGAGATTATGAATAAAGAGCAGGACGCTCTAGAGCGTCCATTAAAAAAAGATTTGGTATCTTTAGCCGTTGCCGTCGGAACGTACTTTGCAGTGGCGATCATCACCAACTTTAGTCGCTTAGAAATTGAAGCGGCCGATCCTTTGAAGGATTTTAAAGGGTTTAAAGAGTAGCAAAGCATAACCTGGTTGTCCGCAACCAGGGGGCCTTTATAGTATTTAATTACATCATCATGAAGGTCGCCGATGTTTTTATCGCCGCATACGGAAATGGCCGCTGAAGGAAATCCAGCAAAGCCAGTTGAAATCGAGCGTAACTTCTAACTTTACCTCGACAGTGCTGCTGAGAATTGAGATTTATTTATAATCTCTGTTCGCTCTGGCTTAAAGATACCCCATTTTTGCAATACACCCTTCTTTTCATCAACAGCACTTTCCTGCTTCACGTGCTCTTGTTGATTAGCTAACTCTGCAGAAGTTTGCACATCTGGCTGTTTTAAATTAATTTTTAATTTCAAAATACTAATTTTTTCGCGCAATATTTCGTTTTTATGTTCTGCCAAAGACAATAACAGTTGATTTTGATTTAAATTATCAGCTTGAACCTCTCTTTCTTGTTTATTCTTTGTTGCTAACTGTTCATATGGGTCTTGAAAAAATATCTTATTAAACAATAACGTTGCTGATACTAAAAAAATGGCACTATAAATTAGTCCCATGCTAATTGGACTCAACGTGCCGGCAACCATTTTCAAAGACAAAATAAAACTCTGATTTTTAACATTTACATCGATGACCGATGCAACTCCAATAACCATTCCACTAAAAGAGGCCGTGACCAGTGATAATATTTCAATAAACTCTTTCATTTTTGTAAATATAGGTGAGCCTATATCTATTATCCTTTTGATTGCGTCCGTTACTGCAGGCAAATTGGCCTGTAGAGAATTTCGTAAAAGCCTAAACGGCATAGTTATATAAGTCACTAATTGGTCTAAAATTAGATAAAGCATCCCATGCTCGATTATGTCTGCGCGGGATATTGATTTTTGAACCGACGAGTTTACTGGACTCGAGGAAGGAGAAATCTTAATTTCTTTATTGAGCGGGATATCTAAATCCTCTGCCGTTTTACAAAGTTCTTCAAGCTCATGTTCATAGGCATCTTGTTGCAGGTATTCGTTCTCAATTCTTGTTTTAAGGTCGATGATCTTACTGTCCTGCTCTGCTGTCAGCTCCAGAGCATGCATTAATGCATTCGACTTATTAAAATAATCATTTCGAATATAGTCAGCGAAAAAAACGCCTCCTATTAACATTGCACCCACTACAACCATCCAGCTTACAGGAGTCATGTGCAATCCCAAGAAAGAGGAGATTGCTAATAGAGTGGTTATAACAGTGCCATATTTCGTAAAATGGTTTAAAAAAGTATTGATGTAATTAAAAGCACCGGCAAGATATATTTGTTTACTGTAAAGCACTCTGACAGCTTGTTCGCTGTTACGCTGCTCATACCATGTAATTAAGTTTCTGAATGAATTCGTGATTTGAGTAATGATGTTGTTTATCATTCCATCAGATCTATCATAGATTAAGCTTGCTCAATTATAAACCAATTTCATTAATTTGCAATATTTATGGGCATAATGATTACAAAAACACCTGCCGAGCAGCTTATTTTTCTAAATTAATCATATCTTTAAAGAGTAATCTTTTCCGTTAAACTAATTATTGATTCCCTTATTACTAATTCCATGCCCTAGTTAATAGTCTCTTAATTTTATTCTTTTAAACTCATTTGGTGTTTTACAAATAAAAGGGTTATGAAAATGAAATATGCTGAAAGTTTATTAGAATTACAAAAACATGTTACTAATGGCAATCTAAGACGGGTTAATTTGGAATTAGAATATTTGAATGATATGGTTAAAACCCATAATGCCACCTCTTCTACTAAATGGTCCATGTCAGAAATATTGGCCCAACAATTTCCTACACAAAGTTATCGTGCGATTTCTCCTCTAGAATATGCAGTTTGTTATAAGCAAAGCGAGATAGCAACTGCCCTACGCCAATATGGAGCACCCGAAACTCCATTTACAGCTTGGGCTCCTGGATTTTGGAATTTATTTAATTACAATAGCCATTTAAATGGACCATCAGCCGCAGAAGAAAGAAAAGTTACCCCTAGCTCATAACTTATCAATAATCCTCGCTCATGAGAGCATGGTCGTAGATCAGGTCTTGTTTTTTGTTTGTTTTGGGATGGCTAAAAGCAAGGCCTGACGATCCGTCATAATTTTTCAAACTTCTAATGATCATCTTGTAAATTTATAGACAGACTTTGAATCACAAAAGGTGAGTCAGCGCCTTTAACCTCTGCTCCCAGTATAACGCGAAGTGGTACATCAAGCTTACCATCACCATTCCAGCGTTAATGGTTCATCATCCGCTGTTCAAAAAAGTCGGGCGTTTTGCGGATGAAAATAGGTCTGTAACTCTTAACATTAAAGTTACCAATCAAAGAATCAATCTAATTGAACACGGTATCGATTTAGCAATTCGTATTGGACGGCTTGAAGACAATCAAGCCAGTTTGAAACAGAAAAAAATCACCCAAATAAATCGCATCCTTGTCGCGGGGAAATCATTAGTACAAGTTATCAAACTGCCACGTAATCCTGAGGATTTAGCGAAGTGGCCATGGGTTGGATTAACCATGCTCCCATATCACCGCAGCATGACGAATGCAGAAGGAAAAAAAATTAAACTTACATTCCAGCCCGCAATTTTTGTCG
>CAMAYX010000244.1 GCA_945862405.1 Legionella genomosp. 1
AACAATCGGAATTTCAAAAAATATTGGACAATCGGAGGCTATTATGGGAGCATAAAATCTTATGTAGTAATTCTAAGATTTTGTCTCATTTTTCCTGACACATTCCGTCTGGTCCTAAAAAAATTCCCCGATCACAATATTCACGGACGGTGTTCATGCTATGCGATACCATAATAATGCCCTTATCCGCGGATTTTTGCTGGAAAACCTCCCGGCTTTTTTTCTTAAAGGAAACATCCCCAACGGCCATGGCCTCGTCGACAATATAAAAATCAAAATCAAAGGACATGGATAGGCCGAATGAAAGCCGTGAGCGCATACCTGAACTATAGGTCTGTACCGGCATATTGATGTAGTCACCAATTTGCGCAAAATCTTTCACAAACTCGATCTTTGCTTTGGTTTCTTCGTGAGTGTTTCGAAACAAACGACAAACAAATTTAATATTTTCTTTACCGGTCAAGGTGGGAATAAAACCCCCAGCCACACCTACAGCCCATGACAGTGAACTGGTAATATTAACTTTTCCCTTGTTAGGTTTTTCGATGCCACATAACAATCTTAACAGCGTTGATTTCCCAGCGCCGTTTCTGCCCATTAACGCGAAACGCTCACCTTGTTTAATGGTTAGAGAGAAATTGGAAAAAACCTCTTTTTTCATCCCTTGAACCATGTAATGCTTGCTGACATCAATAACTTCAATCATCGCTCTTCAATTTCCCGCATGATTTTTCCTCGGCTTACCAAATAGAGTGATAATCCAAGTAATAAACTCACCAATCCACAAACACAAAGATAAGAGCTGGAAGCATACACGATGTAAGAATCAGGGGGCATAAAGCAATTGCGTGAAATTTCAATGAACTGAAATACTGGATTGTAAAGCATGATCGAGCGCACGGGCTCGTTCAATTGTGCCGCGGTAAAAAATATTCCTGAAAGAATATAAGAAAATCGGTTAAAGGCGGTGACCACGACGTCAATAAAATTAAAGAAATAACAAGCAATGGAGATGATTAAAGAAAATCCTAATAAGAACATCGAATAAAAGACCAGGTTTAACATCCAATAGGTCAGGTCATAGATGTGCCATGCCACATTAAACCAAGTAAACAGAACAAGAATAACTAAAAAAACAAAGGCATTGACCATTAATTCGCTCAGCAACCCACTTATAAAGGGATCTATGGGTTTAACCTGACGAAATAAGTAATACCCTTTGTTTGCTTTAATTTTTTTCCTACTCGCACTGGTAATATCACGGAATAAGAAAAATGGGATTGCGCCTAATAAGATAAATACAGGGAGCGACAGAGCGGAGAGACTAACGTTTCTTCCCGTTAAATAGCGCAAAAATAGCCAAATCCCAATGTGCAGCAAAGGTTCTAAAATGATCCAAAAAAATGCCAAGGGGCGGTAGGTATTAACGGATTTAATAAATCTTGTTTGAATATCACGAATGATTAATGAATATACAGATGCATATGCGACTTGCCAGGAATTACGTACATAAGTAACCATAAAAACTTCTTAAGGGCAAAGTGGCCTTGTAGGGCCACTTTGCAAACAATTAGGCGTTGTAAACTGTAGTTCCAGCAGTGTCATTGTTGTCAGAGTTGTTAGCAGAAACAGCGATAGCACCTGCAACAACCACTACACCCATAAGACCAGCTGCAATCATACCGCCAGACATAGCGCTTGATTGAGCCAAAGCAGCACCACTAGCAAGAGCTAAAGACAAGCCTGCAGTGTAACGGTTAACTATTTTGGAGATTAATTTTTTCATGTTTCATCCTTGTTATTATTGGTAAAAACTAGCTTAATCGCAATTTTATTGTGTTGCAAGTGCAAAGCTTAGCACGTAAATGCAAAAAATCAACTACTTAGCCCTGTGCACGCGGTTCGGAGCACAGCCGCGCGTAAAATGCAAGCACCATGTTTTATGATGCAGCTTTTGCTCGCTCTTTGGATACATCGTTCCAACCTGCTTTATTACTTGCTCTTACTTTAAGGTACGTGCGGCCAATCGCAATAGAATTATAAATAAGAATCCCAAGCAATAATGTATGCAACCAGGTTACGGTTAAATGCGTGAAAATGGGCAAGGTTATTAATACACCTACACAACCCGCTAAACTTAATATTAAAGTCTTTTTCAATGGGATTTTATCATGTTTCAAAAACATCATGGTGGTTAAGGGTTGCTGCATTGCTCCCGCCGTTGTCATGATAGGAAAAGCAACCACAGGCGATACGTTTAATAAGAATAGTACGCCTTGCACCATCGCAAACAAGCCAATACCCACAGAGGTTAGCGCCCCGCAGATGATTAATGCAAAAAATCCAATGGCTAATTTCCAGGAATGCAGCGCTAAAGCTTCACCGCCCACGGGTAATAAATTAAACCGGTGGCTGATCAACAAGCAAATAATGAGGAAGAAACAGCAAACCATGGATAAGCGTATGGCTTGCTTACTTAGCCTGCTGACCACCGAGCCGCCTATAATTCCACCTATGCACGTCCCTGCAACCAAAGTAATCATGGTGGTTAAATCAACATCGACAAGTTTCATGAAGAATATGGATTCAATGGCGCCGGGAATAACTTGGGCGCCATTATTTACCGCGGGCATTTCATCATCGCGGAAGGTGCCCAATAATTTAGCTAAAGCAATGTTTACCGCAAAACTGCCTACCCCTAAGGTATCAGCGATGAATGCGATTATGCCGCTCACCGATAACTTCCCCGCCAACTTAGGGGAGATTGCGACAGATGGCTGATGTTTATAACGCCAAATCATAAAGACTAGGCAAGCAAACGTAAGTACAAATATTGCTGTGGTTATCAGGATAAGCGCCATGGATTTAAGGATTCCGGCCAGAAATTGAACTTGAATGTTCTTGAACGAGTTCCGCTGGCTTGGGATTTGGTGATGTAGAGGCTGAGTTTGATCCAGCCGCGGTATTCATTGGATTAAGAAATGAGTTCCAAAATCCCAATCTATTTTTGGTGTTTGCTACTTGCGACACACCAAAGATTATGCCAAGACCAACCAATTGCCCTGCTGCTGCTCTAGTCGTATCTTTTGCTACTTCTTTTACGAAAAATCTAAGCATCGTCCATCTCCCTTTGTCATTTCCTTTCGGCCCAGTTTAGCAACCGGAAGAAGTCATTAGCAAGCGGGCCGACCAAAATTTGATCGGCCCGGCGCCAATTATAGACTTTGCTTCAATTTTGTTCAAGCATTACTGCGTTGGAGGTTTAGGAGTAGTGGTTTCTTCCTTTGGGGTTTCCACTCGTGGCACCTCACGCGGAGCTTCAATTTCAGCTCGCGGAGAAAATAATCTACACCAAAACTCGGGTGGATTTTCACCAAGAGGAGAATCACCAATCACTTCGCCCATGGCCGCTAATATACCAAACGTAAGTCCGGTTGTGCGTCCAGTAAAGGCTGGCGTGTTCAGTAAGAGTTAACCTTACTAGGATAAAAGTTAGAAATCCTATAGCTCGGGTA
>CAMAYX010000245.1 GCA_945862405.1 Legionella genomosp. 1
ATATTAATTTGCTTCATCAGTACCACCCAATTGGTGTCTCATCTAAATTAATATTCACTTGCTTGATCTCAAGATAGTTTTCGATACCATACAAACCTAACTCACGTCCTGAGCCACTTTGTTTGTAGCCACCCCAAGGCATTTCATTAAACGTTGGATGATAGTGGTTCACCCAAAGAATACCGGCACGAATTTGAGCCGTTACACGATGAGCACGACTCAGATATTTGGTCCAAACAGCTGCAGCTAAACCGTAGTCGGTATCGTTTGCGATTTTAATAGCCTCCTCTTCAGTATCAAAAGGAATGACGGCAAGCACAGGACCAAAAATTTCTTCCCTAGCGATACGCATGGTTGGTTTAACTTCATCAAAGATAGTTGGCTCAAGAAAATTTCCATTTTCAAACTCTTCACCTGTAGGACGTTTTCCGCCGCATATTAATTTTGCCCCTTCATCAATTCCAATTTTGATGTAGTTTTCTACTTTTTCTCGATGAGCAGGTGAAATAAGCGGCCCCATTTTTACCCCATCATCAAGGCCATGACCTAGCTTAATATTGGGAATCTTCTTCAACATCCCTGCCACTATTTTCTGGTGAATCGAACGCTCAACAATCAAACGAGAACCTGAAGAACAGACTTCACCTTGATTGGCAAAAGCACCGAAAAGAGCACCATCAATTGCCATCTGCAGATCGCAGTCTGCAAACACGATGTTGGGATTTTTTCCACCAAGTTCTAATGATATTCGTTTTAAATTTCCTGTGGCAGCTTGCATTATTTTTTTACCGGTAACTGTTCCACCCGTAAATGCCACTTTATCCACCAGTGAATTATTGGATAACTCTTCACCCACTCCCACACCCGGTCCAGTAATAAGATTCACCACGCCAGCAGGGAATCCACATTGATCCATCAGCTTGATTAGCTCAAGCGCGGTCATTGGTGTCAGCTCGGAAGGCTTTAATATTACGGCGTTTCCTGCCGCAAGTGCTGGAGCAAGTTTCCAGGCCGCCATAAGCAGTGGAAAATTCCATGGAATGATTTGCCCGCACACCCCGATAGGCTCACGTACAACATAACTAAATGAGTTGGCCGGAACCAACATTGTTTCGCCATGAAGTTTCGTAGCAAGGCCTGCATAAAACTCAAAACAATTAGCAGCATCAGCTACATCATATTCTGCTTCGGCCAAAGGTTTCCCACAGTTTCGCGTTTCCAATTCTGCTAAGAATTTTGCATTGGCACGGATCAAATCAGCAACCTTAAATAACAGTTTGCTTCGTTCAAGTGCTGTCGTTTTTCGCCACTCACCTTCATCAAAAGCCTTACGCGCAGCCGTGATTGCGAGCACAGCATCTTCTTTGTTACTTTCAGGAACCTTTGCAATCAATTTACCATTGGCGGGATCAAGAATCTCTCGAGTAGCTCCGCTCTTAGCTAGAGTAAACTTTCCATCAATGTACATTTCATAATGTTTCATAATTTCATTCGCGCTATGAAGACCTAAATTAAGCATAGCATTCCACTATGCTTTCATCACAGGTGCTTTTTTATTTATGAACTATACTTAATTTAAAACAGTAATCATTGTTACTAATCAAAAAACTAATGAATCATCATGGCAAAACCTGAGACTAAAGCAGTATTTAAAAATAGAATTCTAATCCTTGGATTCGGCGCTATTGGCCAAGCAGTGTTACCTCTTTTATTTCAATATTTTAAATTAGACTCATCTCAGATCCACATCCTATCAAAACATAAGCTTGGTGCGGATGTAGCCATAAACTATAACATTCCGCTCACGGAAACCGATGTTACCGAAAATAACTACCAAGAGATTTTATCGTCCATCCTAAAACCCGGTGATTTTTTGTTAAATTTATCCATAGGAATATCGAGTCTGGATTTAATAAAATATTGCCAATTACATAATATATTGTATTTGGATGCGGCCGCTGAATGTTGGGAAAAAAGACAAAACGATGATAGTCAACCACTTTCAAATTACGAGTTACGTGATACCGCATTACAACATAAAAAGGAGGGGCGTACTGCGGTTTTAACCCATGGAGCCAATCCTGGTTTAGTATCACACTTTCTGAAACAAGCCTTATGGAATTTGGCGAAAGATAATGAGTGGAAAGGCAATCAACCCACAAAATCAGTGGAATGGGCTCAATTGGCTCATGATCTTGGAATAAAAACCATACATATTTCTGAGTGTGACACGCAAATTTCCTCGAAGATTAAAAATGCGAATGAATTTATCAATACATGGTCAGTAGATGCCTTAATTGCAGAAGCCATGCAATCAGCTGAGCTAGGCTGGGGAAGTCATGAACGTCATTGGCCTCATGATGCACATCATCACGATTTTGGCTCAAATTGTGGCATATACCTTAGTAAGCCAGGGGCAGAAACACAAGTCCGAACTTGGACACCTTCTTCTGGTCCTATTCTTGGTTATTTAATCACCCATACTGAGTCGTTATCTATTGCCGAATATTTAACTTTAAAAAAAGATAATCAAGTGTATTACCGACCAACGGTACATTATGCCTATCTTCCCTGCCCTGATGCTGTGTTATCCATACAAGAGCTCGTGCAAAGAAACTACATACCCCAAAAAGAAAAGCGAATTATTTCAAGAGATATTATTGATGGAACTGATGAGCTTGGAGTGTTGTTAATGGGAAATCAAAAGGGAGCTTATTGGTATGGCTCTCAGCTCTCGATACACGAAACTAATAAAATAACTACATATAGTAATGCAACAAGCTTACAAGTTGCAGCTGGGATTTTATCGGGTATGATTTGGGCCATTAATAATCCAGAACGCGGAATTACCGAGCCGGAAGAAATAGATCATGAATATATTTTAACTTTAGCCTCAGCTTATCTTGGTAAAGTCGGTGGTTATTACACAGATTGGACTCCGTTAGACGACAAAAGTATTTCAAATGATAAATGCACTGATCACAGTGACCCCTGGCAGTTTGTTAATATTCGAGTTCGTAAAACAGAATAGAGAATCACAAGCTAAGAGCTAAATGATTTCCCTTTTTGATTTTATAATTAAATCGCCACCCAAATAAAAACACATTGATAACTGCACTCAATATTAAGCCCCACCAAAAACCTATAACTCCATAGTGATGGTCTACTGCTATTAAATACCCAATGGGGAGCGCGATACCCCAAAAGCATAGAATGGAAACGAACAGGGTGAACCGGGTATCCTGGAAAGCTCGCAAAGCTCCGAACAAAGAAATGCGCAAAGCTTCTAAAATTTGGAAAATAGCACATACCGCTAGAATTTTTATCGCATAGGCCCTCTGTGCCAGCGACAGTGAGACAAAAATAAGGTAAATTTAATGTCGTGAGGGTGGTAAGGAAATCAACAAAATGGCACAAGAAGAAAGCGGATCGATAAATAGACAATCAGAAGAATTTAATTCCGAAGATAAGGTCACTAAAGA
>CAMAYX010000246.1 GCA_945862405.1 Legionella genomosp. 1
AGCAGTCCCTTACGATACTGAATCCAATCACCATCATGCCGCAACATCCTATGGCTTGGATGATTCTGGAGAAAATTAAAAAAGCAGAGTTTTTAGAGGATGCGCACAGTATGCACCCAAAAGAAAATAACCCCGTTACTGCATAAGCAACACGTTTGCGACCAAAGCTGTCGGAAAGAGGGCCAATAACCAACTGCATAAGCCCCGCGGTAAACATAAAAATACTTAAAGTTAACAGCATGATGTTATCAGAAACTTTAAAAAGCTCTGTAAGGTTTGGGATAGCCGGAACATAGACATCCATGGCTAATGCCAAGGCAATTACAAACGGAGCCAGCGATAGCGTCAACCTTAGGGTAGAAATTTTATACATGACAATGCTTCCCTAAAAAAAACGGATTTTACCATGCTCTTTGACTCTGCCCTGGATTGTGATGTTGTGTTACGATAATCTAGTTCGTGAGCGGGTAAAAACAAAATGTAATGGAATAAAACATGGCTGAAGCCGGTAAAACGAAAGCGCCGCCAAAAAGTACTATAGGTATTATAGGCTTTTATAAATTTATGCTGAGGTATCAGCGTCGATATCCTTTGCTTTTAGCCTTGCTTGGTTTGTGCATTGTAATGCGCGTCACCTATGAAATTGTTTTCCCTATCATCTCAGAATGGTTATTTAACAGTGTATTATACAGCAACGATTTTGCATTATTTCTATTTGCAATGAAGATGCTAGGGGTAACGTTCCTCTGTTCAATGTTGGGAAATTTATTACAGGCGATGTTGACCCCCAAAATTACGTATAAAGTCGTTACTCTCTTACGGTTAAAGCTGTTTGGCAAGATCCAACGCATTTCTCAAGCTACTGAAAGTGATGCCAGCACGCTCTCTACGTATTTTGTAAGTGACCTTACCAATATCACTAATGCTTCACAATATTACATGTGGGGAGGAATTACCAATTTAGCTATGGCCTGCATTGGTACTATTGTTTTGTTTTGGTTTGATTGGAAAATGTCACTCATGGTTGCTGTTCTGTTTCCCTTAACCATGGTTGTGAACAATCCGCTATCCAAACGGAATCGGCAATTGTTTACTGATAAATATGAGCTAGAAGGGAAGTTGTTAGAAAAAGTTCAAGAAAGCATAAAAATGCAAGATATTCTGCGTATTTTTTTACTTAAGATACTGAAAAGAAAAGCGTTTCGCAGTGATTTATTATCTGCGGCGGAAACCGGTCAAGCTTATGGAACTACCGTGGAACTTACCTACAGAAGTGTAGGTTTAGGAATATTACTGATTCAGTTTTTGGTAATTTTTGCGGGTGGTTTTTTTGTAATGAAGGGACAATTAACTCCGGGGAGGTTGGTCGGATTTTATTTTTTGTTATCTAACGTTTCCAGTGCGATTAATGCCTTAATGGGGCTTTATCCAAACTTGAATAATTGCGTGGGCAGCTTAGAGAAAATGATGGATTTTCTACATAAGAAGACCTTTCCAGCAATACCACCTAAATCATCTGCGCCAAAATTGGCGGATAAAATTAAATTCAATAAGATACAGCTAACGACGGATGGACATCATATTTTAGATGACATCAACTTAGAGTTGCCTAAGGGGAAAAGCATAGCATTTGTTGGGGCTAGTGGTTCTGGAAAGAGTACGCTTCTAAAACTCATTTTAAAAGAAATTACCCCGTCCAAAGGTGAGATATATCTTGATAAAATAGAATATAAAGACATCATTACCAACTCTTTACTGGCGCAAGTGGGTGTGGTGATGCAGCAACCCAAACTATTTTTGACCACCATTGCAGAAAATATTCGTATGGGGAAATTAGCGGCGACTCCTGATGAAATTGTCGACGCTGCAAAAAAAGCAGGACTTCACGAAGATATCATGCAACTGCCGAATCAATATGAATCTGTGATTGGGCTAGGAAGTGTTCAACTTTCTGGGGGACAAGCGCAACGGCTCACCATCGCGCGTGCTTTAATTGCTAATCCAGATATTTTATGCCTTGATGAGGTTACCTCGGCGCTGGATCCCATAAGTGGTGCAGCAATAGAGGAATTGTTAAATACTATGGTACTTGACCATACCATTATCTCAATCACTCACCGATTAAGTTCTGTGGTGAAAGCTGATTTGATCGTGGTTTTAGACAAAGGAAAAGTGGTTGAAAAGGGTACGCATAAAGAATTATTAGCACAAGGTGGATTGTATGCGCAGCTGTGGGACAAGCAGCAGGGATTTGTGTACAACGACGCCACAAAAGAAACACAAGTGATTCCGCAATGGTTAACACTAGTGCCGTTATTCACCTCACTCTCGCCGAAATTTCTTAATGAATTATCGCAAGAATTTGTTATGGAAAGGGCCGATGCTGACCAAATTGTTTTCAATGAAAATGATCATGGTGAGAAATTTTATATTCTAGTTGCCGGTATAGTAGAAATTGTCACGCATCGTGACGGCGAAGAAGTAATCCTTGCCAAATTAACCGATGGTGATTTTTTTGGGGAAGTTGCGTTGTTATTTGATACTCCGCGCAATGCTACCGTGCGCAGTAAAGGAGTGTCTATTTTCTTAACCTTGCACTATCATAAGTTTCAGCAAGTGTTTCAAAAGCTACCTGAAGAGCAAAAAGCCGCCATCATCGAAATTGCCAAGAATCGTTTAAGTCAAAAGCAAAAGAAATTTCTTAATATAAAAGAAGAGTAATCGCTTTTTGACAAAACCTCATTAATCCTGAGCTTTTGGCAAGCATGCATGACTATGGTCAACCGTGTAAGATAAGCTGTAGCATCGATAATTTTCAAGAGGCGATCTTTATGAATAATGCAGTTGATAAGCTCGAATCTGTTAAAGCGTCATTCGAACACTGGCGTAAAACCAGGGCTAGACAATATTGAAGTTAAGTGAGTAACATATGTTTACTATCCCCCCTCTGGACTTAAAATATTTGTAGCCACCGAGGCATTAGATATGCGCAAATCATTGGCAGGAATGAATGCCATGGTGCCCCAGTCATTGAAGAAAGAAGTTTTCAGCGGTCATCTTTTTGTATTTAGTAATAAACGAGGAGATAAGATAAAGATTTTTTATTGGGACCGTAATGGATATTGCTGTTGGAATAAACGCCTAGAAAAAGGCTTATTTCGTTTACCTAAAGTGGATGACAAAAGTTATTGCATAACGCCCGCTGAACTGGGACTTATTTTAGAGGGTATTGAATTAACCCACCGCCAGCGTTTACGAGCCTTGTAAAAACTGAAAAAGATCACCCCTTTATAAGAAAAAGATCAATCAAAAAATTTTTGCGGCATGGTAAAGTGCCGCCCATGAAAACACGAGAAGAACACACGCCAGCTTTAGAGGCATAAATTTATATCGCGTTAAAAGATCCGTTTTATTTTTCTTA
>CAMAYX010000247.1 GCA_945862405.1 Legionella genomosp. 1
TATAATAACTTTGACCTTTTGGATTGCCGCTTGTTCCGCCCATGATGAGCATTACTATAGTCAAAACCCGAATGCTTTGCAGGAAGCTTTAAAAAATTGTGATGAAAAACCCGGTAAAGGGCTTAATTGCATTCAGCTTAGGGATATGGCGATGCGTATGAACGATTTTGCCTCTCAACTACGAGAAGATCCGCAAGGCTATGGTAAGCAAATTTTGGCTTTGCAAGAAAAGATAGCAACGCAAGAGTCAGAAATTGAAAAAAGTGCTGATCAACCCGCATTAAAAACGCAATTAGCTGACAATAAAAAACAGCTGAGTGAACGCTTGGCAGTTGTAAAATGGCTAGAATCACCTGAGCGCTAAATGAAAATATTGTTAAGCAACGATGATGGTGTTTATGCACCAGGAATCCACGCTCTTGCAAAAGAGCTGTCTTCGCTAGGCGAATTAAAGGTTGTAGCTCCCGATAGAAATCGCAGTGCAGCAAGCAATTCCTTGACGCTCACCCTACCTCTAAAAATTAAACCATTGGAGAATGGTTTTTTTAGCGTGGATGGTACACCAACGGACTGTGTGCATCTTGCCTTAACAGGATTTTTGCAGCCTCAACCTGACATCGTAGTTTCCGGAATAAATGACGGCGGTAATCTAGGCGATGATGTTCTTTATTCTGGTACCGTCGCAGCTGCAATGGAAGGACGATTTTTAGGTTTGCCTGCAATAGCGGTTTCGGTGGTGGGTGAGAACATAAAGCACTTTGATACGGCGGCGGTCATTACGCATAGAATTATTAAGCGTCTGCGCACACATCAGCTTTCTGGGCAAACTATACTGAATATAAATGTTCCAGACTTACCTTTAGATCAAATCCGTGGTATCGAAGTTACTCGTTTGGGTCGACGACATATGGCTGAGCCAACCATTAAAGAGCAAGACCCGCGAGGGAGTGATATTTATTGGATTGGCCCGCCAGGAGCCGAAGCGGATGCTGGGCCAGGAACCGATTTTTTTGCTATTAGCCGAAATTTTGTTTCGGTCACGCCCTTGCAAATTGATATGACTCATTATAAGGCTTTTGAACAAGTCTCCGTGTGGATGGATAATATAACGTGGGAATTATGAAATTATTCTCCTACCTTTATGACCGAACAATCGTTTGGTCAGCTCATCGTCATGCACATTATTATCTTGCCGGAGTTTCATTCGCAGAATCTTCATTTTTTCCCATTCCTCCGGATGTAATGTTAATTAGTATGGGTCTTGCTAGTCCTAAACATTCTTGGAGAAATGCACTGATAGCCACGGCGTTTTCAGTTTTAGGCGGCATGCTGGGTTACATCATTGGGATGTATTTTATGGAAGTTATACAACCTTACATTCTATCCTCTTCTTATGCAGGCTCGTATCATCGAATAGTGCAATGGTTTGACCATAGCGGGGTTGGCATTGTGATCTTAGCAGCGTTTACTCCATTCCCTTATAAAATATTCACGATCACCGCTGGAGCTATGCATTTGGCCTTTTTCCCATTTATTTTGGGCTCTATCATTGGCCGGGGTTTGCGCTTTTACTTAGTTTCTAGCTTATTGTATTTTTTTGGCGATAAAATTGAAAATCGTATACGCAAGTATGTGGATGTATTAGGCTGGTCATTACTTGCCATTATTATTCTAGGGTTTATTGTAGTTAAATTTACCTCTTTCCTTAATTTTTGAGTGTTTTATGCTTAATTACTCTATTAAAGGCTTAATTCTTGTATTCGCAATGCTGATGGTATCGTGTACTGACCCTACTGGATTAGCACCTGTAGAAGAAGTGAATTGGAAAGCTGCCAATAATGTAGCGACACGGCATATTGTTGCAAGAGGGGAGACTTTATTTGCTATTGCATTTCGCTACGATCAAGATTTCCGGCAATTAGCGCAACTTAACCATTTGCATAGCCCATATACCCTTAGAGTGGGGCAAGTGATTAATTTGAAACGTGCTGCACCTGTAAGATATGGCACATACGGTAACAGGACTCAGTACACTCAAGTTCCAAGGTACACTGCGCACCCTCATTATCAACCGCTGCGGGTGAATACAGTTCCTGCTAGGCATGGATCAGGGTGGATATGGCCTGCACAGGGAAGGGTAGTTGCTAACTTTGTACCACAGCAAGGTAAAAAAGGAATTGATATAGCGGGACATCAAGGGAGTAAAATTGTTGCTGCCTCCAGCGGAGTGGTGGCGTATGCAGGCAGTGGGCTTAAGGGCTATGGTAATTTGATCATTATCAAACACGAGAATAATTATTTGACGGCCTATGGACATAATTCACGAAATCTTGTGCGCGAAGGTCAAAAAATTAAAGCTGGCCAAGTTATTGCCGAAATGGGAATGATAGATAGGAAGTTTTGGGGAGTTCATTTTGAAATACGTAAAGCAGGACAACCAGTAAATCCATTGAATTATCTTCAAAAGGGTTGACAGGTAAGTTATTGTTATAGCAACAATATAAACGGAAGTAATATAAAAACACTAAGGTGATACCATGTGCCCAAAGAACGAGTCATCAGAACATAAAAATGAAAAACCCGATGACATGGAACAGATTTCTGATGATGAGCTAATTCCAGATGATGAAAGCCTGATTTTAGTAGAGGAAATTCTTCAGGAACAAGCTGAGGAAGTTGAAGCGGAGTCTGAACCTGATTTTAGTGATGAATCCGTGTTTCCTTCATTTCAGAAGGGTAAAAATGTTGCTAAGGCAATGGATGCGACGCAAATCTATTTGAGTGAAATAGGTTTCTCCCCTTTGTTAAGCGCTGAGGAGGAGGTCTATTACTCCAAATTGGCCCTAAGCGGTGACATAGCAGCCCGAAAAAAGATGATTGAATCCAATTT
The DNA here is from genome assembly GCA_945862405.1 of Legionella genomosp. 1. Classification (GTDB taxonomy): domain Bacteria; phylum Pseudomonadota; class Gammaproteobacteria; order Legionellales; family Legionellaceae; genus Legionella_A. Next base: position 2,891 of record CAMAYX010000247.1, read on the forward strand.
ACGCTTGGTGGTAAAAATTTCACGCCGTTACCTTAACCGTGGTTTACCGCTTTTGGATCTGATCGAAGAGGGTAATTTAGGTTTAATGAAAGCCGTGGAAAAATTTGACCCCGATCGCGGATTTCGTTTTTCAACTTATGCGACCTGGTGGATACGTCAAACCATAGAACGTGCCATCATGAACCAAACGCGTACCATTCGTTTGCCAATTCACGTGGTCAAAGAACTTAATATATATCTGCGTGCTGCACGGCAATTAACGCAGAAATTAGATCATGAACCTTCTGCGGAAGAAATTGCAGAAATGGTAGACAAGCCTTTAGAAGACGTAGAAAAATTATTAGGCTTGAACGATAAAGTAACCTCTGTAGATACGCCCATAGGCTTTGAAGAAAACAAATCCTTATTGGATACCATTGCCGATGAAAACAGCGTAAATCCGGCGGAATTGCTCACCGATGAAAATCTGCGAACCCACATTGAAAATTTACTGGGTGAACTCAGCGAAA
>CAMAYX010000248.1 GCA_945862405.1 Legionella genomosp. 1
TAGAACAAATTATTTCCAATCCTATAGAAACACCCACCGGAGTTCAAAACCCCGACCAAGGCATTGCTCTGCGCGGGCCTTTATCAGCATTCTTTAGTGGCATCTATTTAAAAGCCCTCGACGATGCCTTCGATGCCACAGACACCCACTACTTCCGTTTTCAAGATGATATTTTAATTCTCTGCCCTACTAAACGCAGTCTTGGGCGCGCTAAGCTGCGCTTAATGAACGTACTAAAAACAAAACGCTTAGCCTTGTCAGTCAAAAAATCTAAGATAGCACCACTAGAAAGTGGCTTTCACTTTCTCGGTATAAACTATTTGGGGACGCAAACCTCAAATAACACCACAACGCCAAAATCGGTTGTTGATGCCTCGTTGCGCTCATTATTTAAACTTAGCCAATTAGCTGAGAATAATGCATGTAACGACACTCAGCAGCCTAATATCCTAACGCCGGTTCCTCACCCAAGAACGCTGCGTATGGCGCGCGAGCAAGTTAACACCATGGTCAAAGATGGAATTTCTTTCCGAAGAATCAGCAGTTACTTGCAGAGGTGGGCAACGTGGTGGGGGTTACAGACATTCGACATGTGGACAACGCGAGAGATGCTATTAGCATTCATACTCCTATGTTGGGACAAAACCGTAGCAGGATTTGCTTACGGTTTACTTCCAAAAGGTAGATGAAGTCTAGCTACTTTGTCTGGGTCAGTTTCTCAAATGCACTCAGGCCCGCCTTCTCTGTTGAATGAGCACTTACAAGCTTAACGTCGTAATGCAAACCCTTCACCAATTGATTCATACTACAGACTGGCAACCCGCGCCCCCCCCGGTCCCGCATTGCGCGTGGGCAGACTCAAAAAAGAAGGAACAAATTATTAATCCAATAACTAGACGTACATTAATCATTAACATCTCCTAACGCGCGTGAATGATTCTATAGCTTCATTATAGTATGTTGGTAATTAATTTGCTCCATCATGAGCTGCGTCAAATCATCGATACTTTGCTCGAGCGTTACCTCTTGTGCGCCCTTACCATTGCAGGCCAAGTACCCAAACTGGTGGCAGCGGCGGGGTACTGCTATATTCTGCAAACGACCCCATTCACCACTATGAGCATCGCGTGTTTTTGCAACGACATACAAAGGCGAAGATATCCATCGAGGTGGCAATCGAGTACCATCCTTGTCGATACCAATAAAGGTTAATCCCTCATCCGTTAACCGAAAGCGACCACCAGCATAGTCGCAGACAATTGGACGCTGCTTTGGTTTATTGGGAAATTCAATAACATGATTATGTGACATAGATTATTATCCAAACAACAGTCAAACCATCGGAATGAAATAAATTCATTTTGACGAATTCTAAATTTATGCATTCTCAACGAGCCGTAACTGACCTTGGTCACTGGTTGAGTGATAAATTTTTTGTTGTTGGAGAAAATTGAGCACTTCACTTTTTCGGTACAAAACCTTGCGTCCGATTTTCATATAGGGAACGCCACCACCAGCCCAGCGATTACGTTCAAGTAACTGGGTGGAACAGCTTAAAACTGCCGCAATGGTTTGTTGATTAAAAAGCGCAGAATGTGGCGCTGATTCGAATTCGTTTATTTTTAATTGAACTAAATGTATTTTAAATCCATAATGGACGGACCTATAATCCATATTAGACGGACTTATAATCCATAATGGACTGGATAATAATCCATATTAGACGAACTTAGGATACCTCATTGAAAATGAACACCAATAATTTTCCAAGACAACTAAAAAGTCGAATGGAAATTGCCATGAAGGATACACCCGTTGTTTTAATTAACGGGCCTCGGCAATCAGGAAAGACAACTTTAGTCAAAGAATACTCCCCCTCTTTGCCCTACTACACTTTAGATGATGAAAATATACTCAATGCAGCAAAACAAGATCCCATTGGTTTTGTAAATAGAATCGATAAAGCAATCATCGATGAAATTCAACGTGCGCCAGAATTACTACGTGCGATAAAACTCTCAATTGACCAAAATAGACAGCCCGGTCGTTTTTTATTAACTGGATCAGCTAATTTACTCGCATTACCCCAAGTGGGAGATAGTCTGGCAGGTCGAATGGAAATATTAACCCTATTTCCACTCTCTTTAGCTGAAATCCAACGCAGAGAAAATCATTTTATAAAGTATGCCCAGAATCAGTCTTGGCCAAAAAAAGCCATACAGTCAGAGTCGTATGACGTCATTTCGCAGGCTCTTACTGGAGGGTATCCAGAAATGTTAACTAGGCCGACTTTTGAGAGGCGAAATTCTTGGGTTAAATCTTATATAAAAGCAATAGTAGAGCGTGACGTTAAAGACATCTCATCAATAGAAAAATTAGTTGAAATGCCTCGCTTACTTGAAGTACTGGCTCAACAATCAGGTAAACTGACCAATTTTACTCAAATTGGTGGGCAATTAAATTTAGATACTAAAACGGCACAGAAATATGTTAGCTTGCTTGAAACACTATTTTTAGTAGATCAATTAAAACCCTGGCATAATAATAACCTAAACAGAATTATTAAATCACCAAAGATCCATTTTATTGATAGTGGTCTTCTTGCTTGTCTAAATAGAATTACACCCGAAAGCATTGAAACGGATAAATCTTCTTTTGGGGTATTACTAGAAACATGGGTATATAGCGAATTATTAAAAATGTGTACCCTAGCAGATGAGCCATGGAATATTTATTACTATCGTGACAAAGACCAAGTGGAAGTGGATTTTATTCTAGAAAATCATGCACGCAAGATTATTGGTATTGAAGTTAAAGCAAGTCAAACCATCTTTAATCAAGATTTCCGCGGTTTAAGAAAACTAGCTACTCTAGCTGATAAAAATTGGATTTCAGGCATAGTTCTTTACAATGGAGATGAGTGCTTGTCATTTGGAGACAATCTCTGGGCAATTCCTATCTCACTGCTTGATTGACCACCCGCTAGATAAATATCAAACAGTTTCTTCCATGATATTCTTTGCTGCTATAAAATTACCACGTATTTTGCACCTCATGAGAAACATATGTCGAAAGCCATCAATGAAAAATTAAATAACCTGAGTAAAGAAGCGCTTATTGAGATCATCGTTAATATTGCCAATGAAAACAGCGAAACCAAAAAACTTGTATCAACTTTTATGGCAGCCCATGATCCCAATGAAATGTATAAAACCTTAAACAAGGACATCACAAGTATAAAAAACGGCAAACGGTTTATTTCTTATTATGAGGCGAACGCGTTTACTGCCCAATTGGACTCAATTTTGTCTAAAATTGATAATTACCTTGCTAAACAAGCGCCTGATCTAGCGATTAAACCCTGCAAACGATTTATTGAAATTGATGAAAAG
>CAMAYX010000249.1 GCA_945862405.1 Legionella genomosp. 1
AACATTATCAAAATTTAGTAATGGCTCGCCCATACCCATCATAACAACGTTAGTAATACGTTTATCATGAGCACCTTGTTGCTGTGACAATTCACGTACTGCAAGCCACACTTGGCCAATTATTTCAGCAGTCGTCAAATTTCGGTTAAAACCTTGCTTCCCTGTGGAGCAAAAGCTGCAATTAAGTGCACAGCCAACCTGCGACGATACGCACAGAGTGCCTCGTTTAGCTTCTGGAATATAAACCGTTTCAACGCAATTACCGCAATCTAACTTGATTAACCATTTATGAGTGCCATCGTTTGAACGTTGGCAACTCATAATATCGGGTAAGCGAATTTCGGCACATTCATTTAAGCGTTGGCGAAGTGTTTTTCCCAAATTGGACATTTGATCAAAATCTTGCAAACCAGTTTGATGAATCCATTGCAGCAGCTGCTGAGCACGAAAAGGTTTTTCGCCAATTTCATGCATAAAATCGCGCAATTGCTGTTGCGTAAAATTCAATAAATTAATTTTTTCGCCCACACTTGACCTCAATCTCACTAATTATTAACGGCGACAAAGTTCATGAGGCTCGAAGAAATAAGCGATTTCTTGCGCTGCTGTTTCTTCACTGTCAGAACCATGTACAGCGTTTGCATCGATACTGTCAGCAAAATCAGCACGGATTGTTCCTGGAGCTGCATCTTTAGGGTTAGTTGCGCCCATAATTTCACGGTTTTTTGCAATAGCACCGGCACCTTCTAGAACTTGAATCATCACTGGTCCAGAAATCATAAAACTAACCAAATCGTTAAAAAATGGACGAGCTTTATGTACAGCATAAAATCCTTCTGCTTGTTCACGGCTTAGTTGCGTCATTTTAGCAGCAACAATGTTGAGGCCCGCTTTTTCAAAACGTGAGTAAATAGAACCAATTACCGATTTAGCAACAGCATCTGGTTTGATAATGGACAAGGTTAACTCGGTTGTCATTGTAAAGCTCCACTTAAATATAGTTTAAAAACCGCAAATTATACACGAAATTTAAAGGGTGTGCTGACAATTCGCTGACAAGCGTTAAAATGAGTTGATTTTCGTAAATTGGAGTGCAGAAATAGGCACGTTTTGGCCGACCAGTAGAATTATCAACACATCCTGTAAGTGCACCATTCATATTTTTTGTCTATAGTTAGCATAGATTTACTATTTAATGTTGCATTATGGCCGTAGCTCAAGAGGAACGCTTACAAGGAATTTCTCAATTACTCGTACAAGAAAAACTGCTTGAGAAAGATAAAGCACTGCTTTATCAAAAAGCGGCGCTAGCGAGTAAAACTAGTTTGTTGCAATATTTAGTTAATACTAAAATTCTCCCAGCTAAACAAATCGCTCTAGCAGTTGCGTACAATTTTGGAGTTCCATTATTGGATTTAGCTGCAATAGATTTAGAATTAATTCCACTAGCTTTGGTAAGCGATAAGCTTATTCGTCGTCATGGTATTGTTCCGGTGTTTAGCCGGGGTAAACAACTTTACATCGCAATTGATGATCCGAGTAAGCAGTCGTCAATAAAAGAAATACAATTCCATACTGGTCTGCATGCTAATCCGATTGTTGTGGAGACCGATAAGCTATCAGCCCTAATCGACAAGCTCCTGCATGAGAAGGAAAGCCAGGGTTTAGCTGATTACTTTGAGGATAGTAAAGATTTTGATGAGTTGGAAATCAGTGCAGAAGATGAAGATAAAGACACTGAAGCTACTGGTTTATCGAGTGAAGATGCTCCTGTTGTTAAATTCGTTAATCGTATTTTGGTTGAAGCTATTAAAAAAGGCGCTTCAGACATCCATTTTGAGCCTTACGAACGTGAATATCGTATCCGCTATCGTCAGGATGGTTTATTGAATGAAGTTGCTTCTCCACCCATTAGTTTGTCATCGCCTATCGCGGCTCGTATAAAAATTATGTCAAACCTTGATATATCAGAACGAAGAGTACCTCAAGACGGCCGCTTTAAAATGAGGCTTTCACGATCACGAAGCATTGATTTTCGGGTTAGTACCTGCCCTACTGTAGCAGGTGAAAAAGTGGTAATGAGAATTCTTGATCCGGGCTCAATCAAACTTGGAATTGAGTCCTTGGGTTTTAGTGCTTTGCAAAGGCAACATTTTTTACACTCTATTAACCGACCACAAGGAATGATCTTAGTAACCGGCCCTACTGGAAGTGGTAAAACCGTTACCTTGTACACAGCACTCAACATTCTAAATACCATTGAAAGCAATATCTCCACAGCTGAAGACCCGGTTGAAATCAAAGTGCCGGGCATTAACCAAGTGAATATAAATACCAAAGCTGGATTAACCTTTTCTCATGTATTGCGTTCATTTTTACGGCAAGACCCTGATATTATTATGGTGGGAGAAATTCGCGACTTAGAAACAGCAGAGATTGCGGTTAAGGCCGCGCAAACAGGTCATTTAGTGTTGTCTACTTTACACACCAACAGTGCATCTGAAACATTAACTCGTCTTGTCAATATGGGAATACCCTCTTTCAACATAGCGAGCTCAGTAAGTCTGATCATTGCGCAACGATTGGTGCGTAAACTGTGTGAATCATGTAAAAAAATTCGTGAAGATGTCACCGTAAATAGCTTAATTGAGCTAGGATTTAATGAAGAAGATGCAAAAACTATGCAAATATATCAAGCTTGTGGATGTTCTGCGTGCACGAACGGCTTTCGCGGGCGAATTGGTTTGTTTGAGGTCATGAGCATGTCCAAGGAGTTAGGGCGAATTATTATGTCAGGCGGAAATTCATTGGATATACTAGAGCAAGCTGAATTGGAAGGTATGTTGACTGTATACAAAGCTGGACTACAAAAAATCAAAGAGGGAATTACCACAATTGAAGAAGTCAACAGGGTAACCGTGGATTAATTTACGAATAAAGGATTATGGCTAAGAATACAAACGTAGTTACTCAATATCAATGGGAAGGTGTAAACCGAGCCGGAGAGAAAGTTTATGGTGTTCTCGAAGCACGCAGTATAGCTTTGGCTAAAACTGAACTCCGTAAACAAGGTGTTATTACTAAGAAAATCGCAAAGAAACGCAAAAGTTGGTTTAACAAAAAAAATCGGAAAATCAAAGCGCTGGACATTACAATGTTCAGCCGACAATTGGCTACTATGATTGAAGCCGGGATCCCTATAATTCAAGCGTTTGACATCGTCAGTAAAGGCCAATCCAATGAACGCATGAAGCAACTTATTGCAGAAATTCGCATGGATGTAGAAACAGGATTAACCTTAGCTGAATCGTTACGCAAACACCCAGCTTACTTTAATGAATTGTTTTGTAATCTAGTTGATGCTGGAGAAAAATCTGGAT
>CAMAYX010000250.1 GCA_945862405.1 Legionella genomosp. 1
TACCGCACTCGCCTTGCGTAAAGAAGAAGCTTGTCATCTCCTTTGGGAGAAGCTATGAAACATATTTTATTAGTCGGTAATCCCAACAGTGGTAAAACCACCTTGTTCAATGCCTTAACCGGTGAAAATCAAAAAGTTGGTAACTGGCCTGGGGTGACGGTTGAGAAAAAAACCGGCGTGCTTACTATTGAGCATGAAGAATTCGAAATTACCGATTTACCCGGTATTTACTCGCTCACTTCGTCGACCTCAGCAAGTCAAGACGAACAAATTGCAGCCTTAGGGGTTGCGCAATTATCCGCGGATATCATTTTAAACGTGGTCGATGCCTGCCATTTAGAGCGACACTTGTATTTAACCAGTCAACTATTGGAGCTGGGCAAGCCACTGATTCTCGCCTTAAACATGACCGATATTGCTAAGCAACGCGGTATTGTCATTGATACTCAAGCTTTGTCTAAACAATTAAAATGTCCAGTGGTGGAGTTGCAAGCGCATCGCAATGTAGGCGTAGACCGCCTGAAGACCACTTTAAAGGGTACATTGCCTACGTCTTCCTCTTTATTATTTTCATTTCCACAAGCAGTACAAGATCTTGTGGGTGACATCGAACAGAAGCTGCTTAAAGTTCAACCTACCCATCTGGCCCTATATACGGCAAGACGTATTGTTGAGGGCGATCGCTTATTATCCGTTGAAGAAGCTGATTTACTGCCTGAAGAAGCACAAGAGTTTGATATCATCATGGCCGATGCTCGTTATCAAGCCGTGCATGACTTAGTAGGATTAGTGCAACGCAAAGCCTCGGATGCTAGCGAACATTTCACCGCTAAACTCGATCGTTTGGTTCTGCATCGCTTTTGGTCCTTGCCTATTTTCTTGGGCGTTATGTATGGCATGTTTTTATTCGCTATTAACATTGGCGGCGCATTTCAAGAGTTTTTTGACATCAGTACCGATACTTTATTTGTGCAAGGGCCGGCGTGGCTATTAGAAAAAATTCATGCACCTAATTGGCTTATTGCACTGCTTGCCAATGGCATTGGCAAGGGGATAAACACTACGCTCACCTTTATTCCTGTTATTGCCGGCATGTTCTTCTTCTTAGCGTTTTTGGAGATTTCAGGCTATATGGCCAGAGCTGCGTTTGTGGTCGATAAAATCATGCGCGCTTTAGGTTTGCCGGGTAAATCCTTTGTGCCTATGATCGTGGGCTTTGGCTGCAATGTACCTGCGATTATGGCCGCCAGAACTTTGGATTCGGAGCGCGATCGCTTATTAACGGTGTTAATGAGCCCCTTCATGTCCTGCAGCGCACGCTTAGCGATTTATGCGGTATTTGTGGCCGCATTCTTCCCTACGGGCGGGCAAAATATTGTCTTCTCATTGTATATGATAGGCATTCTTATGGCGGTCTTAACGGGGTTTCTTTTACGCAAAACCATGTTGAAGGGCCAAGCCTCGCCGCTGATTCTTGAGCTGCCCGCATACCATAAGCCTTCATTACAGCGTTTAATAAAAGATACTTCACTGCGTTTAAAATATTTTGTGCTGCGTGCGGGAAAACTGATTATCCCGGTTTGCGTTATCTTGGGCGGGTTAAATGCCTTAACCATACATGGTGGAATAGCCTATGGTGATGGCAATAGCGAATCGGTTTTAGCATGGTTGGCGCAGATGCTTACTCCCATATTTTCGCCCATGGGCATTCATAACGATAACTGGCCGGCTACCGTGGGTTTATTGACCGGAATGTTAGCTAAAGAGGTGGTTGTGGGTTCATTGAACTCACTCTATGCGCAAATGGGTGAAGGTATTAATGCTATCAGCAACAACTTTGATTTCTGGGGTTCTTTACAAGCCGCTGTTTACTCTATTCCCCATAATATAGCCGAGTTGGGTCCAGCATTCTTGAATCCAATTTTAGCCAGTGCTCCCGATGGAGAAGTCTCGCAGACGGTTTACGGTATTATGGCGTCACATTTTGATGGCAAAGCCGGTGCATTCGCTTACTTGCTCTTCATATTATTGTACATACCTTGTGTATCTACTATGGCGGCGATTCGCCAAGAATCCAATCGTAGATTGATGTGGTTTTCAGTAGCTTGGTCGTTTGTTGTCGCCTATGCGTCTGCCGTATTGTTTTACCAAGCTGCTACGTTTTTAACCCACCCGCAGCAAACCATAGGCTGGATGTTGGGAGTTTCGTTGTTTGTAATAGCATTCATTTGGCTGTTCAAGCATTCGACCATCTTGATGGAGGGGCGTCGTGTTATTGCTGATTCGTGATTATATTTCTCGGCAAAGCGTGGTGAGCTTGCAACAATTGTCGCGTGAATTTCATATGGATGAGGCAGCAATTCAGCCCATGCTGGATATATGGGTTAAGAAAGGTGTGATCCAATCCGTGGAAAAAGATGGCGATTGTAAAACCAAGTGCTCCAAGTGTGGTCCCAAACCTAACGCAAAATTTTATCAATGCAAGCGCGAATTTAGCTGACCATAATGATTTCATGGGAGATAACTTTAGGCTTAATGGACCCGTGCGTCTTTGCGGTCAATAAGGCTTTTGGGATTTGCAAAATTTTCAAGGGCAATATACTGCCCATTTCAACACCATGCGCATACGTTCGGTGGCTGAATAGTTATTTTCCATAAGTGCTACAGAACTGCCCACTTCAGCGGCCAATTGTTGAGCGTATTTTTCACATGGTCCTGAAGACCATGTACAGATTACTTGTAAGGATGGCCATAGAGTTTTGTAGGAATGCCGCCCATGTGCAGCCAAGGATTGCAAATACTGTTGGCGTTTAAGACAAATTCGTAATGGTGGTAAATAGCTCGGTAAACTCTTTTTCTGTAAAAGATAAGGCAGATAAGAGGAGAAATTTTTGGCACATGATTTATAAAAGTGTTCAAGTTCCATAGGGGTGATTGCAATCATGCAACTAATATCGTGCGCAAGGGCATACAGCGGGCCCCATTGATAAAATGTGGTCGCGCTAGAAAAAAACCTTATCAGGAATCGCGGAGGAGGTGCGGATGAGTGAGGATAAATTGCGATAATTGAAATTACTGATAATTCCCATGGGGACTCCCGCTGCGGATTCACTATCAGTTTGATAGGCAGCGAGATATAAAATTTTTTCATTCAAAAAGTTGGGGAAGTTACGCGCCAAACTGAAAAAATAAGGAGCTAAGGTACGTTGAAACTGTTTTTGAAACGAAGCAGAAATTGGGAAATATTTTCGTTTACCTGAAGTTGCCGAAGTTTCTGCCCAAAATAAAATTTGCTCTTGTGTAAAAGGTTGGATGTGAGAGTTTAATGCTTCTAATAGCATGGGTTCATAATCTTCGTATGAGGTGATTGCACAA
>CAMAYX010000251.1 GCA_945862405.1 Legionella genomosp. 1
GAGTTAGCAACCGTTGAAAAACGCGGTATTTTTACCGGATTGACGGCCACACACCCAATCACCGGTAAAGAAATCCCAATTTGGATTGCGAACTTTGTGTTAATGCAATACGGTTCTGGTGCAGTCATGTCAGTTCCCGCACACGATCAACGCGATTGGGAGTTTGCGCAAAAATATACACTGCCTCTGCAAGCTGTCATTCAATCTCCTGAAGGTAACCATGATTATCAACAATCTGCTTATACTGGAGAAGGTATATTAATTAACTCCGGTGAATTTGACGGCTTATCAGCTCATGAAGCTAAAAAAGACATCACCGCAGCGCTGATCAAATCAGATTCTGGTAAAGCCACTGTAAATTATCGCTTAAGAGATTGGGGAGTTTCACGGCAACGTTATTGGGGTACCCCTATTCCGATGATCATGTGCGATGAGTGCGGCATTGTTCCTGTTCCTGAAAAAGATTTGCCGGTTGTGTTGCCAGAAAAAATTGAATTAACTGGCAGCGGATCGCCTTTGGCACAGTGCGCCGAGTTTCTACAAGCAAAATGCCCGAAATGCGGTCAAGATGCAACCCGTGAAACGGATACGTTCGATACCTTTGTAGAGTCATCTTGGTACTACGCACGCTTTGCTTGCAAAGGCCAAGATAATGCCATGCTAGACGACCGAGCCAAATATTGGACACCTGTCGATCAATACATCGGTGGAATTGAACATGCTGTCATGCATTTGCTTTATGCACGTTTCTTCCACAAACTCATGCGTGATGAAGGTTTGGTGAATTCAGACGAACCTTTTAAAGCTCTGTTAAGTCAGGGAATGGTATTGCGCAATGGGCATAAAATGTCTAAATCTGTGGGCAATATTGTCGACCCTAACCATTTAATTGATCGTTATGGTGCAGATACAGCACGCTTATTCACCATGTTCGCCGCCCCGCCAGAACAATCACTAGAATGGTCTGATGCCGGTGTGGAAGGTGCGCATCGATTTTTAAAACGATTATGGTCTTTTGCCTACCAATATCGCCAACAATTTGTCGAGGTAAATGAACAAATCATAGATGGTAATGGGCACATCAATTGGTCGGCCAGCTCAAGCCGCTTAAAAAAATCACGATTGATAGTGCATCAAATTTTAGCTCAAGCTAGCACCGATTATGATCGCCATCAGTTTAATACCGTTGTCTCAGGATGTATGAAGTTATTTAATGAACTCTCAGCATTTGAAATTCAAAATGAGGAAGATAAAGTATTTCTACAGTCAAGTTTTAGTATTTTATTACGCCTGTTAGCTCCTATTACTCCCCATATTTGTCATCATTTATGGCAACAATTGGGTTATGAAAAGATTGTGATTGATGCACCTTGGCCTAAGGTTGATAAAAGAGCCTTAAAGTCTGATGAAGTTGAATTTGTTGTGCAAGTAAATGGAAAACTTCGCGGGCAATTCACGGTAAACGCCGAAACGTCAGAAGATGCATTGATTGAAATTGCCAAAGAAAAAGTTGCCTCATTCCTTGAGGATAAATCCATCAAAAAATCCATAGTTGTTGCCCATCGCCAATTAATCAATTTTGTGGTGGGCTAACGTGAAGAGAGGTCTCTTATCATTTAGGGGCCCTCTCCTTATCATGGTTCTTATGCTAAGCTCATGCGGTTTCCACTTAAGGGGAATGGTTGACCTACCACCTTGGCTGAATGATATAGCTATTGTTTCGCAAGGCGGTAATCAAGATTTAGATCCTATGCTAAGAGATCGATTGCAGGCCTATAATATCCGTGTTGTATCAGGCCCTTCGTTGGCAAACTATTGGTTGATTATCCAAAATGAAACGTTTCAGCAACAAATAACGAGTGTGAGCTCCAGCACCACACCAAGGCAGTATCAACTGATCTATACCGTCTTATTTAAACTTCAGCAATCACATGGTAGAGAAGTAGTACCTCTGTCTACAGTAACAGTAACCCGACAAATTACCATCAACAGCGATAGGATTTTAGGCTCTGATGAGGAAGAAGCCATTACCAAAAATGAAATGCGACGAGATGCTATATTACAAATTATCAATCGATTAAGCCGTCAGTAATTTATCATGATCATCAATTACCACGCACTCGCAGCCACTCTACAAAAGCAAAAATCATCGCTGTACATTCTTTGCGGTCAGGAACATTTTTTATTAAACGACGCCGCATTACAAATAAAACATTACTATCGTCAACATGAAGTAGATGAAAAGATTCTTTATGTCCAACAAGCTAGTGATTGGAATCTTTTTATAGATGCTGCAAATTCCTACTCCTTATTTTTTGAGTCCATGTTGCTGGATGTGCGTTATGATAAAAAGAATTTAGATGCAGCTGGAAAAAAAGCACTGAGTGAATATACTCGCAATATGAACAGTAAGTGCATTATTGTTTTCCGTGCTCCGAATGCCTCTGCTAAGGAGTTCCAGAGTCTCAGTGGTCAGGATATGGTTGCTCTTTTACAAATACCCCCCATGAACCAGCAAGCGGTGCAAAAATGGATATCCGCACAACTTCAAGCAAAATCATTACAATTTACCAATGAAGTTCCTGAGCTCATTCATCGTTATACCCAAGGAAATATGTTGGCATGCGCACAAGCTATTGAACGGCTGGCATTAACGTACGAAGAGAATACTGTAGTAGCAGTACAAGATGTTGTCGATCATCTAAGCGATCAGTGTGAATTTCAATTGTATGAATTACCCGAAGCTTGCCTTCAGGGATGCCCCGAGAAAGCGATTCATCTTCTGCGGCACGCAGCACAAGAGCGCGTTGAGCCAACCTTAGTTCTTTGGTTACTGACGCAAGAAATACGGCAATTGCTCTCCCTTTCTCATTTGGTAAAACAATCCATAAATTTTAACGATGCTTGCAGTCAGTTGAAAATTTGGTCATCACGAATTAGATTTTATCAGCAAGCACTAAAGCGATTAACCCAGAAGCAGTTAAGCAACTTATTGGAGCACTGTAACCATATTGATACTGCCATTAAAACGGGAAAGAATCTAATGGTATGGCAGGCATTAGAGCAGTTATCATTACGTCTTAGCAGTTAAATAATGACATTTTTAAAACCAATTTGGTTGTTTTTGATATCATTCTACCGTATCATTCTCACTTTTTTGGATACAATCCCAAGCTACCTAGGAAGCGCTCCTTACTTATGACCATGATGAATTCTTTTAAAAAATTAACATGTATTGCTTCTATTTTTTTGTGCTCTTTGAGTTTTGCCCAGAATCCACCTCGCCAAGTTGCAATCACCATCGATGATTTGCCGTTCGTCGGCGAAAGTAAAAATTTT
>CAMAYX010000252.1 GCA_945862405.1 Legionella genomosp. 1
GTTGCCACAGGACACCTGATACGGTCTAATTCTATGACATAAGTGCAAAAAATTAACGAATCAAAAAATAGGCTACGGCATATCCTGATAAAAAATAGAAAGATGGGAAAATCAAAATTTTATCCGTTACAAACTAGCAACGAGGTGGAGAAATAGTCCGGTATTTTACGCGTAGACCCTAACTGTTGTAAAATTAGAGACATAATCCGGCAATAGCAACTGAGTTTTTGAGTCAAATCAGACTGAATTAATGATGATATAAAGAATTTGGGTATTAAATTAACCGTTTTGTTACCATCCTGTGTGGTATAACCATACTAGATCGTAAAATCCCTCCTTTTTGCTGGTTAGTTGGTATTGCTATTATTCGGGTGTTGCATCAATCCATGGATTTTAGCAGATACCTTTGAGTTGCAACTTACCAAACTACACTCGCCACTAGACGCTTGCAATCGCTAACATCTCGACCGCAATTTAATGCATAATTCATTAATGTGGAGTAGTTATCGGAAATACCGTCTCAATGCAAACAATTGATGAATCATTAACGGGTATTGTTAGCAAAGTAACGTATCACAATCAAGCAACAGGCTGGTCAGTTCTTCGCGTCCACCCACTCAATGCGCCACAACAGCAAGAAACGGTCACCGTTCATCAAACGAAAGTATTTGCTGGCGCTACGATGGAGTTCACTGGCGCATGGACGATTGATGGAAAATATGGCCGTCAATTCAAAGCCAGCAAAGCCCTTGAGAAAAAGCCAGCTACAACAGCATCCATTGAGAAGTATTTGGGCTCTGGGCTTATAAAGGGCGTAGGACCAAAAACGGCAAAAAAGATTGTTACTTATTTTAAACAAGATACTTTAGAAATATTTGAATCCAACATCAATCGATTAACGGAGGTTCCTGGAATCGCCGCCAAAAAACTTGAGATGATTGAATCGGCTTGGACTGAGCATAAAGCAATTAGAGATGTGATGATGTTTTTGCAACATCACGGGATAAGCACACTTTTTGCGGTAAAAATCTATAAAAAATACAATAATGATGCAATAAAAATTGTAACAGAAAATCCATACCAGCTGGCCAATGATTTTTATGGTATTGGATTTTTTTCAGCAGACAAAGTGGCGTTAAGCCTTGGTTTATCCCTTGATAGTCAACAACGCATTATTGCAGCAATCAAGCACGTATTAGCTGCGAGTCGAGAACAGGGGCACTGTTATTTAACGTTTTCTCAAATTAATGCAGGCATTATAGAATTAATTGAAATGAATTTAGAGGGTCAATTATTAGAACATCTTACCTATATGGAGCATGACCACCAACTTAAAAAACGCGTTATTGAAAAGGATGGCCAGGAGTATATTGGATATTACTCAAAAACACTTTTTTATGATGAAGAAACCGTTGCTAAACGAATCATAGAAATGAAAGCTACGGTTACAATCGATTCTTCTCGAGTCACGTCATGGATTGCGCTCTATTGTCAAAACAAATCAATTTCCTTAAGTGATGAACAGGCCACTGCCGTAGCCCAGATTGTCCAACATCGGTTTTCGGTTTTAACAGGTGGCCCAGGGTGCGGAAAAACGACGACGACATTGGTGATTGTACGGCTACTTGAGGCCATGAAAAAGCGTGTTCTTCTGGCGGCCCCAACAGGACGCGCCACGCAAAGGATGGCTGAAGTTATTGGGCGCGAAGCAAAAACAATTCATCGCTTATTGGAGTGGAAAGGTGGTGAATTTAAAATGAATGAAGATAATACGCTACAGGCTGACTTCTTAATTGTTGATGAATGCTCCATGCTCGATATCAGTTTAAGCGCATCCCTGTTAAAAGCAGTCCCCTTAGACTGTCAGGTTCTTTTTATTGGTGATGCCGATCAGCTTCCATCCGTTGGTGCTGGCAATGTCCTAAAGGATATTATTGCATCAGGGGCCGTTCCTTGTTTTAGATTGACCCAAATTTTTCGCCAGGCACAAGCTTCATCTATTATTAAATTTGCTCATGAAATTAATAAATCAAAGATCCCTCCGATTAATTCACCGTTTAATAAACCGGAACTTTGGAAATCAGGGGAGGATTGTCTCTTTATTGATTCCGATGAAGCTACTAAAGAGCAACTGAGCTTCATCTCCAAGTTGAAACATCGATTCAATTGGAAGGCTAATGATTTACAGGAGGCCTTAAGTGAGGCCCCCTTTGAATTTAGAGCAGAAGAAGAAATTAAATCGGCTTATGAGCAAGATTTTGTAATCCCTGATAAATACAAGCATGTTGATTTAGAGAGACTGCATCAAACTGAAAGTGAACACGATGCATTAAAACTGCTGTTGAAGAAAATCCATCCGTGGTCATCCTTGCATTATGGACTTACGGCAGTTGATGTTGTTGTCAAACTCTATTTAAATTGGATCCCAAAGTACCATGGCTCAACTACGGAAATTCAGATTTTAACGCCCATGACGAGAGGGAGTCTTGGCTCTGCCAACTTAAATAATGTTATTCAGGATAAGGCGAATCCCTATTCTTTGCATAAAAATCAATTAAAAGTAGGGGAGAGAATATTTCGTGAAGGTGATCGCGTGATACACCGCCGTAATAATTATGATTTGAATGTTTTTAACGGTGACATTGGGAAAATCATCAGTATTGATAATGAGAATCTCACATGCCTGGTTTCTTTCTTTCCTGACAACAGAGAAATTCATTATAAAAAAGAAGATATTATGGAGCTTGATTTAGCTTATGCCATCACCATTCATAAATCGCAAGGTAGTGAATTTTCAACGGTCATCATTCCAGTGCTCACGCAACATTTTAAAATGCTCCACAGAAATTTAATTTATACTGGATTAACCAGGGCAAAGAAACTATCTGTATTTGTGGGCACAAGAAAAGCGATGGCTATGGCGATTAGGCAGCAAGATACAAGCAGCAGACAAACAGCGTTGCAACAGTTAATGGTTAGAAATATTCCATTCCCACGAGATTTTCATGAATAATTTTAGGGTTTTTTACCGGAGTGGCGAGCGTTTTTCACGGTATCAGTTCGGTGAACTACACCTTTCAGTAACACCTCGTTGCTAGTTTGTAACGGATAAAATTTTGATTTTCCCATCTTTCTATTTTTTATCAGGATATGCCGTAGCCTATTTTTTGATTCGTTAATTTTTTGGGGTACTGCCACAAAGCGGGACAGCCCGAAAAATCTTGTTTTCTGATGAGCTGCTAAAAATTTCAAAAATCTCGAACCAATACTTAGCTAATTATTGAAACATGAATGACTTAAATATATACATATATGGCTGATTATTTTGTTAATTT
>CAMAYX010000253.1 GCA_945862405.1 Legionella genomosp. 1
CAACGAGGTGTTCAGTAGGGATCCAGTTGTAGCGTGGCTTCATCCAGGAGGCTCTCCAATTCTATTAACTTTGCACCGAGCAACATCATACAGCAGGAAACCTTATTGGAACTGACTTGGAAGATAATTAGAAACTAGCAACGAGGTGTAAGACAGCGGGATATTTTTTTATTTCGTGCATGGGAAATCGATGAATTAATTTGGCTGATTTTTGGAACAGGCCTTTTTTTATTTCTCATCGGACTCTACATTTGGGACAGAACACAAAAGAAACATGTCATTTTGCGAAATTATCCCATTATTGGGCATTTTCGTTATATCGGAGAGTATTTAGGCGAATTTTTCCGCCAATATTTTTTTGCTGGCGAACGTGACGAGCTCCCATTTAATAGAGCCCAACGAAGCTGGGTATATCGAGCTGCAAAAAATGTTGATACCACTGTAGGTTTTGGTTCAACCCGCCCTTTGCACGACACCGGAACCGTTTATTTCGTGAGCGCTCCCTTCCCACCTTTAGGTACTGATAAAGCACAAATACAACCACTTATCATTGGCCCTCATTGTAGAAAACCTTACAATTCTTCACATATATTTCATATTTCGGCAATGAGTTATGGTTCCATTTCAAAACCTGCCATTCTCGCATTAGGAAAAGGTGCGAAAATGGCAGGTTGTTGGCTTAACACCGGCGAAGGTGGTGTATCGCCTTACCATCTTGAAAGCAAATGCGATGTGATTGCACAAATAGGTACTGCAAAATATGGATTTCGAGATGCAAGCGGCCAACTTTCCGACGCACGTTTACTGGAGTTAGCCAACGAAGATTGCATAAAAATGTTTGAAATCAAATTAAGTCAGGGTGCAAAGCCAGGCAAGGGAGGTTTACTTCCCGCCATTAAAGTAACTGAGGAAATCGCAGAAATTCGCGGCATTCCTGTACATGTCGATTCAATTAGCCCTAACCGCCATATTGATATTAGTAATGTAGAAGAGTTATTGGATTCTATAGAGCATATACGCAGTATAACGGGCAAACCGGTTGGTTGTAAGTTTGTGCTTGGTAATTATGAATGGGTACATCAGCTTTGCATGAGCATACACAGACGTGGGCTTATTTTTGCCCCGGACTTTATAACGCTTGATAGCTCAGATGGAGGAACAGGCGCTTCACCGCAGAGTTTAATGGACTATATGGGAATACCCATATCAGAATCCTTACCAAAATTGGTGGATATACTAACCTTGTACAATTTAAGAAAACGTATCAAAGTTATTGTTAGTGGAAAATTGGTAACTCCTGCTGACGTTACCTGGGCTATGTGTGCCGGTGCTGATTTTGTAAATTCTGCGCGCGGATTCCTATTTGCTTTAGGCTGTATTCAGTCCATGAAATGTCATAAGAACACTTGCCCAACCGGAATTACAACGCACAATCCAAAGCTCCAACGAGGTTTAGTTGTTGAAGATAAAGCTGAGCGAGTATTTCAATATGCAAACAACATGGCTCATGAGGTGGCTACTTTATGTCATTCATGCGGCGTGGATGAACCTCGACAATTAACCCGCCATCATGCTCGCATTGTGCGCGAAAATGGATTCTCGGTATCTTTGGCGGAAATTTTCCCTGAACAAGAGCCTTTGCCAGAATTTCAAACGGTCGACTGATTTTTAGCTAGAATTAATATAGAGACCCAAATGGATTAGGGGAAGGATATGAGCATTCATACATATAAAATTGCTAGTCCGCACAACTTTTTTAAACATCCATCAGAGGTTGAAAAAGGCCCTGATCTATCAATACCTGATAAAGTTAAACTTTTACAGAATTGGTTGGATGATATAAAGCTTCAACAAATTGCTGAAGCAGAGAATATGCCACCCATCAGGCAACCTCGATATTTTGCCGCAGATGTTGAGGCTTTATTAGATAAATATCAAACCGAACTGAATAAAAGGAAACACTAGAGAAACCTTGATGCAGTCGGCCTAATCAAAGTTTTTATCTTCATGCATTGTAACCCGTTTTTTTAAACAAAAATTTTGCGTATACTGACCGTAGCTTCTACGTAAGGATGCGCAAAATGCTTGTAATTTATATGGAAGAGGGAACATCGATCACCGCTGTTGACATTACCAAAAAGAATAAAAGCTTACTCGATCGGGCCTTATGGGTTGACCTACTCTGCCCCAGTAAACTGGAAGAAAGCATTGTTGAAGAATACTTCAAAATTGAAATTCCAACCAAAGTTGAGATGGAAGAAATTGAACCTTCCAGTCGTTTGTACAGCGAAAATAATGCCTTGTACATGACCGCAAGCATGATTGCTCACTCCGATTCTCCCGAGCCCAAGGTGGAAGCAGTCTCTTTTATTTTTGCACAGAATAAACTGATTACTCTGCGTTATATCGAGCCTCATTCTTTTAAAGTATTTATTTCACAAATTAAACGTTCCCCTTCTACAACATATGATGCAGAAAATCTTTTAGTAAGTTTGTTAGAAATTACCACAGATAGGCTTGCGGATATTTTAGAAAAAGTCAGCAAAAAATTTGATGAGATTTCACATTTAATCTTTCACAAAAATGGCCATAGTTCGGGATCAAACGTCATCAACTATAAACAACTATTACAAACCATCGGTTCCAATTGTGTCCTTGGTACTAAAACACGGGATAGTCTCATTTCATTTATTCGTTTAGTATCCTTTTTGGAACAAAAATCAAAAGCAAAATTAAATCAGGAGATTTTGTCACGCTTAGCCATCATCAGCAAAGACTTGAGCGCTTTAAGTGATTATGCCGTTTACATTTCAACTGAAGTGAATTTCTTATTGGACGCGACTTTAGGCATGATTAATATTGAACAGAATAATATTATTAAAATTTTCTCCGTTGCGGCAGTTATTTTCCTTCCCCCTACATTAATTGCTAGCATGTACGGCATGAATTTTCACCACATGCCCGAATTAAATTGGAATTTTGGATACCCAGTATCTTTATTACTGATGGTGATATCAGCGTGGCTTCCCTATCGTTTTTTTAAACGCAAAAAATGGCTATAGATATTTTTTACATTTTTTTTCATCAAACCTTGATTTTTGCGATGACTGACTATACTTATGAGAAAAACAACAACACTGTGTAGTTAAATTAAACTGGAGAATTCATAACCACCTCGTTGCTAGTTTCTAATTATCTTCCAAGTCAGTTCCAATAAGGTTTCCTGCTGTATGATGTTGCTCGGTGCAAAGTTAATAGAATTGGAGAGCCTCCTGGATGAAGCCACGCTACAACTGGATCCCTACTGAATTATCGCA
>CAMAYX010000254.1 GCA_945862405.1 Legionella genomosp. 1
CTGCTCAGCTTTTTCACGCAGAACTTCCATCACATCATCACGCCCTCCAGAAACCACATCCGAAATAGTTCGTTTTCCGAATTGTGCTCGTAAGTAGGTGTTTAATTGTTGTTCCAATAAGGTTTCTGCTTTAAATTGATTACCACTGGTGGATTTAAAATAACGTGACAAATCCTCGATACGCCATTTAACGTAATAATCCACAATAACGTCTTTCTTTTCTTTAGTTACAATTCGTGAAGATTTGATATCTAAAGTTTGAATGCGAGTATCAAATAAACGCACACTCTCGATAAACGGTGTTTTTAAATGCAAGCCAGGAGCTAGGATCCGCACTTTACCCGTTTTACCATCCTCAACCAAACGGCCCAAACGCAGTAATATACCATGTTGCCCTTGAGTTATTGTAAAAACACTGGTCAAACCCAGCAGTAGAGCCAAAAAAATAATGACTATTAAAAATGCTTTAGTTGCATTCATTAACCGTTCCTCCCAAAGCGCTCAGTAGGTCTGACGACTTCACGGCCATCAAATAATGTACTTTCATCATCTTGTCCATTAATTGCACTTTTAACGCTTTCTGGCTTATTCCTTTCGAGTAAAGGAGGATTAATGCCTAATTTATCCAGAGGCAAATACACCAAGTTACCTGCTTTGCTCTCCACAATGATTTTGCTGCTATTGCTCAGTACTTGCTGCATTGCGTCCAAATACATGCGTTCACCAGTGACTTCAGGCGCTCTTGTATATTGCGGCAGCAATTCTAAGAACTCAGCTGTCTCACCCTTAGCTCGCAATACAACTTGCTCGCTATAAGCTTCAGCCTCTGAACGAACTCGTTTTGCATTACCATCCGCAATAGGAACAACCCGGGCTTCATAAGCTCTTGCTTGTTCTTTAAACCGCTTTTCATCTTCTTGGGCTTTAATTGCATCGTCGAATGCGTCTTGCACATTCTCAGGCGCGCGAGCAGGTTGAGGAGACACGTTCTCAATTACTATTCCAGTTTTGTAGCTTTCTAGAATTTTAATCAAAGAATCTTGTACGCTTGATCCCCAAGCCTCACGTCCTTCGGTGATCATTTGATCAAGCGTAGTTTTACCAACCACTTGACGTAATGCACTAGAAGTAGCCTGTTGCAGGCTTTCCTGTGGATCAGCAACATTGAATAAATAATCTTGTAGGTCACCAATTCGATATTGAACCGCAACTGCCACAGAAACTAAATTTTCATCCTTGGTCAGCATTTGTGCCGTGTAGGAATAATCTGCTACACGATCAACGTTAATAACAACCTTGGAAGAAATAAGGCGTGGTATCCAGTGAGGTCCTGGTCCTACCGTCTCTACATATTTACCAAATCGAAGAATAACAGCTTGTTCTGCTGGGTCGACGATAAAAATACCTGAGAGAGCCCAAAGTACAAAGGCAAGTAGAACGATCATTAAGCCAAGGAAACCGCCACCGCTTGAAGAGTTACTTTGCGCAGCACCACCTTCAGATTTTCCCCGTCCTAAAATTGTCTTCTTTAATTTATCCTGAAGACGCTTCAAGGCTTCGTCCAAATCCGGCGGTTGGTTCTTTCCGCCCCAGGGATCTTTATCTTTATTTTTATTTTTATCATCAGGCTCATTCCACCCCATGAGCTACTCCCGCCTTTGCAAAGAAAGTAGGATTTTATGGGGTATGGGGCGTTTAAGCAAGTGCCGTCATTTAAACGATAGGATCTGGGTACGGTCTATCTTCAGAATTTTCTTCCAGATTATCTTCTCGCTCATTTACTTGCCCAACTGGCAAATTGTAGGCTCGCCCCTTGCCGGAAAATAAACCGTACCGTGTTGCAGCAGGATTTGCGACACTAGGATCAATTGCAGCTTTCACGATTTGATCTAAGCGTTGTTTGCGCTCTGGAGAGTAAAGTCCGAACAATTCCAATAAAGACATCACGCATTGCTTCAACCAGCCCAAAGTAAGAGGTTCAAAGTGACGGTAAGCCATCATTTTAGTATCAAAGCATTGATCAGCAACAACTGCTTTGACGCTGTCTATACGTTGCTGCACCGATTTTGAATCGTTATTTGCCCTTGTCTCCATTTCTTTGAGCAATGCCATTTTGGGCGCTAAAGTAAGTTCACTCTCAAATGTTGACGTACCCTCTTGAATCCCTTTCTTAGCCTCAGTTACATACACTTGTAACGCTGCGATAGAAGCATGAATTTGCTCTAATTGATAAAATTTTTGATAATTAGCTCTTTCAAAGTCTGCAAGTTGCTTTTCTTGCAGCATGTTCAATTTTCTGCGGACGTCCTTATTTGCTGCTGAATTTACTACAGTTTGCGTATGCTGGCTTTCAAGAAACGCCGTCAACAGCCCGCGGTATTCAGCAATCGTATGCACCAAACCGAACTCACTAGCGGCGACTCGTCTTACGTTCTTCTGATAGTAGTCTTCTGTATATTGACGGACGTACTGCTGCTTGAATGCAGTTTGCCTTTCACTCTGCTGTTCTAAAAACTCTACTTTATGGGCTGCTAATTCACGACCTAACTGCTCAGTTCGCACAGCACCTTTAAAGTAACTGATGGATCCTTTCGTAAGCCGTTCTATATGACTGAGAGGTGCTTGTGGAAACACACTATTTAGCAGAGAGTCTAACGGTGCTGTATCAGGTTCCCAAGGAAAACCATCTGGATCAAACTCTTTCAGTCGCTCACAAAGAATGGGTTGAGCAATTTTATAAGCTTGCAATAGAGGTTGAGTGTAAGGTCGAAGATCTTCTGCTGTATCATTATTTTTGTATTGCTGAATACAAAACATAAAATGCTCTAAAACTTCTTGTTTGTTAACTAAACCAGGCTCGCGTTGCTCACTTTTCCTAATTTGTTGCTCTACAATGGCCATGCGTTTATGCAGTGCTGACGTATCAGTCACTAGGGCAATATGTTGCGGAGACGGTAAATTTAATGGTTCTAAAAAGCCTTGGTAAAATTGATCTAAGATCTCTTTCATGGGTTGCGATAACACACCAGGGTTAAGCCCTATGCGGTCTTCCCATTTGTCCGCTTCCATGACAAGTTCAGCTAGTTTATTACGGAACGCTTCTAAGTTTTCCAATGCAACTTCATTAGTACCTGTACTCAGGTCATTCGCTTGCTGTTTTAATTCACGGAACAAACTGTAAACCGTTGGAATTTCGAAAAATAAGAGGAAATAGCTGCCGCTTTTGTCGATGATTCTTTGAATATCTCTACC
>CAMAYX010000255.1 GCA_945862405.1 Legionella genomosp. 1
CGATAATTCAGTAGGGATCCAGTTGTAGCGTGGCTTCATCCAGGAGGCTCTCCAATTCTATTAACTTTGCACCGAGCAACATCATACAGCAGGAAACCTTATTGGAACTGACTTGGAAGATAATTAGAAACTAGCAACGAGGTGTCTGAGTGAAAGGTATATAGTATCGTTCACTCAGTAAAGAGAGACTATCACTTCTTTAACTTACAATTGCTACATACGTTCTGGAAAATACCGACAGCCTATGCCCATGCCCTTCGTCATTGGCCGCGATTTTTGCGGGGAAATTATTGAAGTAGGTCGAAACGTACGTCATTTTAAAATTGGGGAGCGAGTGTGGTCTAATTGTCAGGGGATTCAAAACCAGCAAGGAACCTTCGCGCAATTCCTGGCAGTGAACCCAGCCACTATTTTCCCACTACCTTCGGATGTTGATCCAATTGCAGCGGTAGGTGCGTTTCATTCAGCATTTACTGCAATACTGGGTTTAACACGTGAGGCAGAATTGAAGGTTGATGATGTTTTATTCGTACATGGAGGCGCAGGTAGCGAGGCCTTATTACCTATTGGAGACTTATATACCAAAGATGCATCCATTCGTGGATTTGCCATAACCAATGCTTCTTTAACCGAAACCCAGCAAGCCGCCCTGCAAATCAATCAACTGTTAGCGCAACACGCCATAAAAACTAAAATTGCTCAAAAATTGCCGCTTAGTGAGGCCAGAGAAGCTCATCGTCTAATGGAAAAAGATGAGATTTGGGGAAAAATCATTTTAGAAATACCTTAGATCTTGCTGTATTTGGGCAGTTTGGTATATCGTGTGAACCTCTTTTAATCAATTGTAGAATTATGGATCTATTAACAAAAGTACAACAACTTGAAGAAGACGCAGCGTCCTTTGGTTTTCGTTGGGAAACTACGCAACAAATTATGGAACAAATTGCAAGTGAATGCACTGAAATTCATGAACATCTAACGCAAGATGCAAAAACAATGAATCGTGCCGAGCTTCAAGAGGAAATTGGCGATCTATTGCATGCGGTATTTTCTTTATGTGTTTTTTGTGATTTTAGTCCCAAGGAAACCTTGAAAAAAACCCTTTTAAAGTTTGAGAAACGTTTAAACGCAGTAAAGAAATTAACGCCAGAACAAGGACTTACGACCTTGGATGGGCTCTCATTTGAAGAGTTAATGCGCATTTGGGAAAGAGCAAAAAAATTAGTAGGGTAATACTTGCCCAGCTCCGCGGCTTCAAGAAGTAGACGCATTCCGCAGGCGTCTTCTTGCTTCTAGCCAGCGTGATACAATGATATTAATGCAAAGTCCAGCCATGACCAGTCCAGACGCAACTATTTTCCAGGATTGAATGGGTTCTTCCAACACTAAATTGGAACTTAAAATACCAAAAATTGGCACTAACAATGTAAATGGCACTATGGCTCCCATAGGATATTTACTTAACAACCAATTCCATACGCCATACCCCACCCAGGTTGAGGCATATACAATATAGCCAACGGATACCACACCTTTCCAAGTTAAGTGTTGGTAGGAAATAATCAAGTTATCATAGCCTTCAAAAAGTAAGCTCAGACCAATTAGCGGAAAGGACGAGACAAACCCACCCCATACTACCAAAGCAATCATGTTAATCTGCTTTGATTGTTTAGTAATTAAGTTCCCATATCCCCACGTTGCTGAAGCGGCAAGAATTAAAATAAATCCTAAGAAGGAGATGTCTTTATCAAAATGCAACGCGACCAGGGCAATACCAGAGAAGGACACTAACGCACCTAACACTTGATAAACCGTTGGTTTTTCATTCAAAACCATGGCCGCAAAGAACATACTAAAGAACACTTGAACCTGCATGATCAAAGAAGCCATACCTGGCGCCATTCCCGCATACATTCCCAGGAAGAAAAAGGAAAACTGCATAACGAACATGACCATCCCGTATTTAACAACCAAAAGAAAAGGGACTTTAGGGGGGCGTATAAAAAAAATCGCAGGGATGCTCGTTAATACAAAGCGCAAAGCACACAGTTGCATGGGTAGGATTTCTTCTAATCCCATCTTCACAAAAAGGAAATTAACTCCCCAAATTATGGCGACTAGAACAGCTAATAGTAGATGGGAAACTGGCATGTCAATGTTAGCGGCAAACGAAAACGTCTATTTTACCGCAAAAACAAGTACAAAAAAACCCTAATTTGAACAAATAAAGAACCAAAGCATTGCACTATGGTTCTTTTAAAATTTAATTACTCAACGCTTAAGCTAGAAAAATTATTTGATTTAGCTTCAGCTCTTAATTTTGGCAGAGCGATTCGTTGTAATTTTGCATGCAACTTAGTGAATAATATCGGAAATACACCATTTGAAGTTACATTAGCAGTAGTTCCAAAGGGATCGCAAATCATGTAAACCGCAGTGATAAGCCCAATCATGTCGCTAGAAAAGCCCAAATGCGCTTCTAAAATTGGGGCCACAACGATGATAACGCCACCAGGCACTGCTGCAACTGCATATTTTGCGAGCGCAGTATAAAGGGCAAAAATAGCAAAGGTAGAAACTGAAGGCATCGGTAAGCCAAAGGTTAAAATCGTAGCTAAACTCAGAATCGGAATACCAATTGCGCTTCCTAAGGTATGAATATTAATAATCGCAGGCACCAACATTTTTGCCTGTTGTGGGTCATTCAGGTTCTTTTCTGTAGAAACCAACAGAACCGGCATGGAGGCAGCACTAGAGCTGGTAGTTAAGCCAGTAAAGCTGGCTGGTAATACATTCTTCATATAAAACAAGAATTTCTTAAATGAGAATTGAGCCGCTATAAAGTAAAGACCAGAAATATAAAGCCATTGACTGACAATGATTAATAATAAAATGGGGCCGTAAACTTTTAACGAAGTTTGCAGAATATGTTCATATTCCATCTTGAAAACAAAGCCTAAAATGAACAGAGGCAAGAAAGGAATAAATGCCTTTTTAAGGAAACCATTTGCCAAAATATTTAAACGCTCAGCAATTCTCTTAGCCCTTTCATTGGGCCATACTGAAAAGAATATACCGATTGCAAAACCAATCAACAATGCACGATCGTTGCTAATAAGCTTGGTTACATGAAATTGCCACGCCGGCTCCAAAGGACTTGCAGCCATAACTGCAGTTTCTTTGAAATGCAAAACACTTAAACCAATGTATCCAGCA
>CAMAYX010000256.1 GCA_945862405.1 Legionella genomosp. 1
ATCTATTGGTTGTAATGTTTGCGAACGATAATCCTCACCTTCGGCGCGGCGCAAGCCTGCCAAGGCATCCTCAAAGTCTTGAATTTCTTTTGTAAAATCATAAAACGTATCAGGGATGTTTCTCGCTTTCTCTGGCGTAGGCGGTTTAACTGGCTTACTACAGCAAGATTCAATTGAGTAAGCTATTCCCCCCACCAGTAATGCAGGTATTAGTATAATGGCCGCTGTGCTTGCAGCAGTTAATAGTGCGCCAAATCCTAAGGCTAAAACATCAATAACTTGTAATAAAATTAAAGAAGTAGTGATTAAAGTGGTACCTAAGAAACCAGTTAAAAATCCAAATGAGAAATTCTCTGGTAACCATGTAGGTTCTGGTTTCCGGGTTCTATGGTTTGGCTCAGTGATAGGGGTGACTCGATTGGTGCAACCAAAACGCTTTGGCGCAGTTCTCTGAGCTGTTGATGAACTATGGTGCCAATAGTGGAATGACAGTCTTGTGAAATGATAGGAGTATTACCGTGAGTTTCAAAGCATTTTATGCGTTGTAAGTGTGCTTCTGCATCGATTAAAGCTTGTTCGGAGGCCAGGTATTCCCTAAATGACTCATTGTGCAAAGCACTTTCTTTGAGTTGCAAAGTTCTAGCTAACATGAAATCCAAGTGCAAATAAGCTTCTTCCTCAATGAAGGTTTCCACAAATGCTGTTAGATAATCCTCAGGAGTTAATAATATTTGTAATATTGCTTGATTGATTTCAGCGCGAAAATGAGGGGTATGGCTTAATTCAGCAGGATTTACATATTCACTATCGACTTGAGCTAAACTATTTTTAACCAGTCCAATCCAATGATAAGTATGAATACCCATAGGGTAGGGTAAGCTATCAATCAACTCAGGGCTTATATCGCGTGGCTGATCTGCCCAGGCACTAGGATCTCGAAGCGCTGCAAAACACCAATCACCGTCGATCTTTATTACTTCGTTGTTGTCATTTAAACCAAGATTAGTATTTCTTAAATCAATTTCTTGTAAAAAAATGGCTATGATGAGAATCAGCCCCAGCCCTCGATAAGCGCCATTGGTGAATTTCTGCTTTTGATTTCTAGGAAGTGAGTGAAATCTAGGGACTGCTTGCGATAATACGTAGGAAAGTCCTGTAGATTCATCCTCGCCAAGTCTTGTTTCAGGTTGATTTGGCATGAGTAGGCGGAAAAATTCTTGTGCCAATACTTCTAAGCGGGCAATTCTCTCGCATTCCATGGTTTTGCGAAACCAAAGCTGGTCCGAATCAGAAAACTTTCCTTGGTCAATGGGATGAGAAGGTGCTCCTTCAATGTCATCCTCATTACCATTAGCTACAAAATCTCGAACACTGACTGCAGAAATCGCCATTCTTATGCAAAGCCACAAAAAGATTGTGGTCAGTATACAGGATAATTCTTAAGGAAACCTTAAGGATTGTATATTCATTGAACTTCCCGGTTATAAACTGTTTTTAATCGCTTGGGAGAATAAAGGAGTGGCATCTACTAAAATTACTTTATCGTGCAGAAGATCATTTTGTATTCTAAAGGGTGCAATGCTATTAGAAATGATAACTTTCTCTATGGCCGGATCGGCAATGATTGCGTTGGCATTGGCAACAAACAAGCCATGCGTCGCAAAAACAAAAATCTTGTTAACTCCATGATTTTTTAAAGCTTGCACCAAGCTGTATGGTTTGTCCTGTGCTGATCATATCATCAATGATGAGTGCTGTACGATCACGCACATGGCCAATAATTTCCTCACCACCTCGAACTACAAGCTCAACCCGGTTTTTATTGATAAACGCCATCTCAATAGTACGATCTAGTTTAGTGGAGAGTAGAGCACGGAATTGTTCTGCGCGCTTTAATCCTCCTGAATCGGGAGATACCACGACTACCTCGTCATTAGGGGCAAGCTTCGCGAACACTTCAGCAAACAAGGCGCTTGCCTCCAAATGTAAGGTTGGTACGCGAAATGCATTCTCATAAGATGCAAGATTATGTACGTCCAGTGAAATGATTTTATCAATTCCCATGGCTTCGAGAAGCTCTGCAACATATCTCAAGGTGACGGGTTCTTGTGACTTATTGCGTCTGTCCATACGCGCGTAGGCTAAATATGGGACTAATAAATTGATGCGCCTTGCATCAGCATCTTTAAGAGCACGTATAAAAAATAATAAGTCACACAGTTTCTCATGAATGCTGTGGAATGGTTCGTCATACAAGGATTGGATGATATAAATTTCTGATCCACTGACTGCAGGAATTGGGCGCGCCATATGTTCGCCGTCTTCAAATTGTATCTCCTCTACCTTGGATAACTCCTTCAACCCTAATTGTTGAACAATTTGCTCTCCCCAGACTTTTGAGGATGAAAGTGCAAATATTTTAATGTCCATATTCTACTCACTGTAATAAAGGATGAATTTTTGTAAGCAATGCTGGATTGGTAGCGACGAAACTTTTCTGCAGCTGGATTTTATCTAAACTATAATCAATTCTTGCCCCGCTGGATAGAGCTACAATGCCTCCGGCTTCCTGCAAGATTGCTTCAGGACCACAAAGATCCCATAAATGACAGCGTCCCGAAAAATTAACATATAAATCGGCTTTGCCTTCCGCGATTTTTCCTAATTTTAAACCTATGGAACCTAGAGAAAACGTTTCTCTAACACCTAAGGTAGTTGCCAATTGATCGGCTTCTGCGCTTCTATGGCTTCGAGATTGTATTAAAATTGAGTTTTCAGGGTTGGAAACCGCATTTACCTGTAATTTTCTACTAGAGTTTAAGCTGCAGTAAAAAGCGCCATCGCCGCTGCTGGCGTAATATAACTCATCATCATCCGGTCGATAAACTACTCCCATAACTGGGCTGCCGTCTACGGCCAAACCGATCATGACAGACCAGTCGCTTTGTCCTTTAATAAACTCTTTAGTTCCATCAATAGGGTCTATGAACCAAATTCGGTTGTTGAGCGTCGTGGAGGGTGGAGTTGCCTCTTCAGATACAACGGTATCAGCAGGAAAATTTTGTTGAATGCTGGTTAATAAAAATGAACTTACCGCCAGATCGGCTTCGGTTGCAGGCCCTTGATCACTTTCCTTATCCTGCACTGAATAACCTTTGCTGCGAATATCTT
>CAMAYX010000257.1 GCA_945862405.1 Legionella genomosp. 1
AATAATTTTATAAATGTAACTTATTGATTTTAAAACGATTAAATGGTGCGCTCGGAGGGACTCGAACCCCCGACACCTTGGTTCGAAGCCCGGCACTTCATTATTAACCTATTGATTTTATGTGATTTTTAATTGCCGCCGCCCACTACAAATGCACTACAATGCATAACAAAGCAGGACTGATCCCCACAAAATCCCCACAGTGGTTTTGAGGTAATGAGAGCCTAATGGCTATCCCTGTCTAACCATTGCTTCCCTTTTTTTGTTATCACATAGGCTTGCTCTGGGTGATTGATTACCTCTGGGTATAAATAATTAATAAGAGCTTCTTTACGCATGGGGGTTAAATGCCCCGTTTTTAATGCAGTAACTTTTCTTTTTAAAAGCTTGGCTATTTGTTCTGCTGAATAAGCGTGCTGGAGACACAATTCTAAAATAATTGGCCACAGCTGGGCTTTGCGTGCCCGCGGTGTTAATGCATCAATGGCTTTTTTTAGGGAACTGGAGAACTCCTTCGTATTTGAATCGAGGTCACTTGTATATGGAGGGAAGTCACTCGTATTTGAATCGAGGTCACTTGTATATGGGGGGAGGTCACTCGTATTTGCAGCAGGATCTAACAATGTCATTTGAAATTGTTTGGTTGGTTTGTAATAAGAAGTTGAACCGCTGCCTCCTTTTTCAATGAGGTGATATTGTTGCCAAAGGCGGCGTAAAACTTGACTTGCAGCCAGTGTATCTAAATCAGTAACTGCACGTAAGGCCGCATTATCAATTGCGCGCATCTCTTTAACTAAAACCAAAGCTTTAGCTTCATCGTCACTTAGATTTAAATGATTAAACTGTTGCAACCATTGCAATTGCTCTTCGCCCAATAATTGGTGCAATAGAAATGTTGCAGTAAATTGATTACTTTCCCTGTTTGATAAAAAAACAGGCTTTGTTAATCCCGCCTGTTGTAATAACCGTTGCATCGTACGAATACCTGTACCCTTCGTTTCTGCAAAATCCAGATCATAAAGTACTGCTGCAAGAATAGGATTACGCAACTGTGATCTTGTATTATCTAAGTCATTTAATGGTTTTAACGAATATCCAGGATTATGAATTTCTAAACGATTGCGATACCGTGTCACAATAATAGGTTGGTGCACGCTATAATCACGATGCATTATTGCATTCACAATCCCCTCACGAATTACTTTTTGTGGTAAAAGGGGCTGATCCGAGCGTTGTAGGTTGCCCTCTTCCAGGCGGAAATGATACGGCATATCGTCCAAGATTACATTTTCCAGCTTAGAAATAAGCCTTATTAATGGTTCACGAAGATCGATCGAATATTGAAAACGCTGTTCTGGATTTTCAACCCATTCTGTGCCTTGAATACGAACATAATCTACCCGCACCATGGGTAATAATCGTCTTAACGACGATGCCTTGCCAAATAGCAGCAAACCAGCAATATTCGGAATGGGAAGTGTTTTCGATTTTGTTAACAAACGCATGGAGCACAACATATTCACATCATTCGACTGTAATTCCTCAGCATTTGGTTTGACTTGTGCGCGTAGTTTGCGATATAAAACAATAACATTTAGATCGAGATCATTATATTCAGCGTCATCAAAGGTAATTTGCTCATAGCTTTTGCCAGAACGAGCCATCAAAATAGGCTCTAATTCCCGCTCGGTACATTCATAATCACCATTAGCTCCTCGGCGCCAAACACCGGTCTTTCTTTTATTGTGTTTATCAGGTTTTCCGATAAAACGGCAGGGTTTTGCGCTGGGATCGAATTCATGCACAAAAACACCAATGACCGATTTACCCTCTATTTTTGTGTGCTTGCATTCGATGGTAACGGGATGCTCAAATTGATTGCGACAGTTATTTTGCAACTCACCCAGGAGTTTATCAACGTTCTCGATGCCGCTTACCCAGAATGTATCATATTCGAAATCAGGTTCTGAAACGCCGAGAAGTAACCATCCACCATCTAAACCGGGTTCATTAGCAAACGCACAAATGGTTTGCATAACAGAAGGTCCGATATCATTGGCTTGCTTAGCCTCAATACGGGGGGTTTCACCTAATTGTACTAATTCATCAATGATTTGTTTAATAGACCAAGACATTAAAATCACGCTCCTTAATGCATTGATTAATGATCGATCGCTTCAATCAAATCATCTGAGAACAGGATAGATGCCGTTTTATCCTCTGCTGGATCTTTTATTTCAATAGGAGGGGATTTATAGGTCTCATCTTCTGGGACAAAAATAATTCGCATCCCCCATCCTTCAAAAGTGGACAACATCTTCCCAAATTCCTTCATAGAAAATTCTTGATCATCAATCAAAATAGCTGTTTCATGATTATCATCACTGCCAACTTGGCAGCGTAAAACATCACCTCGTGGCGTCCAATAATACCCTCGCTCAAAATACTTAACTTGCGGCTTACCTGGGGGAATTTCGGTGGCGACATATTTATAATTTCGCATAGATTCAAGTTGTGTAGCTATACATCTGTTGTGGCAATTAAGAATGTCTTCATCACTCATCTGATGTATTTCTTCCCCAATGGTTAGATTAACTCCCCCTCCCACTGAGTCTTTATAGTCTATAACAGCCGTTTCGCCATTCCGAGTAATTGTTACTTCATTGAGTGTCGCAATATGCGGCCTTTTAATTTTTGTAATTTTTTTCATGTATGCCCTCAATCATGGCGTATCAGATATCCACATAACGAACAATATCTGCATTACAAGTCACGCAATGGCCTTGAATTAAAAAATCCCCACGTTTTAATACCACGTGAGCCTCTGCCATACTACGAGCACATCTGCAACGACTACACCAAACATTATTTAATAACTTGAGTCGCACACCATGCGGTATTTGCTCCCATTTCATCAAAGCAGCTTTTGTACCTTTCATGAGGACATCTGCTCGGAATAAAATAAGAGCTTATCAAATCGCGTTTTGGCTTGTTGATATAGTTTATCACTTTTAATCATCCACCTCGTTGCTAGTTTCTAATTATCTTCCAAGTCAGTTCCAATAAGGTTTCCTGCTGTATGATGTTGCTCGGTGCAAAGTTAATAGAATTGGAGAGCCTCCTGGATGAAGCCACGCTACAACTGGATCCCTACTGAATTATCGCA
>CAMAYX010000258.1 GCA_945862405.1 Legionella genomosp. 1
CTGCTGCACCAATGACGAAGGGTAACGGCATAATGATACCTCACAATTATTTAAGTATGGTTAAATAAAGCAACGATGCAAGTTAGTGCATTCCATTTTTTTCATACTTATATAACGCGTAAGGTCTACGAGTTATAATACCGCCTTCATGGCGATGAGCGCGTGCCTTAATAAGCAGCTTTTTTGTAATAATTACTTTACAAAAAGTTGGTTCATTATACCTTGTAATTGAAATAAACCAACCTTTATTGATTTAAAACAGAGCAAATTAATTGCGTATTATTAGTACATTCTCTCAAAATTTGCATACCTAAAGCAGCATCAAATCTCTATCAAGATGCTTTCCTTCCCTGCGCACCCATCAAAAGACATCTGTTTCATGGAAATCAATGGCATCTTGCTCATTGGGTTTCTTTATCTGGCCTAGTACCGCAGTACTGGTCGTCAAAATGCTTAATAAGTAGCGTTCTCAAGGTGCCTCGACTAATCCCCAATACTTTTGCAGCGCGGCTTTGATTGTATTTGTATTGCTTCATTACAGCTTGCAGCAAGGGCGGTTGTATTTGTTCAATAACCATTTGGTGTAAATCAATAATATCGTTACCGGCTGACTCGAGATAACGCGTCACCACCTGGCTAACCGTTTCAGCCAAAGAAGACTGTTCAATTAAAAGTTCACTCATGTTTCAATGATTCCTATTGTCGTTCAATACAGGGGCTCTGGTGTTTTTAGCTTATACATCCTTTTTTATATCAACAATATAATGTCCTATACTTTTATTTTTTCTATTGAAGAGAATATTATCTTTTTCCTACTTCAGTAATTAGGAATACAATTTTTTATTAAAACACCCGGCTCATTGGTTTTCATATATTTCAAATCCATATGGAATGAAATCCATTTCATGGCCTGTGCGCTTCATGGGGAAAAAATACTTTAGTTTCCCGCTTTAGTTATCAATTCAGAAAGGTAAAAACCTTTTCTTCTCTATTGGCATATTGAACTGTCATTAGCTGCCCTTAACTGCGACTCTTGCTTGATTTATATAAAATCCATGCTCGCTAGCAACAAATCAATTTTATCATTTATTCGATAGCGCGACGTATAATTTTTTGAATTCTTCATCCAATACATTCAAGTCAAACTCATTTAACCCGTGCTTGCAAGCAAGCTCACCAAGTTCATTTTTTTGTTTATTTTGAAGTATTGCCAATTTTCTTTTGGCATCCGATATTATTTCCAATAATTTATTCTCTTTATCTGAGGTCGTTCTTTTAACTTTAGGCATTATTGATGCTCCCGTATATTTGGATATTAATTTTAACATGAAACTATAAAACAGAAAAACTTATGTTTATTATTTTTATAAAAAATAACGACTATGCAGCGATTAATACAAACTAAATATTAACTATAATCAGAGAAGCATGAAATCACCAAAACGACGCAATGGTAAAAATTGAAATTAGCCTAAATGAATCAAACAGGGATAACACGCCACTCCATTAGTACCGACTATAAAAATTTATTATACCTGCCAGTACAGCTTGAACTTTGAAGGAAAAAATAAAGGTTTGAATCGTGGGCAGTCTAAAACAACCAAACCAAGGGTTTAATCATTATGTAAATCCACCTGCTAGGAAAAAAAGAAAATCACAAACACGCAATCCACCGCGCTCAAAAATAAAAACACCCAAGAAAAGGCACAAAAAGCAGATGCCATCATCAAAAAAACCAACGAGTCAGCAGATAAAACCCACCACACACCACGCAAGTCTAATTGCCCTTTTTACCAAACATAACCCGTTGAATTCAAATGTTTTTTTAACGAAAGTCCTTTTTCCAAGAAAACCAAAAAAAAATCTATCTTTTTTTAAGTATACCATAGTATATGGTTCTCATGAACACATAACCGATTGATTAATATCAATATATGTTGATATTAATCTACTTTGGTATATCATAGTATACCAAATATACTATGATATACCACTTATATACCATAGTATACCCAAAAACCTCTTTTAAAGGCCACTATCATGACCACTCTATCAGCAAAATTCACCAAAGCAGACGTAGACTATTTAACAGACATTGCACGAGACAATCATCTTTTTAAAGGCTACTCTGAGGAGCCATCCGCTGGAAAAGCCATGAAAGAATTAGTTAAATGGTGCCGAATTAGCGGGATAAAAATAGATGAAAATAGCCAACATCACGCGCGTGAGTCTCAACGAATGCTCGAACAAATACACGCGATTATTCCTCAGATGATGTACCATTTAAGAATGCAGGTATTGTTTAATGGAGAGACGATAACCGATGCCATGCTGACCAGGTGCAAACAGAGTTCACTCAATTTTATCAATTCAAGTTGTGGGGAGTTTCAAACTATCAAGTACCAAGAAATCAAGCCATCTGAAGATGATAATGGTCTTAACAAATTACCTATCAGCAAAGATGACTCAAAATGGAAATAACAAAAAATATAAATTGATTGTTCTATGTATTATCGTTCAAGCTCTAACACCTTATTACCAACTGGTGTTGGTTGATTGTCTCTTGTAAAAATGACTGCAGGACGTAATGATTCTTGATTTTTAGATAGTTCTGCATGGGCAATAGCAGGACTATTCATACCGGCTATTTTACCTAGTACCGCAACCATTAATAGTTTGTTCTGCTCACGAACCATCTCATCAACTTTTTCATTTAAAGGTTTACCATGAAAATTATTACCAGCAAATACACCTGTATTGATAACTGATTTAACATCCACTTCTTTTTTTAGATAGTCTTTTAATGTTGCTACACCTTCTTTGATTAATACGTCATTGAAATCCTCGCCTTCTTTCTCTGGGCAAATGATAGATACCGATTTTCCAGCGGAAATTATTCGGAGTGCCGACGTTATAACAGTCATGTCACCAAACGTTTTTTTACCATCATTGTCCACACACAAAACCACATGATTCGTAAGGCGTGAAAGGTCAACTGTTTCAAAATTCTTTTTTCCTAAAACGGTCATAACGCGTGCTTCAGGATTGACTTCCAATAAGCTTAACCCCGTTTCCAACCCTTCCGTCAAATAGGTCGTGATTTCCGTTGACTTAGTATTGAGCTCAACGGGGCATCCATTGATTTTGCCATA
>CAMAYX010000259.1 GCA_945862405.1 Legionella genomosp. 1
AGATCAACAAGTTAAACAAATAACCCAAGCATTTTTAAACATGAAAAAATTTGATATTAATTTGCTTACACGCGCTTATGAATAAGAGCCGAGTTATTCTCATTACGTAGGAATATAAGATGGAATACGTTAAACATTTTAATGACAAAAGCGAAAATTATTTATCATACAGACCAACTTACCCGGATGCTTTATTTGATTATTTAATGACGCTTGCACCTAAACATGGTGTGGTATGGGATTGTGGGACGGGAACAGGCCAAGCTGCTTTTTCATTAGCGCAGCGAGATTTATACGTACTAGCGACGGATATTAATCCCTCGCCGTTAACGATTGGGTTGAAATCTCAAGGAGTTGAATACCTTTGTTGTACTGCAGAGCAAACTTGCTTCGCAGACAAAACAATTGATCTGATTACCATTGCACAAGCATTGCATTGGTTTGATTTAGAAAAATTTTATACGGAAGTACGGCGAGTTGCTGCATCTGGTTCTACAATTGCAGCTTGGTGCTATCCGCTGTGTAAAATAAATCCGCGCATCGATGCGATTGTATCTAAACTTTATGTGGATATTTTAGGAGCTAATTGGCCTAAAGAAAGAGGTTACATCGACGAAGAGTATCGCACGATCTTGTTCCCGTTTACAAAAATGGCCACACCGGAATTAAGCATTGAAAAAAAGCTCAATTTAGAGTTGTTTCTTGGTTATTTAAATACCTGGTCCGCGATTAAGGAATATGAAAAGAAAAATTCTGCAAATCCCCTGGATTTAATTATTGAGGATTTGCAAGCTGCGTGGGGGGATAGCCGCGATGAGCATACTATTCATTGGCCTATTCACCTTCTGGCTGGACGGGTGGAGTAAATTCCAAGTAAGATAAGGTCAATTTAATTGCGTGAGAATTTCGATGCGAAGTATCATTATTTTCTTATTGGCGGTGTGTTCCTTTTGGGTTCACGGAGCAGATGTGATGACGGTGTATGTAAACCCTGCCAATACTAAAGAGTTCCAAGTAAAATTGGCTGCAAATCCTACTACAGGTTATCAGTGGAGCGTAAAAAGCTACGATCAAAGTATTTTAGAATTAGCCGACAGCAAATTCATTCCTCCAAACACCAAACTCATCGGTGCGGGTGGGGAAATGGTCTATACCTTCAAATTAGTGGAGGGTAAAACTTATCCGCAATCCACCCAATTAGAATTCACCTACGCCCGATCTTGGGAACCAAATTCAGCGACTTCACAGGAAGTAACGGTACAGTTTTCACCGAAGTCTAAGTAAAACGGATGTGTTTCCCGAAAATTAACAGTGTCATTACCGCGTAGGCGGGAATGACACTGGTTCTTCGCTATTCCTTTTTCTTCCGAAACGGCAAATACCGTGGCTCCCAGAACATGTCGTGAATTACGGTTTCTAAATGTGCATCTTCGTTACACTGCGCTAAACCAGTGGCAATGGCTGACTGGGCAACGGCTGAGGCAATACCCTTGGCAACGGCTTGAGCGTCATCCAATGAGGGTAATAAGGGTAAGAAGCTGTCTTTTTTGCTAGGTGAGAATGTACTTAACGCGAGTGCTGCTTGCCAAATCATTTCTTTGGATAAACGTTTTGCGCTGACAGCCAGTATCCCTAACCCAATGCCAGGAAATACCAGGGCATTATTACATTGGGCAATTTGCAGTAAACGATTCTGATATTCTACAGCTGGGAATGAAGTTCCGGTTGCTATTAACGCGTTACCCTTAGTCCATGCCATGATGTTGACAGGTTGGGCTTCGCATTTCTCATCTGGATTGGATAAAGGGAAAATGATTGGGCGTTTACAATGTTTCGCCATAGACTCAATAATATCCTGAGAGAATGCTCCAGCTTGCGACGAGCAGCCAATTAGTATCGTAGGTTTTACCGCACGAACCGTGTCGGTTAAGGATGCATACTGCTTATCGCGTAACCCCCAGGCTTTGAGCTCATCTGCCTTTCTAGCGTAAGGTTTTTGTGCTGCGGTTAATTCCGGATCGTCTTCCAGCAGCAAACCTTGGCGATCAATCAACCAAAACCGTGCATAGGCTTCTTGTTCACTTAGCCCACAGCGTATTAGAGCATCCGCAATTTGGTCGCTAATTCCAGTACCTGCTGAACCAGCACCAAAAACGCAAATGCGATGATCTTCAAGTTTAATTCCCGTAATGTCACAAGCCGCTAGTAGCGCCGCCAAGGTTACAGCCCCCGTACCCTGAATGTCATCATTGAATGTGCACAATTCATCTTGAAATTGGTCCAACACCCTGCGTGCATTCCCACGACCTAAATCTTCCCAATGTAAAAATGCGTTTGGAAAGTGGGCGTGAATGGTATTTACGAATTTACTGATGAAACCATCGTATTTTTCTGCAGTAATTCGAGGGTGCGGGCATCCCAAATACATAGGATCAGCAAGCAATTCTTGGTTGTTGGTGCCTACATCGAGAAAAATTGGCAAGGTTCTGGTGGGATCGATTCCTCCACACAAACTATAAACCATCAATTTAGCTACCGGAATGTCCATACCGCCAACCCCTTGATCGCCAATACCTACTACACCTTCGCCATCGGTAACCACAATAAGGTCAATTTCTGGATTTGAGCGGTTGCTGATGAGTTCGTCCAGCTGGTGTTGGTCCGTGTGTGCAATGTACAAGCCACGTGGTTGACGATACTCACGGCTGAATAACTTAACGGCAGTACCTACAATTGGCGTGTAGATCACGGGAAGCATTTCTCCCAAGTGACTACTTAAAAGCTTATAAAACAAAATTTGATTTTTATCGTGCAGATTATTTAAATAAATATTTTGTTGTAGACGCGTGCTATAACCTGAGAACTGCAAATATGCGCGTTTAACTTGATCATCCAAAGTTTCAACACGATGTGGTAGTTTTCCCAACAAGCCAAAAACACGACGCTCTTCTTGCGTAAAAGCCGTGCCTTTGTTGAGTTGAGGCGTGGTTAATAAATTCTTACCTGAAATGGAAGTTTCGAGGTACCATTCTTCAGTCTTAGAGTCGCGTTTCGTTATGAAATCAAGCATGGTAGGTACAGTAGAGTAAATTACCC
>CAMAYX010000260.1 GCA_945862405.1 Legionella genomosp. 1
GGCATATCCTGATAAAAAATAGAAAGATGGGAAAATCAAAATTTTATCCGTTACAAACTAGCAACGAGGTGTGAGTATTATTAAAGTTCAAGAACGAAAAGATATAGGTATCAACCTGGAGCCAATGAAAAAGATTGAAATCATTGTTGCTGGTGAGCAAGAGCAAACAATTACTTCCATATTAGAAGAGGCAAAAGTTACAGGATTTACTTTAATAAGATCTATTTCAGGAAAAGGCCACCATGGATTTCATGAGGGGAAAATATTATTCAATGACCGCGCTTCATTAATCATGTTTATTGTGGTGGCCGCTGAGGAAGTCATTGCAACGATTGCTCTGGGGATGAAAACCTTATTTCAAAATAATTCAGGAGTGATGTTTGTCTCTGATGTCTCGGTTGCTCGTATGGATTACTTCCATTCAATAACAGGGGCTTAGCGATGTATTACGCCAATCAGCCGGTTTTACTGGCTTCAAAACATGAGAAAGAAAAAGCAATTGCCGATGTCTTTTTCAAGAAACTCTCGTGCACACTCTTTGTGCACGATTTTGATACCGATCAATTCGGTACCTTTACTGGCGAAATAGCCAGAACATTAAGCCCTTATGATACCTGTGTTTCAAAAGCAAAAACCGCAGCGAAGCATTTTGGCTATGATTTAGCTCTTGGTAGTGAAGGAAGCTTTGGGCCTCACCCTGCCTTCCCCTTTATTCCCAGTGACCATGAAATTATGGTCTTTGTTGATTTGAAAAACGATTGGGTTATTGCCGAGCAGCTGGTCACACCAAAAACGAATTATAAAATGGTGACACTGCATCCCGGTACAGAGGTAAAGTCATTTTTACGCTCAGTACATTTTCCTAGCCACGCACTAACGCTTCAAGTAAGTCATTCAAAAGAAATTCTTGGAAAAGGAATACAAGATCTTGAGTTTCTGGATAACCTAATAAAAATAGGCTTTACCAAAGGAGATGAATTGCTTTTGGCCACTGACATGCGCGCTATGATGAATCCTACACGGATGGAGGCGTTATCCTCATTAGCAGAAAAACTGGCCGCACGCATTTTAACCTGCTGCAGTGCTTGCGAGGCACCTGGGTTTGCTTTTGTATCTACAGCAGAACAGTTATCGTGCAGCCTATGTGACGCCCCTACATTAATGCATCGATTTGAGGTTTGGGGTTGTGTTGCCTGTGAGAATAAAGAAAAAAAATCAAGACATGATAATCTGGAAAAAGCGGATCCGACCTATTGTAAGTACTGCAATCCATAATTTTATTTTTTAGGTTTAACTGCACATGAGTTGTATTTAGTCCAGTCATTACTGGTTTAGTAGCCTATGCCTCTTATTTACTCAATATCCCTGCACCAGAAAAAATACCGTTTGAACTTGCTACACTATCTCCTATGACAAAAGAATTTTATACTCATCACCGCCGTGTGAGTAATGTCAAGATAAAGCACGAGCTCTTCGTCAAATTAATGTACCCAACTTACCGAGAAGGGTTACAAAACCTATATGATACACGAGGCTATTTATGTTAAAAAAATTTATGGGTATTATCGTTTGGATTCTTTTTTTCCAAATAATGGGCTATTGTTTAGGAGCAATATCCCAAGTCAATAGTGCTACTTGGTACCAAACTCTTCATAAATCAAGCCTAACGCCACCAGCGATTGTTTTCCCAATTGTTTGGTCTATCCTATACGCTATGATTGCGATATCAGGATGGTACCTTTGGCAACATCGTCAACAACCTCAGGCAAAGACAGCACTTGGATTTTATAGTGCCCAAATGGTTTTGAATTGGGCCTGGTCACCGCTGTTTTTTAATTTTCATCTCATTGCTGTGAGTTTTTATTGCATTATCTTAATCGCGCTTCTGACGTTGATAACTATTCTTCTCACAAAAAATAACTTCAAATTCAGTAGCATTATGTTGATTCCTTATTTTATGTGGTTGATTTTTGCAAGTTATTTGAATGGTGTTCTTTGGATGCTAAACTAAATTAAGGGTCGTTTATTATGAATATTGTTATTGCCGGGGCTTCTGGATTTATTGGAACAGAGTTAGTGAAAGCCCTACAGCCTCATCATACTATTACCGTATTAGGTAGGAATATTCAGGTGCTTCAAAAGCAGTTCTCAAAAAAGGCTACCATTAAAACCTGGGAGCAGTTGCTGGAATTAGATGCCACAAATTATGATGCCGTTATTAATCTTTGTGGTCATAACATTGCTGCCTCAAGATGGAATAAACGGGTCAAAGAAGAATTGATTCATTCTCGTGTTGCCAGCAATAATCAATTACTTCACTGGTTAAATAATCAAAAAGCCAAACCACATTTTATTTGTGCTAATGCGGTTGGAATTTATGGGTTACAAACAAACGGCTCTCCAGATCAATTCGATGAAAACAGCTCTATCGATATTAATAATCCACGTGATTTTCTAAGTGAGATAGGCATTCGTTGGCAGGAGTCTTTAGCACCGGCGATTAAACAAGGAATACCGGTAACAACCCTACGTTTAGGCGTGGTCTTGAAAAGAGGCCAAGGATTATTGAAAAAGCTGGCATTAAGCTTTCAGATTGGAATGGGAAGTGTATTGGGAGATGGCACACAAATTATTTCTTGGGTGCATATCGATGATGTTATTGCATCGATTGTATTTTTACTAAGCCGCCCTGATTTAACGGGAGCATTCAACATCACCTCACCTAATCCGGTAAGCCAAGAACAGTTCGCAAAACTATTGGCGAAAACACTGCACCGCCCCTTACTATTAAAAATAACAGCAGTGATCCTTCGAGTCCTCTTAGGAGAGATGGGGGACTGTTTGTTGCTCAAAGGCCAACGAGTTATTCCCAAACGACTCATAGAGGAAGGGTATCAATTTGCATACCCACAATGTGCCGATGCTTTAAAGCAGGAGTTTCAATGAATAGGTCTAAAATAGGTGTGCTATTAATCAATCTAGGCACCCCTGACAACTGTGATTCAAAATCCGTCTATACCTATTTGAAGCAGTTTTTAAATGATCCTCGAGTCATTGATTTACCAACAGTCGTACGGTACGTTTTGGTTA
>CAMAYX010000261.1 GCA_945862405.1 Legionella genomosp. 1
CGGGGATTCAAAGTTTACTCCTCGATCATTTAGTGCTGATAAATAAGGACCGCGCAGCCAGTTAACAATAGTTTTAACAGTAGCTGTAGTAGAAGTGTGTACCTCATCAAAAAATGATAGGGTGTGCGGGGTCGAAAGTATAAACTGTATCTCTTCTTCCCCTAAAGAAAGCTCTTGTAGGCGGATTGTAATTTGTTGCGGCAAAGGCGGCATGGATTTACGAAGTTGCTCAATTTCTTCCTCGGTAATTTTTATCGGCAATAAGTCAGGATCAGGAAAGTAACGATAATCGTTTTCGCTTTCTTTTCCTCTCATGGAGTGAGTCGTATCAGTTGCTGGAGAGTAAAGACGGGTTTCCTGGACGATGGTTTGTCCTGTCTCTAACATTTCTTGATGCCGTAACTGCTCATAATGAATGGCTTTTTCAATGAAACGAAATGAGTTTAAATTTTTAAGCTCGGTACGAGTTCCTAAACGTTCACTGCCTTTTGGGCGTAAAGAAATATTAACATCACAACGGAACGAGCCTTCTTGCATGTTCCCATCACAAATATCGAGAAAACGTAGGAGTTGGTGTAATTGTCGCAAATAAGCGACAGCTTCTGCCGATGAACTTAAACAAGGGGAAGTTACAATTTCTAGTAGGGGGGTTCCTGCTCTATTTAAATCGACGCCAGTAAAGGTAGGGTGATTCTCATGAGAAGATTTTCCCGCATCTTCTTCAAGATGTGCGCGTACAATTTCAACCTTCTTAGGTGCTCCAGACTCCATAATGCTTAGATGACCATTACTTACAATTGGTCTTTGGAATTGGCTGATTTGATATCCTTTAGGTAAGTCGGGATAGAAATAATTCTTACGTTCAAAATATGATAAATCATTAATCTCGGCTTCAACGGCTAACCCAAATTGAATCGCCATCTCAACGGCTCTTTGATTTAAAACCGGCAATACACCCGGTAAACCGGCATCGATAAAGCTTGTTTGTGTATTGGGCGATGCGCCGTAGGCAATTGGAGTGCCTGAAAAAAGCTTAGTGTGGGTTTTTAACTGCGCATGCACTTCAAGACCAATAACTGTTTCCCAAACCATTATATTCCTCTTTGTTTATCAGGTGAGGCCTTATGCCATTGAGTACATTGTTGATATTGATGACCCAGGCGCAGTAAAGCGGATTCACTAAAATGTCCACCCATAAGCTGCATTCCTATGGGCAAGCCTTGGCTGTTGAATCCCACGGGCAGGGACATTGCGGGAAGACCGGCCAAATTAGCGGCTACCGTAAAAATGTCTGCTAAATACCTTTGAGTAGGATCGCTTATTTCCTCACCTATCTTAAATGCGCAAGTGGGCGTGGTTGGTCCTAGAATTACATCGACTTTGTTTAATTTAGTTACAAGCTCCTCTTGGATCATACGCCGAACTTTCTGGGCTTGAACGTAATACGCGTCAAAATAACCCGCCGATAGAACAAAGGTTCCGGTTAAAATTCGTCGCTTTACCTCCATACCAAACCCTTCATTGCGAGAGCGGGTGATCAAATCCGTCAAGCTATCAGGATTTTCTGCTCTGTGGCCAAAACGAACTCCATCATAACGCGATAAATTTGAAGATGCTTCAGCACAGGCAATAACGTAATAACAAGGAACCCAAAAGTCTTGTAATTTTAAATCGATTTCTACAATTTCAGCGCCAGCGTCGTCAAGTACTTTGACCGCCTGTTGAATAGCTTGTTGAATGTCCTGGTCAACTCCTGGCTGAAAGAAGCATGTTGGTAAACCAATTCGCATCCCTTGCAAAGGGTTAGAAATGGAATTCAGATATTCGGGAAGAGGTTCATTGTGAGAGGTGGGGTCTCTTTCATCAAATCCGGCCATGGCTTGTAAAATATACGCTAAATCTTCAGCACTGCGTGCAATTGGACCCGCTTGATCTAAGCTTGAGGCATAAGCCACCATTCCGTATCGTGATACCAATCCATAGGTTGGCTTAATTCCAGTTACTCCGCA
The DNA here is from genome assembly GCA_945862405.1 of Legionella genomosp. 1. Classification (GTDB taxonomy): domain Bacteria; phylum Pseudomonadota; class Gammaproteobacteria; order Legionellales; family Legionellaceae; genus Legionella_A. The sequence continues at coordinate 2,010 of CAMAYX010000261.1, forward strand.
AAAAGCTGCTGGTTGTCGTATTGAACCCCCAGTATCAGAGCCGGTTGCAAAGACTGATAATCCTGCAGCGACAGCAGCTGCTGAGCCTCCTGATGATCCACCGGGAACACATTCTAAATTCCAAGGGTTTTTTACTGGTCCAAAATAACTATTTTCATTAGCAGAACCCATGGCGAATTCATCCATGTTGGTTTTGCCAAGAAGAACCGTTCCTGCTGTATATAACTTATCGACGATGGCTGCTGAATAGGGTGATTGGAAATTTTCTAACATTCTTGAGCCGCAAGTGGTCGGCATTACTTCAGTACAAAAAATATCTTTGTGAGCTATAGGCAATCCTGTTAACGGTCCACCTTGACCCTGTTGTAATAAACGATCAGCTTGTGTTGATGCAGCCAGAGCATGTTCTTCATCTACGCTGATAAAGGCATTGAGTTCGGTGGCTGCTGCTATTCTCTTTAAGAAATGTTGGGTTAGTTCAACACTGGAAATTGACTTTTCGCGTAAAGATTTTACTAGTTCACGAATGGATTGGTCATGCATCTTATTTTTCAACCTCAATGACTTTAGGTACGAGATATAAGTTATCCGCAAATTTAGGGGCAATTTTTGCTAATTCGCTTACTTGATTTTGCTCTGTAATATTGTCCTGGCGAAAGCGTTGATGTAGGTCAAGCGGATGTCTTAACGGGGCAACATTTTGTGTATCAATAGCACCTAACTCTTCAACAAAATTCATGATCGCAGAAACATCATGAGCTAATTGCTCCGCAGTTTGCTTGTCAAGTTTGATAGAGGCTAGGGCAGCAATTTTGTGCAATTCATTCTCATCTGTGAACATATTATATACATTTCGCTGGGGGGATTTAGGATTATACCCATCTTGTAAGGAATAAGAAATGGAGGCGCCAACGGTTTCGTTTACGTGAACGAAACAAATTCCCTGAATAGATGACTTTGGTTTGAGATGATAATACCATTGACAGGTTGGTTTGATGCGAGATTTTTATGTTAGAACATGTTAAAACGGCGGGCGGGGTATACGTAGAACATCTGC
>CAMAYX010000262.1 GCA_945862405.1 Legionella genomosp. 1
GCGTACGAGCCATGATGGCATCAATACGTTTATCTACTAAGTGGTTGATGGCAGCTGCACTACCAGCACAAAAGCCAATGCCGACTAACCCTGCGGCAACAATGGGCAGGGAAACCCAACCAGGTACGGCTAAATACATACCCACTAAAACAGTCAACAGCATAAGGGCTACGACTCTGGGTTTACATAGTTCTAAATAATCGTTCCACAGTGAAGACCGTGTACTTGTGTCAACGTGCATGTATTCTCTCTCCCCGAGCTAAATACAGTAAGCTAACCATAACTGCCAATAATAAAGCGGCGCCTCCATTATGTGCTACGGCTACCCATAAAGGCAGAAAGTATACAACATTCAAAATTCCTAAGGTGAATTGAATTAAAACAATAAGAATTGCAAAACAAGCCATGCGACGAACTACATTACTATTAGAGCGAACAAACAGCATTAAAGAAAGTAATAGCACGTAAAAAGCAGTAATTACTGCACCGAGGCGATGAATAAATTGAATCGTTACCCGTATGTTGCTGTCTAATACCCCACCCTGGTAATTAGCCCCCACCGGTGAAAACAAATTAAACCCCTCACTAAAATGTAGAGTAGGCAACCATTGGCCATTGCATTGAGGGAAACCAACACAAGCAATACCAGCATAGTTAGAGCTTACCCATCCTCCCAGCGCTATCTGCGCCAACACTAGGATAACTCCAAAGGCTACCCAATACTGTAAGCCCGATCGTTGCAAGCTGCGAAGATCATAATCATGGCTTAACTGCCAGCGAAAATAACATAAGCTAGCAAATATTAGCACTCCACCTAACAAATGGCCCATGACGACTACGGGCAGCAACTTTAAAGTAACAGTCCACATTCCTAGCAGTGCCTGAAAAACAAGCAAAATAACTAAAAAACAAGGGATTGCAATAGGGAGTCTGTTACCTTTAAAACGCACTCTCAGTGCCCCAATAGCAATACATAAAATCAATATGCCAAGAGTACCTGCAGCATAGCGATGAACCATTTCCGTCCATGCCTTACGACTCTCAATTGGCATTGCAGGATAATTTGCTTGCGCCAGTTGCAATTTTTCAGCCGCCGATGGCAATACCATATGCCCATAACAACCCGGCCAATCAGGGCAACCAAGACCAGCATTTGTGAGTCTAGTATATGCTCCTAAGGTCACTACTAAAAATGCTAAGATGATTGCCAAAACTGTAATTATCCGCAGCGCTTTCATGATTGCTCTTTGCTGTGTAAGAGATGTTTTAAATCTTGATAAATACTTTTAGGTTCAGCATTCGCAGTATAGCTTAGCACCAGATAGCCCTCAGGATTTGCTATAAAAATTGCAGGGTGAGAGCTCCAAGGCTTTAACGCTTGGGCTTCTTGATGGGACAATTGTCGTGTACGCATGTCCTGATCTTTTAACTGCTGAGCAAATGACGCGGATAACACCGGTGCCTGATCGTTTTCAAGCAGCAAAGCATCCACTTGATAAAGCCGTCGCCCTAAAGCCAGGCGAATTCTGGCTAGTTTATCCATTCCAACTTTACAATTTTCTTCGCATTTCTCCGGAGACCAATAGATCAGGTTCCATTTTTTTTGTTGCAGGAACGACAACTCTACAGGAGGGTTAAGCAATTCACCGTTGTTTGTGGTTGCGGAACCCAGCCATTGCGTATGGTGATAAAAGATATAAGCCGCTATACCTGGTGCGAAGAAAACCAGCGCAAGACAAAATAAAATTATTAGCTTTTTAGAGTTAATCATTGTTTTTTCTTAAGATTTAAGGAAATAAATAGAATCAAAACAACCAATGCAAATGAAAACCATTGCAAAGCATAGGCATAATGCCTTTGGGGTGGCAGAGAGACTACTGCCCAATCGCGAACGAATCCATTCGCTTCGTTTTTATCGAGGCGAATGATAAACGGATAGAGCTGATTATGCAAAAGTTGACGAAGTGCAGGGATGTCCAAAGACTCAATGATAGTTTGTTTATTAGACCGCTTCTCAATTAATTCCCCCAACACCATACTTTTAGAGGAAGGAAAATATGCAGTACCAATAATAGAAATTTGCTCTCGTGGTACAGAAATTTTTGGTAATGAAATTCGGGTAGGATCGCCTGCAACCCACCCTCTATCGACTAAAACAATGGATTTATCTTCTAATATTAAAGGAGATAACACATTGTAACCAAACTGATGCTCATGATGTTGATTATCCAACAGTAAGACTGAGGAGGAAAATTTCCCCATCACTTGCAGAGGTTGAAAGAGTTTAGGTAACAGTTGCCCAGAATGCCATAGTTGTGGTTTTTGTTGCTTCATATTAGCTTGCGCACTTAGTATACTTTCTTTTTCCTCAGCTCGATGTAGTTGCCAAAAACCTAAGCACATAAAGAACACCATACTAACTACAGTTAGCAACAACATTGGCCAATTTAGGATGAAACGCCTATGGAAAAAGGGTACACTTAGCATCTTTATAGGTTCTTCGGTAAAAAGCTCTCAAGAGGGTTAGGAGTATAACAAATGTTCATCAAGATATTTATTGTTATTGCTATGCTGGCCATTTTAATTTCATTAGGCAGCGGTTTAGTTTTTCTAGTACGTGATGACGGTAAAACCAAACGTACCGTAAAAGCTTTAACGTGGCGGATTGCCATATCTATGGGCTTATTTTTGTTTCTATTCATAGCCTTTAGTCTTAACTGGATTAATCCTCATTCTGTAGGGTAAATTATGGTCATTTTTTCCCCATTAACCTTTTCCATGTTTTTTACCCAACCCAAAATAGAAGAAGGTAGGACATTTTTAAAGGCGGGAGCGTTGGTGTAATACATTATCTGGTTTGGCTCTTCACTCATTACTGCCGCCCACAGAGTATTTTGGTTCAACATAACGATGCAACACCTCGTTGCTAGTTTGTAACGGATAAAATTTTGATTTTCCCATCTTTCTATTTTTTATCAGGATATGCCACAGCCTATTTTTTGATTCGTTAATTTTTTGCACTTATGTCATAGAATTAGACCGTATCAGGTGTCCTGTGGCAACA
>CAMAYX010000263.1 GCA_945862405.1 Legionella genomosp. 1
CTGCTAATTTTTTTGCCAAATCTTCGGTCATACCTTCTAAAGCTAATAAATCTTCTGCTGGAGCTTTATTACCAGGGCCTGAAGTTAATGCTTGTGTAAGTAAAATGTCATTCGCGCGATTTCTCAGTTCTTCTATAATTTCTTCATCAAATTCTTCAATTGCCAATAACTCTTCCTTTGGCACGTATGCAATTTCTTCTAAGGAAGAAAAGCCATGAGATATCAGTAAGACCGCAATTTCATCATCGATTCCTAAAGCAGAGGTAAATAGCTTCAAGATTTTTGTAGACTCTTCTTGGCTTTTATCTTCGAAATCTTCAACGGTCATAACGTTCAAGGTCCAACCTGTCAACTGACTAGCTAGACGAACGTTTTGTCCGTTACGACCTATTGCCTGTGACAATTGATCTTTTTGTACTGCTAAATCCATAGTGTGGGAATCTTCATCAACCACAATGGAAGAGATATCTGCGGGAGCCATTGCATTAATTACTAATTGCGCAGGATTATCATCCCATAAGATAATATCCACACGTTCGCCGCCCAATTCACTTGATACGGCTTGCACTCTTGCTCCGCGCATTCCTACACAGGCGCCAATTGGATCAATTCGACCATCGTTGGTTTTAACCGCAATTTTCGCACGATTACCTGGTTCGCGAGCAGCCGCTTTAATTTCAATGACGTTTTCACCGATTTCTGGGACCTCAATGCGGAATAACTCAATCAACATTTCCTTGCGAACACGACTGATTAATAATTGTGGGCCTCTTGCTTGCTCGGTGATGTCATATAAATAGGCACGAACACGATCGTTGGGACGAAACATTTCTTGCGGCAGCATTTCTGTGCGTGGTAAGAAAGCCTCAGCTTTCCCGCCTAGATCGACAATAACATTATCGCGTGTAACTTTCTTAACCGTACCATAAACCAATTGACCCAACTTACTTTTAAATTGATCAATCACTAAACGGCGCTCTGCTTCACGTACTTTTTGCATGATAACTTGTCGTGCAGTCTGCGCGGCAATTCTGCCAAACTCAATGGATGGCATTTCTTCTTCAATGCGATCGCCAATTTTTATATTCGGTTTGCGTTCTTGTGCTTGCTCTAAGGTTAATTGACGATCAGGAAATTCAACTTCATCATCGGGTAACACTTCCCAAAAGCGAAAGGTTTCGTATTCGCCGCTGCGGGAATCTAGTTTGACACGAACGCCTAGTTCCAAACCCGAAAGTTTGCGAGTTGCTGATTCCAGCGCTGCTTGAATGGCTTCAATAACAACTTCTTTACTTACCCCTTTTTCGTTGGATAAAGCCTCAGCAACTAATAACAATTCTTTGCTCATTGTTCGCCTCACTCGACTGTCAAATTTGCTTTCACAATATTAGAAAAGAGAAATTCCTGCTGCTCATGCTCAAGTTTTAAAACAAGTACATTATCATCAGCTGAAACAATACTTCCCGTGTATTTACGTTTACCTGCTATAGGTTTAAATAATTTAATATGTACTTCCTGTCCAAGATAACATTGGTACTGCCATGGACGCATTAAAGGTCTTGGGATGCCTGGTGATGAAACTTCCAAGCTATAATTACCAGGGATTGGGTCTTCTACATCTAATAGTGCACTTACGCGACGGCTTACTTGCTCGCAATCTTCGATACCAATGCCGTCTTCTTTATCAATATAGATTCTTAATAAGGAATGTCTACCTTGCGAAAGGTATTCACATCCCCATAATAGGTATCCCATTTCTTGAATGGTAGGCTCAATGAGCTGCTCAATTTCAGTTTGTATCATGTTTCTCTAGGAAAGGTTAAGCACTAAGCTTAAACAAAAAAACCACATAATAAAAAACCCCATAAATGGGGTCTTAAATATTGGTAGCGGGGGCAGGATTTGAACCTACGACCTTCGGGTTATGAGCCCGACGAGCTACCAGGCTGCTCCACCCCGCATCAACTGAGGGCAATTATACTCACCAAGGGGAGGTATGGCAAGGCTTTTTGTTGGTTGTTTGCAAATAGTTCTTATGTGGATGTGTCACGCCATACAGGAACCATTAACCTTCAGCAGAAAACCATTATATTAATGGTTCATTACATATTAGCACCTGAAGCCTTTGTGCCAACAAACACAAACACGAACAGGATCCAGGTTTCGCCTGAAGACAATATGGTGGTTGATGCACCCATTGCCACGCCCTCTTTAGAACCTCTAGCCCTTGAATCTCAAACAGAAGTTGCTACTGAAGTAGTGTAGGCAACCTTCTGCGTCAATGTCTAATTCATATTATTCATTTCAGTTTTATTTTTTACAAGCATTAGCAACAGCAAGTGTAGCTCTTTTGCTATTAACCACAGCGTTCTTGCTTAGTAGTACGCCTATATTAGGAAGTTGCTTGGTAGCGGGGGCATTGATGATGGACGGGTATGGTTTGTTTACGCATAGACAGCAAGATAATTTATGTACGGGGCAATACCCCAACTCAACAATACAGCCTACCCATTTAACTCATATGTGACCATATGTAATATTTTAGTAAAAGTATTGTTCAGGTTACTTGTTTACATGATATTGTCTAACTGGGATTACTTAGAGAGGATTTATGAAAATTATCAATTTTGCTAAACCAAATTTCGATTTAGACTTTGAACTGCTATCCATTTCTGCTGATGAATCGAGCTTAAAGATAATAGGTCTACAAGAAGTGGGAACAGATACTATAGCAGTTCTCTTTATGAGAATGGCTTCACTATCTCCTAACATCACAGAATTGGATTTAGCTCATAGCAACATAGCCAAGGAACATCTATTCCAGAACTATCAATATTTATCTTTAACCAATATTTCTACTCTGACCTTATCAAGTTCAATGAGTTTATCTGAACACATCGGAATGTGTCAGGAAAAATGAGACAAAATCTTAGAATTACTACATAAGATTTTATGCTCCCATAATAGCCTCCGATTGTCCAATATTTTTTGAAATTCCGATTGTTTGTGGAGGGTTAATATATACCGCTTCTGGTAGCTGTTT